>DASUYM010000106.1:0-32107 GCA_036377435.1 Propionibacteriaceae bacterium
GCGTGTTTCGCTCATCGCTCCTCCGGTCACCAGCGGGCGCCTACCGACGCTCGCAGAGCGTTGCGTTCTCTGCTCACGCGGCGCCCTTTGGAGCTGGTGCCGTCGTCACCCTTGAGCGAAACGAAGAGCGTGTTTCGCTTATCAATCCTCCGATCACCAGCGGGCCTACCGCTCGCAGAGAGCGTTCGACTTGGGGTGGGCGCCCTTGCGTGCCGAAAGGCTGATCGATCGTGCGGGGTAACTTGGGCCGCATCATGGCCGACCCCGACCTCGAATCGCCTAGTCCCGCCGAGGCGTATGCGCTCTTCCGTCAGAATCAGGCCTCGCCATTGCTCGCAGCCTTTGCCGACGGCTATGGGTTCGCGTTTGATGACTACCAGCGCGAGGCGTGTCGGCACATCGAGGCGGGCTCGGGAGTGCTCGTAGCCGCGCCAACCGGGGCTGGCAAGACGATCGTGGGCGAGTTCGCGGTTTTCCTGGCACTCACGAACGGCCACAAATGCTTCTACACCACCCCGATCAAGGCGCTGTCGAACCAGAAGTACGCCGACCTGGTCCGGCGCCACGGCGCCGGAAGCGTTGGGCTGCTGACCGGTGACACGTCGGTCAATCCGGAGGCGCCGATCGTGGTGATGACCACCGAGGTGCTGCGGAACATGATCTACGCGAGGTCGTCCACGCTGGCAAACCTCGGCTATGTGGTGCTCGACGAGGTGCATTACCTGGCTGACCGCTTCCGCGGTGCTGTCTGGGAAGAAGTGATCATCGGTCTGGCCGACTCCATTCAGCTGGTGGCGCTCTCGGCGACGGTGAGCAACGCCGAGGAGTTCGGCGAATGGCTGGCAGAGGTACGTGGCGACATGGCAGTCGTCGTTTCCGAACGCCGGCCGGTGCCGCTGTACCAGCATGTCTTGGTCGGCCGCCTCCTCTATGACCTGTTCGCCGAACTCGCGCCCACCGCCCGCGAGGTGCCTGGAGAAGGCAAGACCGAGGTCAACCCGGTACTGATCAAGATTGCGCGGGATGAGTCGAGATTCATCCGAGACGACGCCCGCCGTCCGCGCGGCAAGAGTGGGCGTGGCCGGCGCACGGTGAACTACGGCAGTGGCGCCTACGGTGGTGCTGCGCACCGGTCCGCTTACGGTGGCGCTGGTCGTCGACCTCGCTCGTTCCATGTGCTGAGCCGTCCGGAGCTGGTTGAGTCGCTTGACGAGGAAGCGCTGTTGCCGGCCATCGTGTTCATCTTCTCCCGCGTCGGCTGTGATGCCGCCGTCCGCCAGATGCTCGCATCCGGGGTACGGCTCACGAGCCGCATGGAGCAGCAGGAGATCGCCGGAATCATCGAGCGGCACGTCGCGGGACTCACTGACGGCGACTTGCAGGCTCTCGACTACGACCGCTTCGCTGACGCACTCGGCATGGGTGTGGCGGCGCATCACGCCGGCATGCTGCCGGCGTTCAAGGAGTGCGTCGAGGAGGCCTTCGTCCGTGGGCTGATCAAGGTCGTCTTCGCCACCGAGACCTTGGCCTTGGGCATCAACATGCCCGCCCGGTCCGTGGTGCTGGAGAAGCTGGTCAAGTTCGACGGCGAGACCCACGCTGACATCACGCCAGGGGAGTACACCCAGCTGACCGGTCGTGCGGGGCGTCGCGGGATCGACGTCGAAGGCCATGCTGTCGTCCTCTGGCAGCCTGGCCTGGATCCGCGGGCGGTGGCTGGCCTGGCTTCGCGGCGCACGTATCCGCTGAGGTCTTCCTTCTCCCCGACCTACAACATGGCAGTCAATTTGGTCGCTAGCGTCGGACGTGAGCGCGCCCGTACCCTGCTCGAGCAATCCTTTGCACAGTTCCAGTCCGACCGCTCGGTGGTCGGTCTGGCGCGCACGCTCGAGAGAAACAAGGAGACCATCGAGGCCTACTGGGCCGCGGCGGCCTGCGAGCTCGGCGACTTTCGGGCGTACGCGGACTTGCGGGCGGAGCTTGCCGATCTTGAGGCGTCAGCCGCCAGGGAGCGGCGATCGGACCGCCGCGCCGAGGCGTTGCAGGCACTGTCGATCTTGAAGCCTGGTGACGTCGTCCGAGTGCCCAGTGGGAAGAGTCAGGGCTGGGCGGTGATCATCGATCCGGGCGTTCGTCAAGATCATCAGGCGCCGCGACCCCTGGTGCTCACCGAGGACCGCCAGGTCCGGCGGTTGTCGATCACTGACTTTCCCACACCGCCACTGGTGCGTGGCCGCATGAAGATCGGCAAGCACTTCAACCCCAAGGACGCCGCCTCGCGGCGGAATCTGGCTGCGGCGTTGCGCGCCCGGCTTAGCGAGATTGACCTTGATCCAATGCGTCACCGGCAAACCGGACTAGATCCAGGCACCCAAGCTCAAATCGATCGGCTTCGCACCGCCGCGCGGCGCCATCCCTGCCACAGCTGTCCCGACCGCGAAGCGCATCTGCAATGGGCCGAACGAGCGCAGCGGCTGGAGCGTGAGAGCGCCCGGCTGGAGGCTCGGATGGACTCTCGCAGCAACACCATCGCCAATCACTTCGACAAGATCTGCCTGGTCCTGGAATCACTCGGCTATCTCACCGGGGATGGGGGGAGCCAGGTCAGTGAGTCCGGCAGAATGCTCGCCCGGATCTATGCCGAGCTGGACTTGGTGGCAGCCGAGTGCATTCGTGCCGCCGTCTTCAATGGCTTGACCCATCCACAGCTGGCGGCCGTCCTGGCGTCACTTGTCTTTGAGACGAGGCGGACCGAAGAGATACATCGCCGACCGCGGATGCCCGATGCCCGTAGCAATGCTGCGATGACCGAGGTACGCCGGATCTGGCACGAGGTATCGCTGGTGGAACGTGACGCGAGGCTGCAGCGAGGACCCGAACCAGACATCGGCTTCAGCGAGTCGGCGTACGGATGGGCGGCCGGCCGCACGCTGGCTGAGGTGCTGGAGGGCAGCGATCTGACGGCCGGCGATTTCGTCCGGTGGGTCCGCCAAGTTGCCGATTTCGCCGGACAGATCGCCGATGCGGCCGGTCCGGGTGATCTCCGTGACACCGCGCGACTGCTGGTCCGCTCGATGCGCCGCGGCGTGGTCAGCTACGCCCCCGAGGTGGACGCCGATGAGGGCGACGACCTGACTGGTGCCGACCTTCCATAGCCGTTAGGTGGGCTCAGGAGGCCTGGCTGACGGTCGACATGTTGAAGTCGGGCACCCGGATGGGCGGCATGATCGTACGTTTGAAGTAGTCATTCCACTCCCGGCACAAGGTCAGCTCGGCAGCGCCAATCTCGGTTATCCGGCCCAACAACTCGATCGGCGAGTCATTGAAGCGGAAGTTGTTGACAGCTCCGACCACCTCCCCGTCCTCAACCAGATAGACCCCGTCGCGGGTGAGCCCAGTCAGCAGCAGCCGCTCCGGGTCGACCTCGCGGATGTACCACAGGCAGGTCAGCAGCAGGCCACGTTTCGTAGTGGAGATCATCTGTTGCAGGCTGGCCGTGCCACCACCCTCCATGATCAAGTTGTCCGCTGGAGGTGTCGGCTGGTTGCCTGTCCGTGCAGCGTGTGCGCGGTTGCGGATCAGCTCGCGCAGTACCCCGTTCTGGATCCAGGTCGTCGCATTGATCGGCAAGCCGCCGTCAAACGCCCAGGAGGTGTCGTCGGGGGAGGATGTGAAGTCGACAAACGGGATGGTCTCCAGACCGGGGTACTGCGGATCCGACAGTAGGGTGATCGGCAGCTCGGCGAGCCGTTGCCCGATCTTGGTCGTGCCGTTCCCGCCGGCGAACACATTGCGACCTTCCTCGGCGTCGCGTGCATTGGCTGTCCAGTACGCGTAGATCATCAAGTCCGCAACGGCGCTGGGCGGCACCAGGGTCTCGTAGCGCCCGGGAGGCAGATCCAGCTTTGTCCTTGCCCAGTTCAACCGGGTGGTCAGCTCGTCAACTGCCTCGGCAACATCAACATCAGAGAAGTCTCGGGTCGTCCGTCCCAGCCACGCCGAGGATCCAAGATCGGCCGTCTTGGCGTTGAGTTCCAGCTTGCCGGTTCGCTGCACGCCGCGGCGCCGCAAACCGGTGCTGCTGCCCAGATAGGTCGTCGCTACGCCGTGCTCCGCGAAGCCAAACAGCAGTTGTCGCGCCGCGTGAGCGCTCTCAAAAGCGACGCCCAGCCCCTTCGCCAGGTCCCCGAGGATGTCGATGCTCGTGGTCTCCGGTGGCTCATTCCAGACATCGTGGTGGGGATAGTTCTCAACCATCGGCGAGGCGTCCTCAGCTGGCCGTCCCGTGCGCGCCAAATGCTCGGCGGCCGCCACGACGGCGCCGACGTCCTCGGCTCCGGCAATCTCCTGAATGACGGTGCCCGCCGCGGTTCCGCCTTCAACCTCAGCCATCCCAGTTACGGTGAGGCTCCTGCTCCGCATCTCGCCGTTCGTGGTCAAGGCGTTGTTGGCCCAGCGCAGGTTGGCCTCTGCGTGCTCGGTCACCCGGACGACGCACGGGAGGGTCGCCACGCTGAGCGCCTGCTCGACGAGGTCCTGCGGGCCGGGGTTCACTGCTGACCGCCTTCGGCTTGAGTGTTCAGCACATTCACCTTGCGGAACAGCGCTGAGGGGCAGCCATGCGAGACCGGGGCGATCTGCCCAGGCTGCCCCTTACCGCAGTTGAAGGCGCCACCCAGGATGTAGGTATCCGGGTTTCCGACAGCCTCCATGGATCGCCAGAAATCTGTTGTCGTGGCCTGGTAGGCAACATCTTTCAGCTGCCCGGCCAACCTGCCCTTGTTGATCTTGTAGAACTGCTGCCCGGTGAACTGGAAGTTGTAGCGCTGCATATCGATCGACCAGGACTTGTCGCCAACGATGTAAATGCCGTTGTCGACACTGGAGATCAGCTCGCTGGTGGTGGGGCCGTCAGGCGCGGGCTGAAGCGACACGTTGGGCATCCGTTGCATTGCGATGTGGCCTGGGGAGTCCGCGTACGCGCATCCATTCGAGCGCCCGAAGCCCTTCTCTGCTGCCATCTGCCGGTTCAGCTGGTAGCCGACCAGAGTGCCGCCGGAGATGATGTCGAACTGCTGCTGGGCAACCCCCTCATCGTCATAGCCGATGGTGGCCAGGCCATGGTCGACGAGCCGATCTCCGGTCACATTCATCACGTCGCTGCCGTACTGCAACCTGCCGAGCTGATCAAAGGTTGCGAAGGACGTGCCGGCGTACGCGGCCTCATACCCCAGCGCCCGATCCAGCTCGGTCGCGTGTCCGATCGACTCGTGGATGGTGAGGAACAAGTTGCTGGGATGGATCACCAGGTCGTACAGGCCGGCCTCGACCGATGGGGCGGCAACGTGCGCGGCCAGCAGTTCGGGGATCTCGGCCACCTCTGCGTCGAAGTCCCAGCCGGTACCGGTCAGGTACTCCCAGCCTCGGCCGGTCGGCTGGGCAGTGGTACGCATCGTCGCGAAACCATGTTCACCGACGCTGACTGCGGTCAGCTGGGCCTGGATTCGAACCCGCTGTTGGGTAGTGCTGGTGCCGGCGAGATTCGCGAAGTACTTGTTTTCATGAACATAGCCAAGGATCGCAGTGGCGTGTGTTACGCCCGGCGCCGCAAGTAGCGCCTCGTTGAGTCCCAGGACTCGGCCGGTCTTGGTGGCTTCCTCAACATCAAACGGGTTCACCTCATAAGCCGACACCCAGCTGACGTCGGCATAGACGCGCTCATCGGCCAACTCGACGGAGGCGGGCGTCAGCGGACGGGAGACCTTTGCGGTTGCGACCGCGCGCTCCGCCAAGTGGGCCGCAGAGTCGGTCGAGAGCGTGATGTCTGAGGCGAATCCCCAAACACCGTTATGCACGACACGAACCGAAAGGCCGAGGACCTGGCCGTCGGCGGTGGTCTCCAGCGCATGATCACGAAAGCTGCGGTAGGCCTGGCGTATCCGCTCTACACGGATCTCCGCATGGCTGCACCCCAGCTCCTTGGCCTTGGAGAGGGCGGCGTCGCTGAGCTCACCTAGCGGCAGCGCAAGAAAACGTTCATCGAGCTCGGGCATGGTGGTCAGCGTAACGCTGTGTCTTATTGGCTCGCTCCGTTGTTTGAATGCTCGTTCCGCTCGCTGAGGCCGGCGCTTGTCAGCCGCTGCGTTCCTCCTCGCTCGCAGACGAAAAGCATGTCTCATCGCTCGCTCGTCCAGGACAGCGGCGCGCCAGCTTGGCTCAGCACGGCGGCGCGCGATCCGGGGCACGGTGCTGGCTCGGACGCGCGGCGTTTGCTGCATCTAGTGTCGTGGAACCTAAGTTCCTTTGCGCTTGGCGTCGTTCAGGTGCGTGCATCGCAAGGCCGACGAGGGAGGGATACCGGGTCGTATGTCGACCGAGGAGAACGCAGCGAGGTGCGTGCCTGGGCGGCGCGAAGCGTAAAGAGACTTAGGTCCCACGGCACTAGAGTGTTCGTCGTGACGGTCGCTGTTCGTGTCATCCCGTGCTTGGACGTGCACGCCGGCCGGGTCGTCAAGGGCGTCAATTTTGTCGCTTTGCGGGACGCGGGCGATCCGGTGGAGCTCGGCGCGTTCTATGACGCCGAAGGAGCTGACGAGCTGACCTTCCTCGACATTTCAGCCTCAATTGAGGGCAGAGAGACCACACTGGAGGTGGTGCGCCGGACTGCCGAGACGGTGTTCATTCCGCTTACGGTGGGCGGCGGTGTCAGCTCGGTTGACGACGTGGACGTCTTGCTCCGCGCCGGCGCTGACAAGGTGGCCATCAATACCGGGGCGATCCGGCGGCCGGAGGTGATCGGGGAGATCACCCGGCGGTTCGGCAATCAAGTCCTGGTGCTCTCCGTCGACGCTCGCCGCGCGGGCTGGGCGCCATCGGGCTTCGAGGTAACCACGCACGGGGGGCGAACCGCTGCAGGCCTGGATGCGGTCGAATGGGCTCGCCGCGGAGTTGATCAAGGAGTGGGTGAGATCCTCCTCAATTCCATGGATGCTGATGGCACGACCGGCGGCTTCGACGTGGAGATGATCCGCGCCGTACGCGCCGTGCTTGACGTGCCGCTCATCGCGTCCGGCGGCGCAGGTCGGGTTGCGGACTTTCCGCCGGCGATCGCCGCAGGTGCCGATGCGGTCTTGGCCGCGACCGTTTTCCACTTCGGCACGTTGCGGATCGCGGAGGTCAAGTCCGCGATCGAAGCCGCAGGATTTCCGGTACGCCATGCCGCGCTGGCCCCAACAGCGGCACACTGAGCCCGTGCACGCAACGAGGCGGGTCGTTTGGCTGCCGTACGCCAGTGTGGAGGAGGCGGCGCAGCGACTCGGCGGCATTCCCGACGGTATCCACGTCGACTGCTATCGGGCCGATGGTGACAGCTGGCCGGATACCGTTGCCGAGGTCGAGTTCTTCGTGCTGCCGTACCTGAAGGGCGAGGAGGTTCTCGAGCGGGTCGGCGAGATGAGCCAGCTCAAGGTGATACAGACCCTGACTGCAGGTGTGGAGAACTTTCTGCCGTACGTCCCCGACGGCGTGATCTTGTGCAACGCGGCTGGCGTGCACGACGCCAGTACCGCCGAGTTGGCCGTCGCCCTAGCGTTGGCAAGCGGTCGGCATCTCGATCACTATGCGCGGAACCAGCCCAGCGGCACCTGGGACGAGTTCCAGCTAGGCATCTCGCTGGCCGACAAGCGCGTGTTGATCATCGGATATGGTCACATCGGCGCCGCGATCGAGCGCCGGTTGGATGGCTTTGAGGTTGCCTCGGTGACCCGAGTGGCTCGCCGGCCACGTACTGAGCCGGTAGCGGTGCATGGCACCGAGGATCTCCTGGAGCTGCTTCCGCTGGCCGATGTCGCCTTCCTCGTAGCCCCGCACACGCCCGAAACCGAGGGGATGATCGGGAGCCGGGAGCTCGCTGCGCTGCCGGATGGCGCCCTGCTGGTCAACGTCGCCCGCGGCAGGCTTGTGGACACGGGTGCACTGCTGGCCGAGACCTCGACCGGCAGGATCCGTGCGGCTCTCGACGTCACCGATCCGGAGCCGCTGCCGCCCGAGCACCCGCTGTGGCGTACGCCCGGTGTGCTGATCTCGCCGCACGTGGGCGGGCCAAGCACCGCATTCTTCCCGCGGGCCGACCGACTCATCGCGGCCCAGCTGGGTCGTTTCGCCGCTGGCAAAGAACTGGAGAACAGGATCACATGACCCCCTTCGAGATGCCGGAGACCCGGGACGTCGACCCCAACTGCGTCTTCTGCAAGATCGTTTCCGGCGAGCTGCCCTCTCGACGGATCTACGAGGACGATCGGGCCGTGGCCTTTCTCGACATCGGCGCATGGCATCGCGGTCATTCGCTGGTGGTACCGAAACGGCACATAGCCGACGTCGTCACTGGCACAAGCTCATTGCCCGAGATCGCTTCGGCGGTCGACGCCGTCGCGAGGATGCTGATGCACCGCCTTGCTGCGGACGGTATCAACCTGTTGTCCTCAACGGGCGAGGCGGCCGGTCAGGAAGTCTTCCATCTGCACATGCACGTAGTGCCGCGCTACGCCGACGAGCCAGGTTTGGGCATGCTGGTCAACCCAGGTGGCGTCCCCGATGGTGAGTTGGAGTTGGTCTACCGGCAGCTCCAGGCGGGCGCGTGACCCTGCTCACCCGTTCAGCTCCAACGGACGCCCTACCGGTCAGCCGGCGACTGGCTCGCGCGGCGGTGGAGTTTCTACCGCCGATGGCAGTCGCGTTGTTGATCTTGCCGTACATCATCAAGAACGGTAGGGCGTTTCCCTGGGAGCCGTCGACGATCGACCTGCAGGTCTACATATACGCGGTCAAGGACATGTTGGCTGGCAAGGACATCTTTGCCACAACAACGCCGGACTGGGACCTCTACTTCATCTATCCGCCGATCGCGGCGATCTTGATGACGCCGCTCGCATTCGGCCCGTACGTCGTCTGGCAGGTTGTCTGGACAGGCGGCCTTGTCTGGGCTCAGCAGTCGGTGCTGAAGCGCTGCGGCGCCCCACGTGGCTGGAAGCTCGGGCTGCTCGGTATCGCAGTGCTGCTCGCGGTCGAGCCGATTCGCACGACACTGGGGTACGGCCAGGTGAACACCATCCTGATGGCGCTAGTGGTTGCCGACCTGCTGCCGGACCGGCCCGAGCACCGGAGGCGAATCCCGCAGGGCATCTTGATCGGACTGGCCGCGGCGATCAAGCTGACCCCGGCACTCTTCGTGATCTTCATGTTCTTGATCGGCAAGCGGCGGGCGGCTTTTACCGCGATCATCAGTTTTGCCGTCTTCACCGGGATCGGCGCGATTTTGCTTTTCCGGGAAACGGTGGTGTTCTTCAGCGGGCTGTCCGGTGGTGACACCCGCACGGCCTCGCCTCTGTACGCCGGCAACCAATCGCTGCTCGGCGTGTTCTTCCGGCTCGGTGACTCCTCGCGTACCACAACTCTGCTGGGCCTCGCCGTTGCTGGAGTCTTGGCAGTGCTGGGCTGCCTGGTCGCTGCCCACTGGTGGCGTAGCGACGAAAAGGTCTTCGCGGTCGCGATCGTGGGACTCACCACATGCCTGGCATCGCCACTGTCCTGGACGCACCACTACGTGTGGATACTCCCCATGGCGATGGCGGTGCTCTCTTCGGGAGTGCCTCGCTGGGCCCGGTATGTCGGCGGCTTCTGGGTGGTATGGGTATCCGTCTGTCTGCCACTCGCAGTGCTCCCGTACGGCGGCGGGCGGGAGCGGCAGTTCGACTTCCTGCAACAGGTGGTGGCCAATCTTGGCCCGATGCTCGGTGTGATCTTGCTGGTCGGCCTTGCCTGGCAGCTGGTCGTGTCTACCCGTGTCCAGCCGATTCCCACCACGGTTAACCCCTGAAGCGACGATAGATTGTCCGCCATGACTCCGGAGAGCCTCACGAGCGAGGGAATCGAGCCCACAGCCGGGAACGGTGTCGACATCAAGCCCCGCTCCCGGGTAGTGACCGACGGCCTGGAGGCCACTGGATCACGTGGCATGCTGCGCGCGGTCGGGATGAGCGATGAGGACTGGGCGAAACCCCAAATCGGTGTGGCGTCCAGCTGGAACGAGATCACCCCGTGCAACTTGTCGCTTGACCGGCTGGCCAAAGCGGCGAAAGACGGAGTACATGCCGCCGGTGGTTACCCGCTGGAGTTCGGCACCATCTCAGTCTCTGACGGCATCTCCATGGGCCACGACGGCATGCACTACTCGTTGGTGAGCCGGGAAATCATCGCAGATTCGGTAGAGACGGTCATGCTGGCGGAACGGATGGATGGCTCAGTGCTGCTCGCTGGGTGCGACAAATCCCTGCCGGGCATGCTGATGGCCGCAGCTCGTCTTGACCTTGCTTCGGTATTCCTTTACGCCGGCTCGATCATGCCCGGCTACGTCGGTGACAAGGAGGTCACCATCGTCGACGCCTTCGAGGCTGTCGGTGCCTGCGTCAGGGGACTGATCACTCGCGATGATGTGGCCAAGATCGAGAAGGCCATCTGCCCGGGTGAGGGTGCCTGCGGTGGCATGTTTACTGCCAACACCATGGCAAGCGCTGCTGAGGCGCTTGGCATGTCGCTGCCCGGTTCTGCAGCGCCACCGGCTGTCGACCGTCGCCGTGACGGCTTCGCGCGCAAGAGCGGGATGGCAGTGGTCGAGCTGCTGCGCCGGGGGATCACGGCTCGCCAAATCCTCACCAAGGAGGCATTCGAGAACGCCATCGCGGTCACCATGGCCTTCGGCGGCTCAACGAACGCAGTGCTGCACCTGCTGGCGATTGCGAACGAGGCCGAGGTTGAACTCACCCTCGACGACTTCGTTCGCGTTGGCCGCAAGGTCCCACATCTGGGCGACCTCAAGCCCTTCGGCCGATATGTGATGAACGACGTGGATCGGGTCGGGGGAGTGCCAGTGGTGATGAAGGCGCTGCTCGAGGCAGGCCTGCTCAACGGAGACTGCCTCACCGTAACCGGCAAGACCATGGCGGAGAACCTTGCCGAGATCGCGCCGCCCGATGTGGATGGAAAGATCGTCCGCTCACTCGACAACCCGATCCATCCGACTGGCGGCATCACGATCTTGCACGGTTCTCTGGCGCCCGAAGGCGCCGTGGTGAAAAGCGCTGGCTTCGATACCGAGGTGTGGAAGGGTACGGCGCGGGTCTTCGACGGCGAACGAGCTGCGATGGACGCCCTGGAGGATGGCACCATTGCCGCCGGCGATGTCGTCGTCATCCGCTATGAAGGACCCAAGGGCGGCCCTGGGATGCGCGAGATGCTGGCCATTACCGCCGCGATCAAGGGCGCTGGCCTCGGCAAGGATGTCATGTTGATCACCGACGGCCGCTTCTCTGGCGGGACCACAGGACTGTGTGTCGGTCACATCGCCCCTGAGGCGGTGGACGGTGGCCCCATCGCCATACTCGAGGACGGCGACGAAATCGTCTTGGATGTGGCCAATGGCCGGCTTGACGTGAGCCTCGATGCAGCCGAGCTGCACCGCCGGCAGGAGGCCTGGACCCCAACGCCGCGGCCAGCGCCGCGTGGAGTGCTGGCCAAGTACGTCAAGCTCGTCCGCTCGGCCAACGTCGGTGCCATCTGCGGCTGACCGCCATGACACGGGATCGCTCACCCTCGCGTCGAAACCTACCTGCACGTGGGTTTCCGGCCGTCTGCATGGGTGGTACCTATGCAGCCTGTGCTGAGCTACGTCTGCGACTGGCGTCGCCTAGCGATCTGGCGGCGTGAGGCTTGAGCGAACATATCGACGCTGAACGACGGCGGGCTCGGCTGGCCGAACGGCATCGGCTGTTGCCGCGTACCCGGAGCGACAACCTTCCCGAGATCGCCGACGACCTCGTCGCTCTGCACTCCAGCGACCCGGTGAGCGTGTTCTTGTCGGCGATGGCACGGATGGTGCACCCATCGGTCGGGGCCGTGGAGCGAGCGCTGTACACCGATCGCAGCCTGATACGACATCACGGCATGCGGAGGACATTGTGGGTGGCGACACCGCCGGTGGTTCGGCTGATGCATGCCGCGGCGACTCGAGACCTGATCGCGACCGAGCGTCGGCGCACCCGTCAGCTCCTGGCGCGCAGCGGAGTCGCCGATCCGGACCGATGGCTGGCTCAGGCGGAGGAGCAGGTGCTGGCTGACCTCCGTGAACATGGCCCGAGTACTGCCCGCGAGATTGGCCAGCGAGCCGCCACATTGCGCCAGCGGCTGCAGCTCGCCCCAGGCAAGGCGTACGCCGCCGTCCAGTCAGCCCACACCAGAGTGCTCTACATCCTCGGTTTCGACGGCAAGATGCTGCGGGGCCAGCCGAGCAGGTGGGTCAACGGTGCTTACCGGTACGTCGACGCCGAGTCCTGGTTGCCTGGCGGGCTCGGTGACCTCGACCCGCGGCAGGCGGCCGCCGAGCTAGCCGGCCGGTGGCTTCAGCGGTTCGGCCCAGCAACGACGGTCGACCTGCAGTGGTGGATGGGATGGACAGTAGCAAGGACGAAGCAGGCGCTGGCCGACTGCGGGGCAGTGGGGGCCGAACTGGACGACGGCCCAGGTTGGCTGGCGGCCGATGATCCGCCGATTGACCCGGTCGAGCAATGGGTCGCAGTGCTGCCCGGACTGGACCCGACGATCATGGGCTGGAAGCAGCGCGACTGGTACCTTCCGAGCACGTCTGTGGAGGTGTTTGACAGCGCCGGCAACGGCGGCCCGAGCCTGTGGGTGGACGGGCGTGTGGTCGGCGCGTGGGCCCAGACCCGCGACGGAACGATCCACACCCACTACTTCGAGCGGGTCGCGGCAGCCCGCCGGCGCGAGATAGACCAGCGGATCAGTGAGCTGAAGTCCTGGATCGGCGACACCCGATTTACCGTGCGCTTCCCTGGCGACATCCACGCCCGCTTGCTCGGAACCCGTACAGTTCCGGGCCCCGCCCGACGACCTTGAGACGTGCTGGATCCTCAGGCGGTAGCCACGGGGTGATTAGCGGCGACGGGCTATTCCGGTGGCAGAGTGGGCGATGTGAGGGTGGTGCAGCCGCGGCTGATCGGGATGATCGGCGGAATGAGTTGGGAGTCCAGCGCGGAGTACTACCGGCTTGCGAACGAGCTGGTGCAAGCAAGGCTGGGCGGGCTCCACTCGGCTCGAGTCCTGCTGGCGTCGGTCGACTTCGCCGACGTTGAACAGTTGCAGGTCACGGGCCGGTGGGACGAGGCCGCTCGGCTGCTCGCAGACATTGCCAAGGGGTTGGAGGCCGCAGGCGCAGATTTGCTGCTCTTGTGCACCAATACGATGCACAAGGTGGCTGATCAGGTCCAGGCCGCAGTGTCAATTCCGTTGCTGCACCTGGCCGACACCGTCGCTGCCGCAGTGACCCGTGCCGGACTGCGCACGATTGGGCTGCTGGGAACTGCGTTCACCATGGAGCAGGACTTCTATCGCGATCGTCTTAGGAGTCACGGTCTGCGAGTCCTTGTTCCTGATGCGGATGACCGTGCCGACGTGCACCGCGTTATCTACGACGAGTTGTGCCGGGGCATTGTGCAGGAGGAGTCCCGCTCGGTTTATCGCGCAGTCATCGGCCGTCTGGTACAGGCCGGTGCCGATGGCGTCGTCCTCGGATGTACTGAGATCGAACTGCTGATCACTGCTTCCGACAGTCCTGTCCCGCTGTTCCCAACCACGCGGCTACATGTCGAGGCAGCCGTGGATGCGGCGCTCGAAGGAATCGAGAAGTCCGTCCAGCGCGAAAGGCGCTGACGCTGAACAGGCGCCTACGCTGGCCGGATGAGAGCGCGAGCAGTTTCGGCCGCGCTGGCCGTGATTCTGCTCGCTGGCTGCCAGGCGTCGGGCGACACCTCGCAGCCGCCTCCGATCGCCGTTGACTCCTCCACCGCACCTGGGTCTACCCCGTCTAGCGCCACGGAGGCACCTGCCTCGCGCGCCCCCTCGGTGGATTACACAATCCCGCTGGCGCTCGTCGTCCATGCCACCCGGCCCACAGCCGATGTGGCGGTGGCCGATGCCCGTCGGATCATCACATCAGGAGCGACCCGCTGGTCTGCCATTGGGCAATCGGGTGGCGAGATGCAAGTACTCAGCACCGAGGATCGCCGCGCTAGCGACGTGCTGCGTGACGTTCGGGCCAGCAGCACTGTCCTTGGTGTGGTGCCGGCCGATGCTGTGGACGCGCGCGTCCGGGTGCTCATGGTCGGTGGTCGCCATCCTCTTCGGGATCCCGAGCGCTATCCGCTCCGCATTCGCTCAGTTCGCCCGGTGCCCGAGGTCACTACTCTTACTGCCGTCGGTGACATCATGCTCGGGCGCCGGGTCGGAGCACGTCACCGTGCTGACCCTGGGGCGCCGTTGAAGCCGCTCGCCAAGCGGTTGGCCGGCGCCGAGATCACGGTTGGTAACTTCGAGTCGACCTTGTCTGCCGACGGGTCACCGACCCAGGGCGGCGACTCCTTTGCGGCCAGCCCGCGGGTCGGACCCGCGCTGCGGGCGGCCGGGTTCGATCTGCTGTCCCTGGCCAACAACCACGTCGGAGACTACGGTGATGGCGCTCTGCGGCAGACCCTTGATCGCTTCGATGCAGGCCGGATCCAGACCGTCGGTGCTGGCCGAAACCTGGCCGCTGCCCGTCGTCCGGTGATCATCGAGCGAGACGGCGTACGGGTTGGCTTCCTGGCCGCCGACTCCATCGGTGAGACGCCGGCCGCCACCCGCACCCGGCCAGGCACCAATCGGTTGAACATGCCACCACGTACCGGGCCGCTGAACCGCTCGCACCTCAGGCGGATCACCTCCGACATCCGAGCACTCGACAGCCGGGTTGATGCCGTAGTCGTGCTCACCCACTGGGGCACCCAGTACACGCATCGTCCCGAGTCCAGCCAGCGGATCGCATCACGAGCCTTCGCCGACGCCGGCGCGGACCTGGTGATCGGCGGGCATCCGCACTGGGTCCAGGGCTACGAGATGGCTGGGTCGGCGGTCGTGGTCCACTCGCTCGGCAATTTTGTCTTCGACATGGATTTCCAGACAAAGACTCGTGAGGGCATCTTCTTGGAGATCGTGCTCTGGGACGGCGCCGTGAAGGCAGTCGAACCTGTGCCGTACGTGATCGATGACGTTTTCACTCCACGGCTCGTGCGGGGAGATCGGGCGAAAGGCATCCTCAACGACGCGTGGGGCAGCAGCCGCGGACCGTTCGCGCGGTAAGCATGCGAACGCTGTGGCTAGTTCAGCGTCAGCAACCACGCCCATACCGTCCGGCCAACCCGATCGAGTTGGCGCCGGTCGACGACGCGCGGTACGTCGCCCCGGGAGTGGTAGCCCGCGTAGGGAATACTGCCGAGCCGGACAGCGGGAATGCCTGCCTTTGCGAACGACCAGTGGTCGCTGGCGAAGTTCGTGCATGCATGGGTGCGGATCTCGGCTCGACGCGCCGCCGCCCGCATCGCATCTCGGAGCTGGTTGCCGCGGTCGGTTGACGTGCACACGGGCACATACGCGGCGCGTACGCCGACCCGATCGAGGGACACCATCGCCTGGATCGCCCGACGCTCCGAGCGCGAGAGGTCCGCCACAAAATCCCGCGAGCCGAAGTGGTGCAGTGCGTCACCGCTCCCGCGTGGCTCCTCTGCACCGAATGCAATGAACTGCACCGGAAGCGCTGCTGGCTGCTGGCTCACCATCGCCGCCAGCTGGAGCATCACGGCGATTCCCGACGCATTGTCCTCCGCGCCGGGTGCCACCGGCACAGTGTCGAGATGGGCGCCGACAACAACGTGGGGTTCGTTCGCCTTGAAGCCCTTGGGTTCCGCAATCACATTGAGGGATGTGCCGCTGGGGACTGGCGTGCCCCAGGAGGTCCCGGACGGTACCCGGAATCTGGTCCGCCGCACGTCGTAGCCGAGGCGCTCGAATCGGGTCTCGACGAACGTGGCGGCGTCGGCGAAGTTGTCCGAGGTGGCCTCGCGCGGGCCGATGTCAGCGGCCAGGTGAACGATGTCGCGAAGCGCAGCACGCGCGTTCATGGCCGGTCGTGGAGTCGCGCTTGATGTAGGCGTAGCGATCGCTGTCGCGCTCGGCGATGCTGCAGACGGGCTAACGCTCGTTACAGGTGACGTCGGGCTATCCACTGGTGAGGAGGTTGCGGGCGACGAGCCGGGCGACGATGAAGAACAGGCGGTGAGAACCAGGATGGAGAGCGCGGCGATGGTACGTCGCATTCCTCGACCCTACGTCGGTCCCAAGAGCACTAGGGCATCCGAGCGTCCTTCCGGATCGCAAGACGTACAGCCAGTCGGAATTGACTCGCCCTGTCCGGCGGCTATTGTGGCCGGGTGCACACCGGAGGATCCCTCCTCGTACGTCAGCGTGTCGGCTGAGCCTAAGCTCATCACCGACGCGCTCCCTCGCCTGCCACCCGGCAGCGGGGGTTTTTTGTTGGCGCGGGACCCGCGGCGTGCGGGCGTAACATCACAACGGATCCCAAAGGGCGGGATCGCCAGGGCAAGGAGACCCGACATGTCTGAGAACGAGAGGGCAGATGAGCTGACCGGAGCGCAGTCTCTGGTCAGATCGCTCGAGCGCGTAGGGGCAGATGTCGTATTCGGGATTCCAGGCGGCGCGATCCTTCCTGCGTACGACCCGCTGTTCGATTCCGAGAAGGTCCGGCACATCTTGGTGCGACACGAGCAAGGTGCCGGCCATGCGGCCGAAGGCTACGCCATGGTGACCGGGAAGGTCGGGGTTTGCATGGCGACCTCTGGACCCGGCGCAACGAACCTTGTGACGCCGATCGCGGACGCGCACATGGACTCGGTTCCCATCGTGGCGATCACTGGCCAGGTCGCCAGTGCCGCGATAGGGACTGATGCATTCCAGGAAGCCGACATCCGTGGCATCACCATGCCGATCACCAAGCACAGCTATTTGATCACCAAGCCGGCCGATATCGCCCCGGCAATAGCAGCGGCCTTCCACATCGCCGGAACAGGCCGGCCGGGACCGGTCCTTGTCGACATCGCCAAAGATGCCCTGCAGGCCAAGACGCGATTCGAATGGCCGCGACAGCTTGATCTTCCTGGCTACCGGCCGGTGAGTAGGCCGCACGCCAAGCAGATGCGTGAGGCCGGCCGGCTCATCGCCGAATCACGCCGACCGGTGCTGTATGTCGGTGGTGGCGTAGTGAAGGCTCGCGCCTGGTCGGAGCTCAAGGAGCTCGCGGAGCTGACCGGCATTCCGGTGATCACTACCTTGATGGCGCGCGGCGTGTTCCCCGACAGCCACCCACAAAACATGGGCATGCCGGGAATGCATGGCACGGTCGCCGCTGTCGGAGCATTGCAGCGCAGCGACCTGCTGATCGCGCTCGGTACCCGATTCGATGACCGGGTAACGGGCCAGCTCTCCACTTTCGCCCCACTGGCGAGGGTGATCCACGCTGATATCGATCCAGCCGAGATTTCCAAGAACCGCGTCGCCGATGTGCCCATCGTCGGAGACTGCAAGGAGGTGATTTCCGAGCTGATCAGCCTGCTCAAGCCAGCCGAACGCCGGCCCAAGATCGACGAGTGGAGCCGCTATCTGCAAGACCTCAAACGGCGCTATCCGACCGGGTACGACGAGCCGGAAGATGGCAGCCTCTCGCCCCAGCATGTGATCAAACGGATTGGGGAGATCACGGGACCGGATGCCTATTACGCGGCAGGCGTCGGACAGCATCAGATGTGGGCAGCCCACTACCTGCCGTGGGAGTTGCCAGGTCGCTGGCTCAACTCGGGCGGCCTCGGGACCATGGGGTACTGCGTACCTGCGGCCATGGGTGCCAAGGTGGGGCAGCCCGACAAGATCGTGTGGGGAATCGACGGCGACGGCTGCTTTCAGATGACCAACCAGGAGCTCGCCACGTGCGCACTGGAAGGGATTCCGATCAAGATTGCTGTGATCAACAATCAGAGCCTAGGTATGGTCCGGCAGTGGCAGACCCTGTTCTATCAAGGCCGCTACTCCAACACGGACCTCAAAACCAACCGCATCCCCGACTTCGGGAAGCTGGCTGAGGCCATGGGGTGCGTCGGTCTACGCGCCGAAGACCCTGCGGACGTCGACGCTGTGATCGAGAAGGCGAACTCGATCAACGATGTGCCTGTTGTGGTGGAGTTCGTCGTGCACAAGGACGCCATGGTGTGGCCTATGGTGGCCGCCGGCACCAGCAACGATGACATCAAGGTCGCACGGGACATGGCGCCGGTTTGGGATGAGGATCTGTGATGGCCACCGTTCTCAGCACCCACATACTGAGCGTGCTGGTGCAGAACAAGCCGGGTGTCCTGGCGCGCATCGCTGGCCTGATCTCCCGGCGGGGTTACAACATCGAGTCGCTCGCTGTCGGGCCAACCGAGTCTCCCGAGATGTCGCGTATCACCCTCCAGGTGAACGTCGAAGACGTCGTTCTGGAGCAGATCATCAAGCAGCTCAACAAGTTGATCGAGGTGCTTAAGATCGTCGAGTTGGAGGAGAGCGCGATCCGTCGGGAACTGGTCCTGGTCAAGGTCAAGGCGACGGCCGAGACTCGCGGCCAGTTGATCGAGATCATCGGGCTCTTCGGGGCCAAGGCGGTCGACCTCACCTCGGAGATGATCACTGTCGAGGCAACGGGCAGCCCAGCCAAACTGGCAGCGCTACTGGAGTTGTTCGAGCCCTATGGAATCCGTGAGCTCGTACAGTCCGGCCTTGTTGCTCTGGGACGCGGCAACCGGTCACTCACCGATCGGAACCAGCGCACCGAGCGCCTCAAAGCTGTGCGCACCGGTTAGATGCGTCCTGAGCTGGTCGAAGGGCGCTTTCAAGCCACGTCAGAAAAACCGGGGCGCCGGAATACCTTGCATCCCCGTGCGCTAACTTCACCACGACCACATACCGAGGGAGACAACGAAGTGCCTGCAGAGATGTTCTACGACGGAGACGCCGACCTGTCCTTGATCCAGGGCCGCAATGTCGCCGTACTGGGATTCGGTAGCCAAGGCCACGCCCACGCGTTATCGCTGCGCGACTCCGGCGTCGATGTACGCGTCGGCCTGCCAGAGGGGAGCAAGAGCCGCGAGCGGGCCGAGGCCCAAGGTCTTCGCGTGCTTGCACCGTACGAGGCCTGCGAAGAGGCGGACCTGATCATGGTGTTGACGCCCGACCCGGCACAGCGCAAGGTCTATGCTGCCGCGATTGAGCCGAACCTGGTACCTGGGGACGCATTGTTCTTCAGCCACGGCTTCAACATTCGCTATGGCTACATCAAGCCCCCGGAGGGCGTCGACGTCGCGCTGGTGGCACCAAAGGGTCCGGGTCACCTGGTCCGGCGGGAGTACAGCGAAGGCCGTGGGGTCCCGGTCCTTGTTGCGGTGGAGCAGGACGCATCTGGCAAAGCATGGGAGCTCGCGCTCTCGTATGCCAAGGCGATCGGCGGGCTGCGCGCCGGTGGCATCAAGACGACCTTTACCGAGGAGACTGAAACCGACCTGTTCGGTGAGCAAGCGGTGCTGTGTGGTGGGGCTTCCGCGCTGGTCCAGGCGGGATTCGAGACGCTTATCGAGGCTGGCTACCAGCCGGAGGTCGCCTATTTCGAGTGCCTGCACGAGCTCAAGCTGATCGTCGACCTGATGTATGAAGGCGGCATTGCCAAGCAGCGGTGGAGTGTTTCCGACACCGCCGAGTACGGCGACTATGTGTCGGGCCCGCGCATCATCGACGACCATGTCAGGGAAAGCATGAAGGGCGTGCTCGCCGACATCCAGGACGGATCGTTTGCGGCCCGCTTCATCAATGATCAAGACGCAGGAGCGCCGGAGTTCAAGGCGTTCCGAGAGACCGCGGAGAAGCACCCGATCGAGGCGGTGGGTCGTGAGCTGCGGGAGCTCATGTCATGGGTCAAGAGTCACGACGACGACTACGTCGAGGGCACGGCCGCCCGCTGAGCTTTGTTCTGTGCGGGCGCTCGCGCGGTGGCCTCGCCGCCGCCCGCGCTTCTCTGCTGAGACCTCCGGGGGCCGCGCCCCCTTCTAGTCGTCTAGTGCCTCGATTGCCGAAAGGCCGCGGCTTGATACGCCGCGACGTGTGGCAGGGTGTGGCTGAACGCGAAGTTAGTGAGAAGCGAACTTGGTGGTGCCCGGATCGTATCGGCGGGGCTAAAGATCTTGAATCCGTACCACGTCCTACGGGACACAAACGACCAAACTCTCCCCAACCCCCGCCGATACGATCCGGGCACCACCACGGGAGCGACCCAGCAAAGCTCAGCGGGACTTGATCACCATTGCGATGACGCGGGTGCCGTCCGTCCGGACGCCAGTGCCGATCAAGTAGAGCCGGCTGCTCGGCTCGTCGGACTCGCTGTAGATATCGTCGTTGGCCATCACGCACGTGTCCTGCATGCCCTCTGTGCTCACTGGGGAGGGAAGCTCAGAGATGCATTTGCCGAACGTCTCCCTGAGGCTGGTCAGTGCTTGGGCAGCCGACCCTCCCGGCACGTCGATCACCGCTTCCATCTGGTAATCGTGTGTCGCTCGGTACGTGCCGGCGACTACCGAACTGTCGTCAGGAAGGTCGATGTCGCCAAAGTATTCGATGTCGGCGAGGGTCATCGGCGAGCAGGTGTAGCCGGTGAAGTCGTTCTTGCATGTCGAGCCGCGATCAGTGGTGAACGAGAAGTACGGAACCCCCCATGCGCCGGCGTACTGGGTCAGAATCGCCAATGTCACCGCCACCGACGCGAGCATCAGAGCAATACCACCGAGCACATGAAGGGTGTTGTGTCGGTGGTCGTATCTAGGCCGAGTACGTCTCCTGGCCATAGCCAAAGGATGCCCGACTGGGTAGCCGAGATATACGAAATTAAGGCATCAATCCGATCACAAATGGCGGCACGACAGATCCGCTATTTCTTGACGGCGATCACCACTGATGTGTCTTCGGCAACCATCACGTCAACACTGGTGAAGCGCTCATCGGAAAGCCAGTCCAGACGCAGGGTGTCCACCCGACCTGCCTCCACTGGAGGCCACGTGGGACAGGGTGTGAAGTCGTCCAAGACGATCATGCCGCCTTCCTCGAGGAGCTCGACGACCTTCTCGCGAGGCCAGCCCTTTGCACTGGTTGCATCCATGAAGATCAACGAGAAAGGGGCATGCTGGGCCAGGCTGCTCCAGTCTGCATGCATGACGTCGATGTCGTCACCGGCGAACATATCCATGACGCCGTGCGCCAGCTCGGGATCGAGTTCGGCTGTGATCACCCGAGTAAGCTTCGGCGCTCCGCTCCGCAGCCATGCGGCCCCAACTCCGCAGCCAGTACCACATTCGGCGATCGTTCCGGTTCGGGTGGCTGCCAAAGCGGCGAGCAGCCGGCCAGTTTCGGTCCGAGACGCCTGGACGTAGCCACGCTCCAATGACATGCGCAGTGCCCTGATCACAAGCTCAGGAAGGTCGGGGGGAGCGCTCACTTCAACAGTCTGCCAGCCATGCGAATACGCGTCGCCCGTTCCACGATGTGAAACATAGCTGCTAAATGGATGGGCACTGGATAGTCGGAGGCCCTACTATTTTCTTGTCGAGATCCTACAATTCACGGGAAAGCTCATGTACGACATGTATCCGGACGCATGGACGGTCGCAGCCGATCGTCAGCATCAGGTGCCCGTTGACCATCCGCGTCGTCGGGCCCGCAAGGAGCACTCGGTCGTACCCATGATTCTTCAGATGCGGGCCCGCAAGGCTGCCGCCGCCTGAGGTTGCCTCACCGATTGGCCAGTGCGGTCGGACCATCAGTCCGACATCGCACCTCATCTACACAGCCGACGCGATGGCGTCACCGATTTCGCTCGTCGTTCGAGACTGACCCGCCTTACGCGCCTCGATGTCGGCGGTGACCGCTCTCTCGATTCGTGCAGCTTCCTGGGGGAGACCACAATGATTCAGCAGCAGCGCGACGGAGAGAATCGTCGCGGTCGGATCTGCGATGCCTTGGCCGGCGATGTCGGGCGCCGAGCCGTGCACCGGCTCGAACATCGACGGGAACCGTCGGTCCGGGTTGATATTGCCGCTTGCGGCGAGGCCGATTCCACCGGTGACCGCGGCTGCCAGATCGGTCAGGATGTCACCAAACAGGTTGTCGGTCACGATGACGTCGAAGCGCGCCGGATCAGTGACGAGGAAGATCGTGGCAGCATCGACGTGCAGGTAGTCGGTGGTGACTGTGGGGTATTCGGCGGCTACCGCGTTGAAGAGGCGACTCCACAGGCCGCCGGCGTTGACAAGCACGTTGTGCTTGTGGACCAAGGTGATCTTGTTACGGCGGGTGGTCGCGCGTTCGAATGCGTCGCGGATGACACGCTCGACCCCGTACGCGGTGTTGACGCTCACTTCGGTTGCGATCTCGTGGGGGGTGCCAGTCCGCACCAGGCCACCATTGCCGCAGTACAGGCCTTCGGTGCCTTCGCGAATGACCACGAAGTCGATGTGCCGGCCCGCGATCACCTGCTCGGACAGTGGAGTCGGAACGCCTGGATACAGCCGGCTCGGCCGCAGGTTCACGTAGTGATCGAATGCAAAGCGCAGCTTCAACAGCAGCCCGCGTTCCAGCAGCCCGCTCGGTACATCTGTCGCGCCAGGTGCCGCGCCCACGGCTCCGAACAAGATCACGTCTGCGGCGGCAAGCTCGGCCAGCACGGAGTCTGGGAGGACCTCGCCAGTACGCTGCCAGCGGCTGGCTCCGAGGTCGTACGTCGTGGGTGTGAAGACGCTGGGGCCAGTGATCGCATCGAGCACCTTGAGTCCTTCGGCGACCACCTCAGGGCCGATCCCATCACCGCCAATGACAGCCAGATTGAAGGAGCGGCCGGCCTGCGGACGAAGATCGTCGCTGGTTGTCGTACTCGCGTGGGTCACCGGCGCATCGTAGCTGCGCGGATGCCGTTCACCGATGAGATCTCAGAGAGGTGGCGGTAGCGTGACCGCCAGCAGCATGGTGCGGCTGCAGGGCCGACACCACGACCGAAAGCGACAGATGTGAGCCTTCAGTTCGAACTCCGGGCCAACCCTAAGCCGCGCGCCGAGAGCGAACGCAGCGCCATTCTGGCCAATCCTGGATTTGGGATGTACTTCACCGACCACATGGCAGTAGCAACCTGGACTGCTGCCGATGGCTGGCACGACTCCGCGATCGTCCCATACGGGCCGTTCTCACTGGACCCGGCGACTGCCGTGCTGCATTACGCCCAAGAAGTCTTCGAAGGACTCAAGGCGTACCGGCACGAGGATGGCACGATCTGGACCTTCCGGGACGACAGGAACGCGGAACGGCTGATCCGCTCAGCTCGCCGACTCGCTCTTCCGACTCTGCCGGCTGATGACTTCCTATGCAGCATCGAAGAGCTGGTCGCTGCCGACGTCGCGTGGGTGCCAACGGCGCCCGAGCAGAGTCTGTATCTGCGGCCGTTCATGTTTGCCACAGAGGCATTTCTCGGTGTTCGCCCCGCGAAGCGAGTCACCTATTGCTGTATCGCCAGTCCAGCTGGTCCCTACTTCGCCTCCGGGGTGAAGCCCGTGAGCATCTGGATCTCCACCACCTATTCACGTGCGGCGCCGGGCGGTACGGGTGCGGCGAAATGCGGCGGGAACTACGCCGCGAGTCTGATCGCCCAGCAAGAGGCGGCTGGCCAGGGGTGTGACCAGGTGATGTTTGCCGATGCCGCAGAGCACTGTTGGTTGGAGGAGCTCGGTGGCATGAACGTCTACCTGGTCACTGCCGAGAATGAACTCGTTACCCCCGAGCTCACCGGATCCATCCTCGAGGGCGTCACCCGCGATTCGATCTTGACGCTGGCATCTGAATTTGGGCTGACCCCGGTTGAGCGCCGGATCGGCATCGACGAGTTGCTGGACGGAGTGGGCTCGGGCAAGGTGACCGAGCTCTTCGCCTGCGGCACTGCAGCGGTGGTCACACCCATCGGCACCTTGAAGAACGACGCCGGGAGCTACCAAGTCGGGTCTGGGGAGAGCGGCGAGACCACTCTGGCCCTTCGGCAGAAACTGCTGGACATCCAATACGGGCGCGCCGACGATACCTATGGCTGGCTCCGCCGCATCCTGTGACAAACGCCGAGTTGTCAGCGTTCGAGTCACTCTGGCGACCATATGCACCGGCAACTCGGCGTATCGGCTGGCAATTTTGCACGATCTAGGGAACACTGTTGGGCATGCAGTCTCTGGTGGTGATTATTTGTTAGCGCGCTGAGCATCCGCCGGCGCGCAACCTCCTGTCCGCACACAGGAGGTTTTTTCATGCCAGGACGCCCCAACCATCCGACCTGAGGATCCGAATGTCTGCCCAGCCAAGACCTAAGCCGGCCGAGTTCCACGTCTTTGACACCACTCTGCGCGACGGCTCGCAGCAGGAGGGTCTCAACCTGTCGGTGGCTGACAAGCTGACGATTGCCGGCCTGCTCGACGAGTTGGGCGTCGGATTCATTGAAGGTGGCTGGCCGGGCGCCAACCCGACCGACACCGCATTCTTCGCCGCCATGGCCGACCGAGCACTGACACTGAAGAACGCTCAGCTGGTGTCTTTCGGCTTTACACGGCGCGTGGGGATGAAGGCCGCGGACGACCCGTTGACCGCGGCGCTCCGGGAGGCGCGCGCACCCGTCGCCTGCATCGTGGCCAAGAGCCATGACCGTCATGTCGAGCAGGCGCTGCACACCACCTTGTCTGAGAATTTGGCGATGATCTCCGACACCGTGCAGCATCTCCGGTCGGAGGGTCAGCGAGTCTTCGTTGACTGCGAACACTTCTTTGACGGCTACCGCGAGAATCCCGCGTACGCGCTGGAGGCGGTGCGTGCTGCGGCGGAGGCAGGTGCTGAGGTCGTCGTGCTCTGCGACACGAACGGCGGCATGCTTCCGCCGTGGATCGGTGAGATCGTGACGGCCGCACGTGAGATCGGCGTCCCGCTCGGCATCCATACCCACAACGACACTGGGTGCGCCGTGGCTAACACGCTCGCCGCGGTGGACGCCGGCGTCATGCACGTGCAGGGAACCGTGAACGGCTACGGGGAGCGCACCGGCAATGCCGAATTGCTCTCGGTGATCGCCAACCTTGAACTCAAGTACGGCTGGCCGCTGCTTCCGGCCGGCTCGCTGCGGGAGGCAACCCGTCTCGCGCACGCAATCGCAGAGGTGACGAACGTGCCACCAAGCGCTCGTCAGCCTTATGTTGGTCTGTCGTCATTCGCCCACAAGGCGGGGCTGCATGCCAGCGCGATCAAAGTGGATCCCAACCTCTACCAGCACATCGACCCTGCCGTCGTCGGCAACGACATGCGGATGCTTGTCTCCGACATGGCGGGTCGGGCGAACATCCAGATCAAGGGTGGGGAACTGGGATTCGACCTATCCGACCGCGAACTCGCGGCTCGGGTCACCGACCGGGTGAAAGACGCCGAAGCAGCCGGGTACACCTATGAGGCGGCGGACGCGAGCTTCGAGCTGCTGTTGCGGCGCGAGCTCGGGCAGTTGTCGGAGTACTTCACGGTGCATTCCTGGCGCGTCTTCACTCAGTCGACGCATGGCCAAGAGACCGATACCGAGTGCACCGTACGGCTGACGGCTAAGGGCCAGAGCCAGCGTGTGGTCGGGGAGGGCAACGGTCCGGTCAACGCTCTCGATCACGCCGTACGCAATGCATTGCTTCCGGCATATCCCGCAGTCGAGAGATTCGAGCTGATCGACTACAAGGTCCGGATCCTCGACCAGGGGCACGGCACCGATGCGACCGTACGGGTTCTCATCGAGACCACTGACGGCCTCAGCGCCTGGACGACTGTCGGGGTCGGTCAGAACATCATCGAGGCATCGTGGGAGGCCCTCTGCGACGCTTACCTCTATGGCCTCATTCACGCCGACGATGTACCCGACTTGTCAGCGTCAGAACTTGCTATAGCCCGCTGAGAGGCTGGCACGTCGCCGTTAGGCGATTCGTCCGAGGATGAGTTGCCGTGTTTCAAACGCGGTCTCATCGATCAGGTACGCGCCCTGGAGTGTTTCGCGTGCTCGGCTAAACCGCTCCGGGGTGTCGGTGTGCAAAGTGATCAACGGCTGGCCAGCCCGTACCCGAGTGCCGGGTTTGGCGTGCAGAACGACCCCCGCCCCTGGCTGCACGGCGTGCTCCTTTCGGGCACGGCCGGCTCCGAGCCGCCAGGCGGCCTCGCCGACCGCCAGCGCATCAAGGGTCTGCAGAACTCCGTCCCGCTCCGCCGTGATCACGTCGGTCTCATGCGCGGTCGGCAGCACTGCATCAGGATCGCCGCCCTGTGCGATGATCATGGAACGCCAGACGTCCATGGCAGCACCAGAGGCCAGCAGATCGGCTGGGTCATGATCATTGTGTCCCGCGGCCGCGACCATTTCGCGGGCAAGGGCGACCGTGAGCTCGACCACATCCGAGGGTCCACCACCGGCCAGCACCTCGATCGCTTCGGCCACTTCCAAGGCGTTTCCTGCAGTCAACCCCAATGGGATGGACATGTCAGTGAGCAGCGCCATCGTGGTCACGCCCGCGGCTCGACCAAGATCGATCATGGTCTGCGCCAGCTCACCAGCCGACTCCAGAGTCTTCATGAAGGCGCCCGAGCCAACTTTGACGTCCAGCACGAGCGCCGCGGTACCGGCCGCGAGCTTCTTGCTCATGATCGAGGAAGCGATCAGCGGGAGGGATTCGACCGTACCGGTGACGTCCCGCAGCGCGTAAAGCTTCTTGTCCGCGGGTACCAGGCCAGCCCCAGCTGCGCAGATCACCGCGCCAACCTCCACCAGCTGGCGGAGCATCTCCTCGTTGGTCAGTGAAGCGCGCCAGCCGGGGATCGACTCGAGCTTGTCCAGCGTCCCCCCGGTGTGCCCGAGTCCCCGACCAGACAGCTGCGGCACCGCAACCCCGCAGGCGGCGACCAGGGGAGCCAAGGGCAGCGTGATCTTGTCGCCCACACCGCCGGTGGAGTGTTTGTCGGCGGTCGGTTTGGAGAGGCTGGAGAAATCCAACCGCTCACCTGAGTTGATCATGGCCTGCGTCCAGCGATTCACCTCACGCCTGTTCAGGCCACGAAAGAACACCGCCATAGCGAGTGCAGACATCTGCTCCTCAGCGATCTCATGAGCGGTGTACGCGGCGATCACCCAGTCGATTTGAGCGTCGCTCAGCTCGCCGCCGTCACGCTTGGTACGGATGAGATCGACGGCGTGGAACGGAGCGTGCGATGGGCTCGTGGCCGTCACCATGCCGGATAGGCTACTTCGGTGCGCATCGCCCGTTTTGTCGCCGGTGGTGACCCGCAGTACGGCGTCGTTGAACTCACCGGCGACGGCGGGCGCTACCCCGAGACTGTGTCGGTGTTGACCGGCGATCCGATCGCTATGTCTGTGCAGCTGACGGGGGAGCGCAGGAATCTCGACGGTGTCCGCTTGCTCGCACCAGTGATACCGCGCAGCAAGGTCGTCGCCGTCGGTCGCAACTACGCGGCGCACGCAGCAGAGATGGGCGAGGAGGTGCCGAAGACGCCGCTCACTTTCTTCAAGCCGAACACCTCGGTGATCGGCCCCGGCGAACCGATCATCTACCCAGCCGCGAGTCGCCAAGTGGACTTCGAGGGTGAGCTGGCAGTGGTGATCGGCCGAATTTGCAAGGAAGTGCCGGTCTCGCGCGTGCCTGAGGTGATCTTCGGCTATACCGTCGCCAACGACGTCACCGCGCGCGACCTGCAGAGGACTGATGGGCAATGGGCCCGAGCCAAGGGGTACGACACCTTCTGTCCGATCGGCCCCTGGATCACCACGCATCAGCGGCTCGACGAGGTCGCTGCCCTCGCGATCCGGACGACGGTGGATGACGAGCCGCGTCAGGACGGCACGACAAGTGACATGGTCTTCAAGATTCCCGAGCTGGTGGCCTACATCTCCTCATACACGACCCTGCTACCCGGCGACGTGATCTTGACGGGTACACCCGCAGGCGCCGGGCCCATGCTGCCGGGACAGCAGGTCAGTATCGAGATCGAGGGCATCGGCACCCTCACCAACCCCGTCGCGGGAGCGCGGCCGGAAGAAACATCGACTGAGGCGGAGCAGTGACAATCGGCGACACCAGGGCTCGTAACGACTTGGCTGTGCTCGGCGATCTGGCGCCCCACGAGGTGCGCGTACGGTTTCCTCCGTCGCCAACTGGCAACCTGCATGTCGGCAACGTACGCAGCGCGCTGTTCAATTGGGTGTTCGCCAGGCACTACGGCGGAACGTTCGTGCTCCGGGTGGAGGACACCGACGCTGGGCGCAACCTTGAGGAGTCATACCAGGGCCTCTACGACTCACTGACCTGGCTGGGACTGACGTGGGACGAGGGGCCGCAAGTCGGAGGCCCGTATGGGCCATACATCCAGACCGAGCGCGGCGATATCTACCGCGACGTAGTCACGAAGCTGCTTGCGGCCAAGTTGGCCTACCGCTGCTACTGCACGCGGGAGGAAATCGAGGCTCGCGAGGCGGCGCGGCCGGCCGGCGCTGCGTCCGGTTACGACGGGTTCTGCCGCAACCTCAGCGAGCCGCGGATCGCCGAGTTCGAGGCCATGTCGATGCCCTCAGTTGTGCGGATGCGAGTACCCGATGCTGACATCGCATTCGATGACCTGGTTCGTGGGCCGGTGCGCTTCGCGGCCGCCCACGTGCCTGACTACGTCATCGTCCGCGGCAACGGCGAACCGCTCTACACGCTGGTCAACCCGGTTGACGATTCGCTGATGAAGATCACCCACGTGCTCCGCGGCGAGGACCTGCTGCCGTCGACGCCACGACAGATCGTGCTGTACGACGCGCTGAAGCAGATCGGCATCGGCAGTGGCCGTACCCCCGCTTTCGGTCACCTGCCGACCGTGCTCGGTGAGGGCAACCGGCGGTTGTCCAAGCGGGACAAGGGATCCGGTCTGGCCGAGTACCAGCAGAAGGGCTATTTGCCGGAAGGGCTGCTGAACTATCTGGCCCTGCTGGGCTGGGGCATCGCCGAGGACCGGGATGTTTTCAGCATTGGCGAGATGGTCGGGGCATTCGACATCCGCCGGGTCAATGCAAGCCCTGCGCGGTTCGATGCCAAGAAATGCGAGGCTATCAACGCTGCTCACATCCGGATGCTCGCCCCAGCTGAGCTGACAGAGCATCTGGTGCCATTCCTGGCCGCAGCCGGTCTAATCAGCCAGACGCCGTTGCCCGCTGAGCGGGAGCGCCTCGCCGCCGCAACGCCGCTAATCCAGGAGCGCATCAACACACTTTCCGAGGCTGTCGGGCTGCTCGCCTTCTTGTTCCTGCCCGATGACAAGATCGCGATCGCCCACGATGCCGGTCTATCGACCGATTCGATCCCGATACTGAAGGCCGCCTACGAGGCACTGGAAGCAGTCCAGCAATTCGATCACGCCTCTGTCGAAGCGGCGCTGCGAACTGCTCTGATCGACACTCTGGGCTTGAGACCACGGCTTGCCTTCGGCCCGGTGCGGGCCGCGATCACCGGCAGTAGGATCTCACCCCCCCTGTTTGAGTCGATCGAGCTGCTGGGCCGAGAGTCAACGCTGGCGCGGATCGCTGCAGCGCTGGCAGAACTAGGACAGCCGGAGTTTGCTGGATCCGGCCGCGGCCGCGCCGATGCCGGACCATCGAGATCGTGACTAAGCAAAAGAGATCGGCTGGCGCAGCTCGAACAACTTCCAAAGTCAGGAGCCGGTCGGGCAATCCCGCAGTGCGTGCTGGCGAGGCCGAGCCGGTCGCCACGCCTGCGAAGTCTCGCTCCGTCGCAAATCGGCAGTCGTCGAGGCCGCCTGCGCCCGTTGCCGACCGAGGCGTCCTGCCGCCCGACGGTGCCGCGTACCCGCAGATCCTGCGCGGCGAATCGTACGTGTGGTGGCGCTCGGTGGCGGGCGTGGTTTTCGGCATCTCGCTCTTTCTGTTGGTGACCATGGTCGTGAGCCAGGCACTCGTCATGGTGTTCTGGGCGACCACGGCCGGGGACCAGCCGTACCGGGACTTCTTTGCCAAGGCCTTCGCATTCGAGACGGCGCTCGGCATGCTGGCCGTGAATCTCGGCCTGGCCACGTTGATCCCAATCTCGTGGGTTCTGCTGGCGATGATGCATCAGATGCGACCGAGATGGCTCTCTTCGGTCCAGCCGAGAGTCCGCTGGCGCTACCTGTTCGGATGTCTGGCGATTGCCGCGGTCGTACTGAACGGCGTCATGCTGCTATCCACCGTCGTTGGGGAACCCCTGTCCGTCCACGCTCAGAAGGGTTTCTGGGGCTTCCTCGTGGTGATTGTGCTCACGTCGCCGATCCAGGCGGCCGCCGAAGAGATCTTCTTTCGCGGCTACCTACTCCAGGCTCTCGGCAGTCTGGTCCCGCGGGCGTGGTTCGGCGTCGTCGTCTCCTCGCTGGTGTTCGCCCTCCTACATGGCACACAGAACCTGCCGCTCTTCGTCGACCGGCTTGCCTTCGCACTCCTGGCCGGGCTCCTCGTGTGGCGCACCGGCGGCCTGGAAGCCGGCATCGCGGCGCATGTGATCAATAACGTGTTCGCGTATGTGATTGCCGGGCTGACCACCTCTGTTGCCGCGCTCAAGGCGATCAAAGGAATCGGATGGGTCGACGCCGCGTTCGATGTAGGTGGCTTCGCCCTTTTTGCCGTGCTGGCGTATGCCCTGTCACGGTTGATGAAGCTGCGGACTCGGGTGGCCCTCGCCGAGGCTGAGACGGTCAGGTAGGTGTGTCCGTCAACGAGCGGTTTGGGCCCGAAAGTGCGCCTACAGTAAAGTTTGTCCTTGTGCCAGCACGGGTGCGACCAGCCCAGCGGCGAGGGTAGTGGGGTATAGGGTAATTGGCAGCCCGACTGATTCTGGTTCAGTTAGTCTAGGTTCGAGTCCTAGTACCCCAGCGGCGCAGATGCTTCTGATTCGCTTTGCGACAAGGGGAATTGCTAGGCTTCCGCGGTCTGGACAATGATGATCATCGGCTAGGGCCCCGTTGTGTAGCGGCCTAGCACGCCGCCCTCTCAAGGCGGTAGCGCGGGTTCGAATCCCGTCGGGGCTACAAGCGAAACCGCCGCTGACCAGGCCTGGTACCACCACCAGCCAGCCAGCATCTCCTCGGATCGACCGTCAGGGACGCGCGAGGGGACGCAAGAACTCCCGCCGGTGCTGCCTTCGGCACGCTCCAGATCAGCCGACTTCGCTTGCCAGAAACATGGGCTCGAGTGCCGGCGGAGTTGTGCTATCGCGAGGTTGGACCTCGTCTGGGACCGCAAGGCGCCCTGAAACGACGCGCCTCCTCGATCACGCGTCATTACAGGCCGAAGGGGCTACCCGATATGTCGGCGACCACCAAGCACGTGCGATCCGACTTGAGACGCGGACCAGGTTGGTCGATGCGGAGCGCAGGAAGGCTGAGATCGAAGTCGCGCTCGCGAGCGCAACGTGGACGAACGCATTCAGCTCAATCCTGCGTGTGCAGTACCCCTTCCGACTGAGCGTAAGAAGCCGCCGCGCGTCACAAGGCGAGGTTGAGCGTCTTGTCGACGAAATGCCTCCTCAGTATCGCGCTCTCGTGTTGGTCGGCGCGTACGCCGGACTTCGCTGGGGAGTAGCTGCAGGGTTGCGCAGGCGCGAGATCGACCCGCTACACTCCCGCATCCGCGTGACGTCCACGGCTGTCCAGTTGCGGGGGACGGGTGACCTTAGACAACGAGCCCAAGACAACACGCTCGAAACGTTCCGTCCCGGTCGCCCGCTCCGTGATGCGGCGGCTTGAGCAGCACCTCTCGGTAGTGCTGGTCGGTGTCCAGACCGCGGTTCCATCGGGGTCGGGCGCGCGCTTGCGCGGGGTTTCGACGGGTACTACACCAGCTGGTCGCGGCGGCGTGTCAGGTAGGCGGTCTCGGCGGTGTTGCCTGCTAGTTCGATGGCTTTGTCGTAGGCCGCGCGGGCTTTCTGACTGCGGCCCAGCCGGC
>DASUYM010000107.1:0-25998 GCA_036377435.1 Propionibacteriaceae bacterium
CTCGGGGGCCGCGTTGTCGCCGCCGCCGCTGTCGGACTCATTGGTGCAGGCGGTCAGCGCGAGAGCCGCGATCGCGACCCAGAGGACGAGGATCCGGGAGAGCCTCATGCTCTTCCTTCCTTTCTGCCGGAGCGGTTCGGGGGGTGCTAGTCGCGACGCTGGAGAGCGACGGCGGCGAGGATCAGGACGCCCTTGACGATCCCCTGGATCTCGCTGGGCATGTTGAGCAGGTTCAGGAGGTTGAAGATGAGGCCGAAGGTGATGACCCCGAAGAAGGTGCCCGTCACCGTGGCCTTGCCGCCGGCCAGGGCGGTCCCGCCGATGACCACGGCGGCGATCGCGTCCAGCTCGACCAGGTTGCCGACGACCGGAGAGGCGCTGGCCAGTCGGCCCGACAGCAGGATGGCCGAGATGCCAACGCACAGCCCGGTGAGTACATAGACGGTGAAGATGACCCGTCCGGGGCGGATGCCCGCGATCCTGGCGGCGCTGCGGTTGCCGCCGACGGCGATCGCGCGGCGGCCGAAGGTGGTGCGGTTGAGCAGCACCCAGCCGGCGACGGCGACGGCAACGAAGACAATGGCGGGAACGGGAATGCCCAATACCCGGCCGCTGCCGAAGCCTTGCAGGATGTTCAGTTCGATCAGGCTGATGGGGGTCTTTTCCGACATCCACAATGCCAAACCGCGGGCAATGATCAGCATGGCCAGGGTGGCGATGAATGGGACCACCTTGCCCCAGGTGATGGCCAGGCCGTTGATCGTGCCGAGGAGCAGGGCGAAGCCGACCGCGCCGAGCATGAACATCCAGGATCCATAGACGGCCAGCAGCCCTCCCGCGATGCCGGCGGCGGCCAGTACCGACCCCACGGACAGGTCAATGCCTCCGGTTGCGATCACGAACGTCATGCCGATGGCGATGATGCCGGTGATGCTGACCTGCGTGAGCACATTGAGCAGGTTGTCGCTGGTGAGGAAGACGCCAGGCCTGATGATCACCCCGACGATGACCAAGGCGATGATCACTACCGGCAGCACCAGCTCCTGAACGGGCACCTGACGCAAGCGGGCCCGAACATCGACCGTGGGCGTCGTATCGACGGCCATCTCCTCACCCTGCCTTTGCTATGTGATGAACCGGAACAGCCGACCGCAGCACGTCCTCCTCGGTGCTGGTCGCACCGTCGAACTCGTCGACGATATGGCCCTCACGCATCACCAGTACGCGGTGGCAGAAACCGAGCAGCTCGGCGAGTTCGCTGGAAACCATGACGACCCCGATCCCGTTGGCGGCCAACTCAGCGATCACCCGGTAGATCTCCGACCGAGCGCCAACGTCAACCCCGCGAGTCGGCTCGTCTAGTAACAGCACGCGACAGGAACGCAACAGCCAGCGGGCCAGCACCGCCTTCTGCTGGTTGCCCCCGGAGAACAGCCGCGCCGGCCGCTCGGGAGCGTCGGGTTGGGTGTTCAGCGACTGCAGATGGCGGGTGGCTTCGCGCTGCTCGCTGGCTCGGTCGGTGAACGGGCCGCGCCGGAACCGGCTGAGGTCGGCGATCGAGGTGTTGCGGATCATGCTCCAGTCGAGCCACAGCCCTTCGGACTTTCGCTCCTCTGGCGCGAAGCCGAGCCCGGCCCGGATGGCGAGGTCCGGCCGGCCGGGCGTGAGGCGGCGGCCGCCGACCTCGACTTCGCCCGACTGCGGTGGGTCCAAGCCGTAGATGAGGCGCAAGAGCTCCGTACGACCCGAACCGACCAGCCCGGCCAGGCCGAGGATCTCGCCCTCGCGCAGCGTGAAGGAGGCGTCGTAGACGTCCGGGGTACGGGTCAGCCCGCGGACCTCCAGCACGGTCTCTTCGCGGAATGGTCCGCGGTCGGGGAACAACGCCTCCATGCGCCCGCCGACCATGTGTTTGATCAGGGTGTCGACCGGCGTGTCCGGCGGCAGCTCGGTCGCCACCGTCCGGCCCTCCTTCAGCACCGTCACCATGTCACCCAGTTCGGCCACCTCGCCGAGCCGGTGCGAGATCCAGATGACCCCGACTCCTTCGGCGGTGAGCCGTCGTACGACGCCGAACAACGCGTCCACCTCGACGTCATCCAGGACCGCAGACGGCTCGTCGAGAATGAGTAGCTTGACCGAGTGCGAAAGCGCTCGGGCCATCGAGACCACCTGTTGCTGCGCCGGCCGCAGCGTCGTCACCGACGCCGTAGGAGAGATGCCTTCATTCCCGAGCCGGGCGAACAGCGCTTCTGTGTCGCTGTGCATCGCTGCCCGGTTCAGCAGCGGACCCCGTTTACGTTCGTGGCCCAGAAACACGTTGTCTGCGACCGACAGGTGTGGGACCAGGTCGAGTTCCTGGTAAATGGTGGCGATGCCTCGGGCGATCGACGCGGTCGGATCCCCGACCGGCAGCGGCGCGCCGTCGAACCGAACCTCGCCAGCAGTCGGCTCAACCAGCCCAGAGACGCACTTGATGAGTGTCGATTTCCCGGCCCCGTTCTGGCCGATCAGGCAGTGCACCTGGCCGCGCGTCACGGTCAGGTCGACACCGCCCAGGGCGCGTACGCCCGGATAGTCCTTGACGAGCCCGCGGACCTCCAGCAGCGGACTGTCGGCTTCGTTCATGGGTTCACTTGCGATCCAGGCACGGCGTTCAGGCGACCTGGAGCGGCGGGAGGGTGCGGAGGTAGGCAATCTCGAGACGCGGCCTCCACCTCGCTCATGAACACGCCCCAATCGAAGCAAGCAGCTTCTCACAAGGATCTTTGTCGAACACTACTGATCTAAGGAGGCGTGGAGGAGGAAAGTCAACGTTCCTTGGTGTAACGATCCCGATCGAAAGGCGTCAAGAGATTACAGGAGCGTCAACAACCCTCCGCAGGTGTCGGAAACCTGGGTTAATCCACCTTGCTGACGCTCTGCATAGGTTGCAGAGTGTGCAGAGCGTCAGCAAGATGTGCAGAGCCCGGTTAAGAGGCAGCAGCGAGTTCGTTTGGTGCGCCGACGATGCTGCGTAGCTTGAGCAGCAGCCGCGACAGCAGCCGCGAGACCTGCATCTGGCTGATGCCGAGTTCCTGTGCAATGTCGGACTGCGAGCGTTGTTCGAAGAAGCGCAGCCAGATCAGCTGGCGTTCGGACTCGTCCAACTGTGCGACTGCTCGATCGATGATCAGTCGGGCTTCGGTCCGGTCGACGTCCTCGTCGGCCTCGCTGGAGCAGAAGCAGACTCCGCGAGACATGGCAGCGTCGATCGAGGAAGCGGTGTAGCCCTCACTCGCCAATCGGGCCTGTTGCACCGCGCTCACCGGCGCCCCGAGCTCATCTGCGAGATCCTGTGCGCACGGGAGTGCACCCATCTCCTGAACCAGCGTCGGCCACCGTCGCCAGATGACCGAGGCGAGCTCCTGGGTCGGACGCGGCGGCCGAACGGTCCATCCGTGATCACGAAAGTGCCGCTTGAGCACCCCACTGATGGTCGGCTCGGCGAAACCGATGAACGAACCTTGGTGCGGATCGAAGCGCAGACATGCCTCGACAAGTCCGGTGTACGCGACCTGAACGAGATCCTCCTCGTCCTCTCCGCGATGCAGGAACTGCCGGGCAAGCCTCTGAGCTAGCCACAAATGCGAGGTGACTACCTCATCGAGGATCTGTTGACGCCTGAGCGGGCCCGCTGTTTGCGCTTCGATGAGCAGGTCGCGAGTACGCTCCGTCAGCTCCTCACGAGCCGACTGCTGATGAGGAGGGACGACAGAAAGAAGGGAGTTCGCCATGAGCGCGCCACCCTTTCGTAATGAAACTTCAGGTCGTGGCGCGCTTCTCGGCCACATTCGCACCTAACCACGAATGCCACCCGGTGTTCAAGCTTTTGGGTATCTCAAAATGAAAAAGTCGCTGAGAACGCTGAGAACCTTAAGGATCAGGCGCGGCAGCGATTTTTTCTATCCTGTAAGCATTATCTGGCAGCGCGCTGATCGCCTTCGCTATCAGGAACCTGCTGGCAAAGCCCGTACCTGAATCGGCTCTAGCTGAGAAGGAGGCTCGAGCTGAGCAGGCGGTTGCAGCCGGGGATGCCGTCGGCGTGACCGGCCCGTCGGAGGAGGAGCTCGTGTGTCGGCAACTGGTTGAGCTGGTGGCCGACGATCTCGACGGCCTGCTCCGGAGAACGTGATGGCAAATGTCGAGGCTCACCTGGCCGGCTGCGACGGATGCACCGCGTACGTGAGCCAGATCAGGCAGACCATTGCCGAGCTCCGGCGCCCAGGCAAACCTGCTTAAGTCGATCAGGCCGAGATGACCTCCCGCGCCAATGCGGCGGGCATGTAGTCGTAACGCACGAACGAGCGCTTGAAAGTGCCGGTGCCGTGGGAGACCGAGCGCAGGTCGATCGGGTACCGGGACAGCTCATGTGCGGGGACCTCAGCGTGAATGACGGCGTAGCCGGGCAGGTCCGGCGCTGTTTCTGTGCCATGCACTTGGCCGCGGCGACCACGCAGATCCGCCATTACCGCCCCAACCGAGTCGTCGGCGACCGTAATCTCCACCTCGTCAATGGGCTCAAGGAGGGCAACGGTCGATTCATTGGCCGCCTCGCGGAGTGCCATCGCCGCTGCGGTCTGGAATGCCATGTCTGACGAGTCGACCGAGTGTGCCTTGCCGTCGACCAGGGTCACCCGGACATCGACCAGGGGATAGCCGGCGAGTACGCCCTTTGCCAGCTGGCTCCGGGTGCCCTTCTCTACCGACGGAATGAACTGCCGAGGCACCGCTCCGCCGACCACGCGCTCGGTGAATTCGAAACCGGCACCGCGTGCCAGCGGCTCGATCTCCATCATGCAGACCGCGTACTGACCATGTCCGCCGGACTGCTTGACCAGCCGGCCCTGCGCTGTGGTGTGACGGATGAAGGTCTCGCGGAGGGACGTACGCACCGGCTCCACCTGGACCTGGATATGCCAGGAGTCCCGCAAGGCAGTAAGCACCTTGTCCACGTGGGCCGGCCCCATCGCCCAGATCACCACCTGATGCGTCTCCGGATTGTGCTCCAGGCGCATCGTGACGTCCTCGGCCACCAGCCGCTGCAACGCCGACCCGAGCTTTTCCTCGTCGGTACGAGAGGAGGCGTGCAGCGCTATTGGTAGCAGCGGCTCAGGCAGCAGCCAGGGTTCGACGAGCGCCGGCTGCGCCTTGCCGGACAGCGTGTCGGAGGTTTCGGCAGCTGCCAGTTTGGACACCAGAACAAGATCACCAGCGATCGCGGACGGCTTCGGCCTCGCCTCATCACCCAGCGGCGTCGAGAGCGGACCGACCCGTTCATCGTCGCTGTCATGATCGGGATGGGCATCGACATGGTGTGGTGCGAACTTTTGCAGATGCCCGCAGACGTGCAGCGGAGTGTCTGGGCTGAGGGTGCCGGAGAAGACCCGAACCAGGGACTGTCGGCCGGTGAAAGGGTCGCTCGTGGTGCGTACAACTTCGGCGACCAGTGGACCCGCTGGGTCGCAGTTCACCGCGCCGAACGGAGTGCCGTTCGGCTTGTAGACCGTCGGCAGGGGCGACGATGCTGGGGATGGGAATCCGTGCTCGAACAGCTCGAACAGCCCTTCGATACCCATCCCGGTTGGTGCATGTGCGGGAATGATCGGAAAGAACCGCCCTGTGGCAATCGCTGCGCGCAGGTCAGGCAATACGATGTCCAGGTCGATTGGTTCGCCGCTGAGGTGCCGATCGAGCAGCGTTTCGTCCTCGGACTCCTCGATGATCGACTCGATCAACGGATCCCAGTGCTCCTCGATGATCGCGGCCTCCGCCTCGTCAGCCTCGCGTGAAGTCGGCTCGCCGCTGCGGTAGTCGGTGACGGTACGACGCAGCAAGTTGATCGCGCCAGTGACATGGCCATCCTCGATCAGCGGGGCGCCAACCGGCTGGACATCGCCGAAGACCCGCCTGCAGCGAGCGATCGTCTCGTCGAAGTCAGCCCGTGACTGCTCGAGCTTGGTTACTGCGATCGCCCGAGGCATATTCGTCGTTTCGCACTCCCGCCACAGCATGCGGGTCGCGTCGTCGATTTCATCGCTGGCCGACACCACGAACAAGACAGCGTCGGCCGCCCGCAAACCTGCGCGCACCTCGCCGACAAAGTCCGGGTTGCCAGGGCTGTCCAGCAGATTGATCACCACGTCACCGCTGGCAATTGACGCTGCACCGAGCGACTGCGACGGCGCTGGCTCACCCCGTTGATGGCGTCCAGGGACACGCGCTGCTATCAACCGTTCGAAAAGCGTGCTCTTACCGACGCCCGCCGGACCGACCAGCACGACATTTCGGATCTGTTCCGGCGACTGAGGTCCGTGTTGGCGACCCGCATCGGCTCCATTGCCCATTCCTCACCCTTTCCCATGACGCCTTCGCGCAAGTCGCGGCCGCGGCTCTATCTGGCTTCCCCATAAGTGGCCACGCACGCGTTCCAGCAACCCTACGATGCAACCGTGAGTGAAATCGACCCGATGGACCTCGCGACTCCGGCGCAGGACCAGCGAAAGTCGATAGGCCGGCTCACACGTCTGATGGCGCGCAGCTTGTCCATGGTCTGGCAGTCTGCGCGGACGCCGTTTCTGGCGTTGATCGGGCTGCAGCTGCTGAATGCCGTTGCCCTTGCGCTTCAAGTCGTTGCGGTACAACTGGCCCTCACAGCCGTCCTCGCAATCACGGGCAGCACTGGAGATCTTTGGCGTCTGATGCAGCCAGTCCTGCTGCTGGCTGGGCTGACGGCAGCCACGGCGGTCATTGCCTCCGTCCAGGTGGGGCTCGGGCGCTATGCCGGCGAGCTGGTGGTAGCCGTCATGTGGAAGCGGGTCCTGAGAGTTGCAACCCGTGTTGACTTGCGGAAGTTCGAATCAGCCAGGTTCTACGACCGCCTGCAGCGCGTTCAGGCCGATGGGCTGACGCGTCCCTACCAGATCACGTATGGCTTGGTGGCGGCGATCGGGGCGCTGGCCGCGAGCGCGGGGTTGGTGGTCGCGATTGTGCTGGTGCATCCCGCATTGCTGCCGCTGCTCCTGGTCGGCGGCGTCCCGGTGCTGGTCACGAGCCGGCGGCAGAGCCAGCTGGAGTTCGACTTTCTGGCTCGGCAAACGCAATCGATGCGACTGCGGACCTACCTGACTCGGGTACAGACTGGCCGCGACGAAGCCAAGGAAGTGCGTGCGTTCGGCCTCGCACGCAACTTCGGCCAACGCCTGAACACCTTGTATGCCGACTACCTTCGTGATCTTGCACAACACGTCTCCCACCGCTCGAGGCTCGGCGCGGCCGGCAGCCTCGGCTCGGCCGCCCTCTTGGCGCTAACCCTGTTCTTGCTGGCCTGGCTGATTTCCACCAACCGCCTCAGCATCGCCGAGGCAGGCGCCGCGCTGGTCGCGATCCGGCTGCTGGCGAGTCAGGTCCAATCCGGCTTCACTGGCGTACAAGCGATCTTCGAGTCGGGACTGTTCATTGACGACCTGGACGGCTTCCTGACGCTCGCCCCGGCTGCCGAAGGCGGGTCGCGCGAAATCGCGCCCCCCGAAGGCGGGTCGCGCGAAATCGCGCCCCCCGCAGACTTCCATCGCATCCGCGCCGACGCCGTGAGCTTCTCCTATCCCGGTCGCAGCGCGCTTGCCCTGCAGGCCGCCAGCATCGAGATCAACCGGGGTGAGGTGGTCGCCCTCGTCGGTGAGAACGGCTCGGGCAAGACCACACTGGCCAAGGTCATGGCTGGCTTGTACGAGCCCGGCAGCGGTGCTGTTCGGTGGGATGGCACCGACGTACGCACCTTCCGACCAGATCTCTTCCGGCAGCGGATCGCGATCATCTTCCAAGACTTCGTCCGGTACGCCCTCTCCGCCGAGCAGAACATTGCGGTGGCGCGGCCGGACGATGAGATCGACCATGCGGCGATCCGCGAGGCGGCCAAGATCGCCGATGCCGATTCGTTCCTCTCCGCGCTGCCCGCCGGATACCAAACGCCGCTGTCACGAAGATTCACAGGAGGCCACGAGCTCTCCGGCGGTCAGTGGCAGAAGGTGGGGATTGCGCGAGCGTTCTATCGCAATGCGCCGCTGGTGATCATCGACGAGCCGACTGCCGCTCTCGATGCGCGGGCGGAGTACGAACTCTTCTCCTCGCTGCACGAGGTGCTGCGCGGCCGCAGCGCCTTGATCATCTCCCACCGGTTCTCCACAGTACGGACTGCCGACCGGATCTACGTTCTTGATCACGGACGGGTAGTGGAGCACGGCACGCACGATGAGCTGGTGGCCCTTGGCGCCCAGTACGCCGAGCTGTTCCATTTGCAGGTTTCGGCTTACTCGGTCGACCGCGTCATGGACTGATCCTCGCAGTCGACGCGTCTGGTCCATCCTGCGCCGCGGACGAGCGGAAGTCATTCCCGCCGGTGTGCAAGGCGATGGCGTGCGCGAGCTGCTGGCGTGAGTGCACGCCGAATTTAACGTAGACGCGAGCCAGGTGCGACTCCACAGTGCGCTCGCCAATGTGCAGTAGTTCACCGATCGCTGTTGCGCTCATGCCTTGCACGGCGAGCGCCGTGATCTCCCTCTCGCGCACTGTCAGCGAGCCTGGCCCGGTCGACGCCGCGACAGCCCTCTGGCCCGGTTTGCCAAGGTGACGGAGTGTGTCGAGCACATGGTCACAACGCCAACTGCAGCCGCATACGTCGAACATCTCGACCGCCTTGCGTAGCCGCCCGACCGCTGCTTCCCGGTCTCGCGTCACCAGGCAGCGTCCCAACAGAGCTAGGCTGCGCGCCGCAAGGGCCTGGTAGCCGCGACCGACGAACAGTCCGAGCGCCTGTACCCGTTCAGCGACGCGGGCAGACAGCGCCTGCGGGATAGCCGCGAGCCGAGGTGCCGCGAGGTCGACAACCGGTGTCGAGTACGCGTCGAGCAGGCTGACTGCGTACAGCGGGTTACCCTGCGACTCCCGAAACAGCCACGCAGCCAGGCCTGGCGGCGCAGATGGCCGTCCGAGTACCCGCTCGGCCAGCTCACGCACATAGGGCTCCTTGAGTCGCTGCAGGTCGAGACGCGTCAACACGCCGTCCTGCTCGAGCCGGAACAGGACGTGTTCGCCCATGGCGCGCTCGACCATCTCGCCTACAAGCGTCCGACAATATCGTCGCCGAGGCGGCAATCGTGGTGGCCTGGGAGGCCGGAGCGTTCCTGACAGTGGCCCGGGATGGCCCGGGGGTGGCCGCGAGGTCCGGACCGACGCAACAGGCCGGGCTACTGGCCTACGTCGCGATGGCGGCTGCCGAGGTGGGGGACCTGGCCGCAGGGCAGCGACACCTAGAGACCGCCGGCCAGGTGCTGGCCAACCAGCGGTTCTGGATCATGAGTGATCACTACGACCGGGCATGCGGTCGCGTCGCGTGGGTTGCCGGAGACGGCATCTCCGCCGCCACCTACTGGATCGTCTTGATCAACGCTGCAGTTTGGCCCTCTGGTCGCTGCTCACTGGCGAACACGCAGCGGGTGTACCCGCCCTGATCAACGGCCCCGCCGCCATCCTCATCCTGCGCCAGCTGGTCATCAGAAGACGATCATGGACGGACGACGCTCGGTGCCGCTCGCGAAGAGCCGCGCTGGACGGTGGTCTTGGCGGCCCAGGGCACGAGGTCGGTAAAATCTTCAACTCCACCTGTTGCTCAAGGAGGTCATGTGTCCGGCGCAGAGTTTGTCGGCGAAGGCCGAAACGGGGCATCGATCGGCGATTTGTCCGTCTTGATCAAGGGCACTCAGGACAAGGTCGCAACGTATTTGGCGCACGCCCGAGTGCGACAGCGGCGGCTGCTCAGCCTGGCGATCGTGGGCGGCGCGTTGGCGACAGCATTGACCGCTTCCCCCGCTTTGGGCGGGGTGGCTCTGTCCGACTGGATGGACGACACTTTCGGTTTTACGGCGCCGGCATGGCAGGTCCTGTGCGCCGCCGCCGCCATCTGCTCCGTCGCTGCCACGATCTCTACTCAGATGCTGAAATCCAACAACATTGATGAGCGTGTGGCCCGCGCAGAAGCCGTGAAAGCGAGGCTCGAAATCCTCGATCTCGGCCGTGCCACTGGGCAGCTGACGCCCAAGCAAGTGGCGACTGAATACGCCGCATGCGTCGAACAGGCATCTTTCATTTGAGCTGCGCTGCCCGGATCGAGGTTGGTCGCTGCTTGATCGTCCTCGAGCCGCGCCGCTGCAGGCGAATGGCGCGAGGCAACTAGCGTGTACGCATGGCTGCCTTTCCCGGCCGACGGCCGCAGACACTGCTTGAACTCGATCTGACTGAACCACTGGTTACCCCAGATGCGGACGACCCGATTGCGCGGTTGCGCGCTCGCGGCCGCCGGTTGCTGCGTCCCACCCTGCGTGCACTACACGAGGCAGCCGAGGACCGGCATGTCGTTGGGCTGATCGCCAAGGTCGGCGGGATGTGGCCGTGGGGAACGATGCAGGAGCTGCGGCGCGGCGTCCAGGCGTTCGCTGCGAGCGGCAAGCCAACGCTGGCGTGGGCGGAAAGCTTCGGCGAAGTTGGGGCTCGGGACATGGCGGCGTACGTCTTGGCGACAGCTTTCGGCGAAGTGTGGCTGCAGCCCGGCGGGGGAGTGGGCCTGCTCGGCGTCGGTATCGAGACGCCCTTCGTACGAGGCACGCTGGACCGGCTTGGCATCGAGCCACAGTTCGAGCAGCGGCATGAGTACAAGAACGCCGCCGATGTGCTGTTGCATAAGGAGTTCACTGCGGCACATCGCGAGGCTCTGGAGCGGCTGGCCGAATCGGTCTTCAGCGACGCGGTGGAAACTATCGCCGATGCGCGAGGGCTGACTCATGATCAAGTCCGCGGGCTGATCGACACAGGTCCACGTACCGCATCGGAGGCGCAGGCCGCCGGTCTGGTCGACCGGCTCGGCTACCGCGATCAGGCGTACGAGACGATGCTGGCTCGGACCGAGGGCAAGCCCGAGCTGCTGTTCGCCGATCGGTGGCGGCCCCGCCGCAAGATCGCGCCGCCGCCGCACCGCCGCGGGCACGTTGCGCTGGTTGAGGTTCGCGGCGGCATCTCGTCCGGCCGTACGCGGCGCAGTCCGATGGGTCGCCAGGCTGGCAGCGATACCGTGTCTGCACAGCTGCGTGCGGCGCACGACAACGATCGGGCTCGTGCTGTCGTGCTCCGAATCGAGTCTCCGGGAGGCTCGGCACTGGCGTCGGAGGTGATATGGCGGGAAGTCTGGCGGCTGCGCGAATCAGGGAAGCCAGTCGTGGCCTCGATGGGCGATGTCGCGGCATCCGGCGGCTACTACATTGCGTCCCCGGCAGACGTGATCGTCGCCTTGCCGGCCACCCTGACCGGCTCGATCGGGGTCTCGGGCGGCAAGCTGGTCGTGGACGGGCTGCTGGAACGTGCGGGAGTGACCACAGGGAGCGTGCAACGGGGTGCTCGGGCATTGATGTACTCCCCCCGGCGCGGGTTTAGCGAGGACGAGCGGGCACGGTTTGCCGCGACCATCGACGCTATCTACGACGACTTCGTGGGAAAGGTCGCTGCTGGACGCAAGCGTCCGGTTGCCGAGATTGAAGCCGTCGCGAGGGGTCGCGTGTGGACGGGACGGGATGCTCTCGAGGCCGGCCTGGTTGATGAGCTTGGTGCTCTGCGGGACGCGGTTCGCATCGCCCGGGAACGCGCGGACCTGCCGGAGGATGCACCTGTGCTCGGTGCGATCCGCATACCACCACTCGCGCGGCTCAGTCGGCCCAAGAATAGCGAGGATCCGCGTATCTGGATAGGAACTGCCTGGCCTGGGCTCCGTGACGTCGCCGCTGCGCTCGGTTGGCCTGCCAATGCGACTCTGCGGATGCCTGACATTTCCCTCCGCTGACTTGTCAGCACGTGTGGTCGCTATGGCGACCACTGACACGCGCTGAGCCTGGCGAAGCGTGCACCCGTGCCCTTCGACAAGCTCCGGGCACAAGTAGGCGAATTAGCGCCCGGAAGCCTGAGCGGCTCGCTCGTAGCGCTCGGCGAGGCGAACGAAAGCGTCTGCGAGGTCGGCTGGTTCGAGAATCTCGAAGTCGGTGTCGAGCAGGCCGATGTACAGGGCGAGCTCGTGCGGCGTGTCGGAGCCGGCCTCGATGATGCAGCGGTCCGGCCCGTCCGACGACACGTCCACCGCCAACGGCAGTAGTGCCCTCACTTGATGAGCCGGCGCATGGATGCGGATGCGAGCGCGGTAGCGCCAGGTCGCGCTGCCGGCGGAGCGCTGCACGTAGCTGGCTGCGTCTTCGTCACTCAGCGTCCTTGGCTTGAATCGCGGGCCCGTCGGAGTCTTCGGTGTGATCCGGTCGACCCGGAAGGTACGCCAGTCGTCTCGATCAACATCCCAGGCGAGCAAGTACCAGCGGCGGCCCCAAACGACAAGCCGCCCCGGCTCGACAGCCCGTACCGTCGCGTTGCCATCGTGGTCGACGTAACCGAAGCGCAGGCGCTCGCTGGACCGGATGGCGACTGCAATCGCGCTCAGTACCGCAGAGTCGACGGTTGGCCCGGTTCCGGGGACGCTGACGGTTGCGGCCCGCATCGCGTCGATTCGATGGCGGAGCCGGGATGGCAGCAGCTGCTCGAGCTTGACGAGCGCTCGTAGCGAAGCCTCTTCGATGTCGGTGACGCCGGCGCCGGCGGTCGTACGTAGCGCGACGGCAACGGCGACCGCCTCCTCATCGTCCAAGAGCAGCGGCGGCATCGTGGTTCCGTGACCGAGGCGGTACCCACCGCCCACACCAGGCGTCGCTTCGACCGGGTAGCCAAGCTCGCGAAGCCGCTCGATGTCAGTCCTGATCGTGCGGGTGCTCACTTCGAGCCGAGACGCCAGGTCCTGTCCCGACCAGTCGCGGCGCGCTTGCAGCATCGCGAGCAACTGGAGCAAGCGCGTCGACGTCTGCCACATAATTTCATCAGTTTGGCAGCAATCGAGGAACAAAGTCTTCCGCAATTGCCTTTAGCGTGGTGGGCATGACAACCGTTACAGCACCCCAACCGTTCACAATCGAGATCACTGACTCCGAGCTGCAGGACCTTCATCGCAGATTGGACGCAACACGCTGGCCGGATCCCGCGCCCGACTCTCGCACCGACTTCGCCCGTGGCGTGCCCTTGCCTTACCTCCAGGAACTGACCACTTACTGGCGCCAGGGCTTCGATTGGCGGGCTCAAGAGGCCCGACTCAACCAGATTCCGCAGTTCACCACGGAGATCGACGGGCAGCAGATCCACTACCTACACGTCCGCTCCCCGGAGCCTGACGCGCTGCCGCTGTTGATCAACCACGGGTACCCGTCGTCGGTCGTCGAGTTCTTTGACCTGATCAGTCCGCTCAGTGATCCCAAGTCCCACGGCGGCGATCCGCGCGACGCGTTTGACCTCGTGATCCCGTCGATTCCAGGCTTCGGCTTCTCCACGCCGGTTCGGCAGACCGGCTGGGAGCTGGGCCGGGCAACGGCCGCATTTGCTGAGCTGATGGCTCGGCTGGGCTATGCACGTTATGGCACCCACGGCGGCGACATCGGCGCCGGCATCAGCGGTCGGCTCGGCGCTACCGACGCCACGCACGTGGTCGGCACGCTTGTAGTCACCGACCCTGGTTCGCTCGGACTGGCGGGGGAGCAGTTCCCGATTCCGGACCATCTCACCGAAGAGGAGCGGGCGCGGGTCGAGCAAGAACGTACGACCTGGCGCGCTGAGCGCGGTTACCTCGATTTGCAGGGCCATCGCCCTGAGACGATCGGGGCAGCCCTCACCGACTCACCGGTCGGACAGCTTGCCTGGATTGTCGAGAAGTTCCAGACGTGGACCAACCCGGCATCGAAGACCCCTGACGAGGCAGTGGACCGCGATCAGATGCTGACCAACGTGAGCCTCTACTGGTTTACCCGGAGCGGCGCCAGCGCCGCCCGTTTCTTGTCGGAGGCGGAGCACTCCGATCTCGATTGGATTGCGCCCTCTGGCGTGCCAAGCGGCTGGGTGGTGTTCAACACTGAGCCCATCATGCGGCGGTTCATGGACCCGCAGCACCAGCTGGCCTACTGGAGCGAACACACCGAGGGCGGGCACTTTCCTGCCATGGAAGAGCCTGCGCTGCTGGTCAATGATCTTCGATCCTTCTTCCGTGATCTGCGTTGATGGTCTGCTTGATCAACACCAGCGGAGATGCGCGCCCTGCCTGTCGTACCCTTCGACAGCTCAAGGCGCATCTCCGACCATCAGAAGAGGCTGGGCTCGCTCAGGGCGAGGTGCGGCGGGATCGCTGCTGTGCGCGTGTCGGGTATGCGCAGCACCCTATCTTTTCGATCAAGACCGTGTTTGTGCAGCAGCGCCGATGATCGGCGAGCCAGGTCGGCAGTGTAGGAACGCGTGACGTAAGAGCCGTTGCGGTACAGCGTGGCGTAGGCATCGATTAGCTCCGGGTGATGGATGCCGAGGTAGCGCATGAACCACTCCCGGGCGCCCGGACGCAGATGCAATGCGAACACGGTCGCACCGGTGGCTCCCGCGGCGGCGATCTGGGCAAGTAGTGCATCGATCTGCTCATTGCTGTCGGTGATCATGGGCAGGATCGGCGCCACCATCACCTGGCAGCGCAGCCCTGCCTCGACGATGGCTCGAACCAGCTCGAGCCGCGCTCTCGGGGTCGGCGTACCGGGTTCGAGCGCAGCGTGGATGGTCTCATCGGTCAGTGCGATGGAGACGCCCATGCTGACCGATACGGTCTGGCTCGCCACGGCGAGCAGCGGCAGATCCCGGCGTGCTGTGGTGCCCTTGGTCAAGATCGAGAAGGGCGTGCCCGACCCGGTGAGCGCGGCAATGACCCCCGGCATCAGGCGGTAGCGACCTTCGGCACGCTGGTACGGATCGGTGTTGGTACCGAGCGCCACCGCCTCGTGGGTCCACGTCGGCCGACGCAACTCCCGCGCCAAGACATCGCCGATGTTGATCTTGACAATGATCTGGCGATCGAAGTCCTCACCGGCGTCGAGATCCAGGTAGGTGTGCGTGTTTCTGGCAAAGCAATAGACGCAGCCATGACTGCAACCTCGATAGGGGTTGACCGTCCAGTTGAAGGGGAGTCCAGCTGCCTTTGGCACATGATTGAGCGCCGACTTCGCCAAGACTTCGTGAAAGGTGATGCCTGCAAACTCCGGCGTACGCACCGAGCGCACCAGGTTCTGCGGCCGATCCAGTCCCGGCAGCGCCGTGGGATCGCCTGCTTCGTTCGAGATCTCCTGCTCATCCCATCGCATCGTGCCTATTCAAACACAAATTCGATTATGCGTCGAGTCCATCCAATCGGCCTCTTGCCCACTTAGCTCTCCCTACTCGGGCTCCGCACGATCTGCAGCCGATGCCAAGATCGAGTGATTGATGCGAAGTGGCGGCGGTCCTGTAGTCGGTAGAGCTCGCGGGGAGCCTGGGAGCTGCTGGGAATTCGGCCTCAGATCCCGTTTGAAGATCAACAGCGAAGAAGCGGCGGACTGTAGGTCGTCTTGCTGGGCGTCGTCAGATAGTAGTCAGACACGTACTTGCCGTCGTCCAGCTTGTCCCAGACCGAGGTCGTTCCGACCGTGGTCCCAGAGCGTTGGCAGCTCACCCAGCCGAGGGCACCGCTGGACAGGCTGCCGGATTGTGCGTAGCTGGATCCAGGCCCGGTCCGTTTGTTCAGCGTCGTCGGGGTCACCTGGAAGGGGTACGCGCAGCGTGGCAGCGGCGGGCTGTAGGTGGTGTTGGACGGCGTGCTGACGTAGTAGTCGCTGACGTAATTGCCGTCGGTCAGCTTGTTCCACACCGAGGTGGTGCCGACCGCTGACCCGTTGGTCTGGCAAACAACCGTCACGGTCGTACCAGGCCCGTAGGTCTGCACGATCGGAGTTGAGGTTTTCGGGCCGCTTCGGCCGTTGAGATCGGAGGAACTGGTGATCTGGTACGCGTAACCGACAGTTGCTACGGGCGCATCGAAGTGGTCGCTGTCGATGTTGATCCGTGCGCCACCGTACGTCTCGTCATGATCGCCGCGGAACTGCTTACCCCTCTGATGGTTACTCCACTGCGTGTCGGGAATGCCCGACCAGCCAGTCAGCGTGGTGCTGTTGTCCCAGCGCGCGATCCACAGCGCGTCCAGGCGAGCGTAGGCGGTCGAGGCGTACGCCTCGGAGAGATGCTTGGCGCCCGAGGACAGGTTGGCGTACATGCCAGCGAGGTAGCCCCGTCGGTGCAACTCCTTGGTCCATGCCGAGACGTAGCCCAGCACCGCTGTGCGGCACGCCGAGTCGGTGGCGGAGTAGTGCTCCATGTCGCCGTAGATGGCGCTGCCCGGCAGCATGCCCAATGCCTGAGCTTGCAGCACCGCGTCCGCTGCATCGGCGGTCCCAAGGGTCGCTGCGGTGATGCTGGTGAACTTGGTGGCGTTCAACCGGCCGGTGCACGGTGCCTGGTAACCCACATAGATCGGAATGATCCGCCAGCCCTGCAGTGATGCCGCTGTCACCCAGGGCGCGGTGAGATTTGGCTGGGCGCAGCTTCGACTCACTCCACCGATGTAGACGCCCACGCCTGTATAGGGTGAGGCGACCTTCCAAGCCTGCATAGTCGCAAGGGGCGGCGCCGTGCAGGCGTCGAAGGCGTACCCGGTCAGCCGGGTCGCGGATGCACTGCTCGGATACGACAAGGTAGTGGCCGGCTCGGCTGCCGCAGGCCTCATCGTCAAAGCTGCAAGTGCTGCTGGCAGCACGATCACCGCGACGCCGATGCGACGACGGTTCAGCATGCTCTTCCCTCTCTGAGGATGCTCCAGTAGCCTCGGCTGGCCTGAGATATGTAGAACTCAGTGTTGGGCTAGCGCAAAGCGAGATGGAAGAGACCGGCCGATCGGCACGCAGAAGAGATGACAAAACGATGCGGGCTGAGCCTGTCGAAGCCCGAGGATGTGCCCTTCGACGGGCTCAGGGCACATACGGCCCATCGCGAGAAAGTGCGCGACTGATTGTGGCCAGGCTGTAGTCTCCACGCTTGGCCGCCGTTCGTTTCACACCGACAGTCAGGATCGAAACTCATGCCACGCGTTTATAACTTCAGCGCCGGCCCAGGCACCCTACCCGAGGAAGTGCTGCTCCAGGCGGCCGACGAGATGCTCGATTGGCACGGCACGGGCCTGTCCGTCATGGAGATGAGCCACCGTGGCAAAGAGTTCATCTCGATCGTGGAAGAGGCCGAGGCCGATCTGCGCAAGCTACTCGGGATTCCCGATGGGCACCACGTGCTCTTCCTGCAGGGCGGGGCATCGCTGCAATTCGAGATGATCCCCATGAACCTGATCCAGGGCCGGGCAGTCGCCGACTACATCCACACAGGTGAGTGGGCGAAGAAGGCTATCAACGCGGCCAAGAGCTTGGCCGATGTGAACGTGGCTGCAAGCGCAGAGGATCGGTTGTTCACCTACGTGCCGGCTCAGTCCGACTGGCAGTTGACCGAGCGCGCGGCGTACGTCCACTACACCGCTAACGAGACCATTAATGGAGTCGAGTTCGGGTGGACACCTGATGTCGGCGACGTTCCGCTGGTCAGCGACATGTCCTCGAACATGCTCTCCCGCCCGCTGGATGTGAGGCGGTTCGGCCTGATCTACGCCGGAGCGCAGAAGAACATCGGTCCGGCCGGGCTGGCCTTAGTGATCGTACGTGATGACCTCATCGGCCTCGGTGAGCCAACGCCACCGGCGATGCTCGATTACGCAACCCATGTCAAGGCGCGGTCGATGTACAACACGCCGCCGACATATGCGGTCTATGTTGCGGGTCTGGTGTTCCGGTGGCTGTTGGAGACCGGCGGGCTGGCCGCCGCGGAGCAACGCAACATCACCAAGGCGGCGCTGCTGTATGACTACATCGACAACTCCGACTTCTACGTCAACCCGGTCGAAAAGGCTGACCGATCGAGGATGAACGTGCCGTTCCGGCTGGCCGATCCTGATCTTGAAGCTGACTTCCTGGCCGAAGCGGCAAAGCATGACCTGGTCGAGCTGAAGGGACACCGTTCGGTCGGTGGCATGCGGGCCTCGCTCTACAACGCGATGCCGATCGAAGGCGTCCAGGCATTGGTGGACTACATGGCCGAGTTCGCGGCGACGAAGGGTTGAAGAAGACAGTGACCGAGAAGTATCGCGTACGGGTCCTCAACCACATCTCGGCCGGGGGGCTGAAAAGGCTGGCCTGGGATCGGTTTGCGGTGTCGGCCGATGTCGACGATCCACACGCCATCTTGGTTCGTTCGGCCGACCTGCACGACCTGGAGATTCCGGAGTCCCTGCTGGCGGTCGGCCGCGCCGGGTCCGGCACTAACAACATCCCGATCCCGAAGATGTCGGCGCGTGGGATCCCGGTGTTCAATGCGCCCGGCGCCAACGCCAATGCCGTCAAAGAGCTCGTCGTGGCCGGCATGTTGTTGGCGGCGCGCAACATCGACGACGCGTTGAAGTACCTCGACTCGCTGGACCCGGACGACCCGGAGCTGGAATCTAAGGTCGAGGCCGGCAAGAAGGCGTTCGCGGGGTACGAGCTGGGGGGTTACACGCTCGGGATTGTGGGGCTAGGCAAGATCGGCTGCCTGGTTGCCGATGCAGCGATCAAGCTCGGCATGCATGTGATCGGGTACGACCCGGACATCACCGTGGATTCGGCGTGGAGTCTGCCGGCGACGGTCAAGAAGGCGCACAGCTTGGGCGAGGTTCTCAAGCACAGCAACTTCCTCACGCTGCACGTACCGCTCATCGATGCGACCCGCGGGATGATCGATGCCGGCGGCATTGCGCAGATGAAACCCGGTGCGGTCGTGCTCAACTTCTCCCGGGGCGGGGTGGTAGACGACGCTGCGATCCTGGAGGCGCTCGAGTCCGGTCAGCTGTCGAAGTACGTCTGCGACTTTCCTGCTCCGCATCTCGCTCAGCAGCCGGGAGTGATCTTGTTACCGCATCTCGGCGCCTCGACCCGAGAGGCCGAGGAGAACTGCGCTGTGATGGTCGCTGAGCAGGTGCGCGACTACCTGCTCGACGGGACCATCCGAAACTCGGTGAACTTCCCCGACGTCATCCTCCCCAGGGAATCGCGTTGGCGGGTGGCGATTGCCAACGCGAACGTGCCGAACATGGTCGGCGGCATCTCTCACGAGATGGCTATGGCGGGCCTCAATATCGCGACGATGACCAACAAGTCCCGGAAAGACCTCGCGTACACGCTTGTGGACGTTGACACTGATGTACCGGATTCCGTGATCAAGGCGATTGGCGACATCGATGGGGTGCTGATGGTCCGCTACCTCCGGCTAGAGAGCTGAGTCTCCCGGGCTGCACGTGGACGGTAGAGCGCGCCAATGTACCGGGACCGTTTGCGGACCCGTACAGTCGGGATCATGCAGTGTCCTAACGACCAGACCGTATTGCAGATGACAGAGCGCCAGGGCATCGAAATCGACTACTGCCCGACCTGCCGCGGAGTGTGGCTGGACCGTGGCGAGCTCGACAAGATCATCGAGCGGGCGAGCGCGCCGGCCCCTCCGAAGGAGGCAGCCCGCAGCGAGCCGCGGCCTGATCCGCGTACGGAGGTGGCTGGCTACCCGGCTGGATACGCTCAGGCACCGGCCTACCCGCAATATCCGACCTCGGGGCGCTCGCCCAAGAGCCCGGACAGCCCGGACGACTACTACGGCCGCGGGCACGACCCTCGCTACCACGACAGGAAGAAGCGCAAGTCTTTCCTCGGCGACTTGTTCGACTTCTGACCGGCTGTCTCAAGACAGGGCGGCCAGTCGACCGAACCAATGGGCGCGGCCCGCTCGGCGAACAAGCGCGAAGCGGCCCACCACTCACCTGGTCAGCGGAACCCGTTTCATGACGGCGCCCGCGTCGATAAGAAGAAACCCGTTTGGCGTGAGAGCGGCTGCGATGCGTCGTAGGGCACGTTGACCGGCTTCAGGGTGGCGGCCGTCGAGAGCTCCGACTCGTACCGCAAAGGCGAGGTCGAACAAGGGCTCGCCGTCGGGCAGCGTGAAGTCTTCAACCGACACCTGCTCGAAGCTCAGCCGGCCGGCTTCGATCTCGGGCTGGGACGCCGCGAGTGCCTGAGCGATGGCGCGGGGTGAGCGGTCGATGGCGTGCACATGTCCATCACCGAGCCGGCGAGCCACCTCGCGGGCTGCGGCACCGGGGCCACACCCGATCTCGAGCACCCGCATACCCTCCTGCAACGGCAGTGCGTCGACGACAGCGCGCAGCCGCTTGGACAGATGGTGGCTCATCGCGCTCCTCCTACCTCCAGCGAACGGCTCAACCGCGCTGGACGCTGGGGAGCCTACTGGCCGAACGTGCGCGATGGTCCACGCGGCTGGCTACCCCGGCTCCGCTACACGACCGGCTCGGGAACTGGACGCGTCTGGACCTGCCGGACGGTCCGGTCGTGCCGGATCAACCAGACCCCGACTGCCGCGACAGCCAGCCCTAGTGCGACACCCCATGGAGGCATCGCGGCCTGGAACCCAATCAGGCCGGCGACTGCGACGGCGACCGACAACGCTCGCGGAAGAACTCTGGCTCGCAGCGACGCCAGGCCGAACCTGTCGGATAGGAATTCGAGGTGCGTCTCAAGTCCCCGACCAACCCGGGTACCAGCACGATCAGGGTCGTCGACTTGTGCTGGCGGTTTGGTCCAGAACCGACGGTTGAAGACCAGCAGGCCGATGGCGACCACGCACCAGACAAGGCTGTAGAGCCAGGTCATCCGGGTGGTGTCGGCACCGGCCCGCCAGAGGGTGCTGGTCTCGACGGTGCCATTGGCCGCGTGCGCGATGAGTGTGAGCAACGCGCTGCCCGAGGCGTGGTTGAACAGCCAGGCGTACCAGAAAGTTACGGCGACGGTGGGCAACGCCTCGATCGGGCTGGACCCGAACTGGGGCATCAGGAAGAACGGGATATGCCAAATGGTGACCCCGATGGCCATGAGCACTGTGGCGGCTAGTGGTGTCCGGGTGGTCTGCAGCTTGGGCTGAGCCCAGCCGCGGAAGCTGGCCTCCTCAGGGAGCTGGGCGTTGAGGGGGTTGATCATGTTTATCGCAATCGCCATTGGCAGGCCGTACCAGACGCTGAACTCGGCGATGTCCGGGACGGGTGCGCCAAAAGCGGTGTTCAGGCCTATTGCCGCGAACGTGACCGCCAGCGGTACGCCGAGCGCGAGCGCGTACCAGATCCAGCTGACCCGCCAGCGGATTAACCGCGATCCCATGGCCCGCAGTCCGGCGACGCCCTCGGTCAGGGACACGACGATCAGTGCCGCGACCAGGACGCCGGGGGCGAAGAAGCTTTGCCAGGGAATGGCGGCCCAGCTGAAGGCATAGGCGAGGAGAAAGAAGGTGATGACGGGATGTCGACGGATAGCAGACATGATGGCCTTTCTGTCCTCAGGCGGTTGTTGACCCGATCTCACACTTGCGGACCTGGACTCGAAGTCCTAGCTGGCAGACACCCAAACCACAGGGCGGATTTCTCCCATGCCAGCGCTCATCAGCTTGAGCAGCACCACCTTGTTGTCGACCGTTGAACAACCACGGACGGTCGTCAGACCAGGCGCCGCGACGGGTACGGGCAGCGTCTGATTCGTCGAGCTCGGTGGGGTCGCTAGAAGATCAGCTTGTCGATCTCACGATGAGTGTCGAGGCTATTGGCCTGCAGAGCGTGGTCCGAGAGCATGTAGACCGTGTCGCCAATCACCACAGAACGGTTGACGGTGCCGTAGGCCTGGATAGTTGCAAGGCGGCCGAGCTCCTTGAGTCCGTCCGCGTTGGCTCGCAGCAACACAAGACCGCTGAACGCTCCCTGCCCTCGGTGGTCACCATGCAAGTTCGTGGGGGCGATGATCAGATCGCGCGGCTGCCAGTACAGGAATGCCCTTGGGTCGAATTCGGCTGCCGCGGCACCTCCGCCGTAGGTCTGCGCGTCGATGCGGCGGGGAGACGCGGGATCGCTGATGTCGAACAACGAGAACTGCACGCCGCTCTGGCCGCTGGTGCCGGAGTCCAAGCCGCTTTGCCCGACCCCGAGCAGCAGGTTTTCACCGACAGGGTGCAGGTAGCCCGAGTAGCCGGGGATCTTCAGCTCGCCCACCACCTTCGGCGCTGCAGCATTGCGCAGGTCGAGAACGTAGAGGGGATCTGTCTGACGAAACGTCACGACATACCCGCGCTCCTCGATGAATCGCACCGCTCGGATCGATTCGTTGTCCTGTCTACCGAGTCCGCCGACCTGTCCCAGTTGGCGAAGCGCACCGTCCTGCTCATGCAGAGTCGTAACGACGCCCTCAGTTGTTTGGCTGGAGTTGACCCAGCCCCGGCGTTCAGAGACCGTGCTCGCGACTCGCAACACGTCTTTGTACTCAGACATCGCGTATTGATTCAGTAGGGTTCCGGGAACCTCACCCGATCCGTTGTACGCACTCGCGCCAGATTGCGCGGTGACGAACTTGTGCAAGTCGGTCTTTGAGGGTGAACCGTCGCGGCTCCAATCTGTGGTCGAGACATATGTCGACGTGTCGGTCGCGTAAATCTGCTGGCCGCCGGCGATCACGCCCACTGTCCTGCGGGACTGTAGAGCCGACCCCATATCGAAGGACGACACCGCCACGGTGTCGAGCCCCGAAAACGTTTCCGGATGAGCAAGATTGGTGCATTCCACAAGGCGTCCCTTGCTCACTTCCGCGCCCGCACCGTCATGCAGCGTGTACGTCGGAATCCAGTCGTCGACCTCCGTATTCGCGACAGCAGCCCGCAGTTCGTCCTTGGACGTCTGAGAGATACCGCCATCCGGCGTGTAGACCGGCGACGGAGCATCAACGTCGGGCGAGGAAGCCGTCACAACACGCACCTGCGTTCCCACAAGTCGTGCGTCGAGCACATCGCCGTCGATTGTCAATGTGGCGATGTGTTGTGGATCGCTGAGGTTCGAGATGTCATACATCGTCAGAACGGCCCGCTGACCTGCCCAGCGCGACCCCGGCTCGGACCTCTGAGCCGTTTGACCGCTGAACACAAGCACACGTTCGCCGGAAAGAAACACATTGCGAACCATCGTGTCTGGAAGAGTCTTGCGCAGTGTCATCTTGCCGCCGTCGAGCCCAACTAAATGCACTCGGGCCTGCGCGACCGCAACAATGCGTTTCCCATCAGTTTTCACGATGTCAGGCTCATCAACTCCTGCCTCTTGCACGTTCGTTTTCGAGTGCTCTGGCGGCATACTCTCCGACTCAGCGGTCGTACCCGCCGAATCGGCGGCACGGCCTTGGTTAGGGACCGCCGTTGTCCTCACCGGTGCGCCGGCCTCGTCGGTTGTTGTAGCAACGTCGCCCACGCCAGCGCGTTCGATCAGATACTCGGGAGCCTGCTCCTTGAAGTATTCAAGGACGGTGTCACACGTGTTGAACGGCTTCAACGCCCCTGCCATCGCGAACGCCGCGCCATCCCCACCCGACGATGTTCCGTCGTCGCCGCCGCGAGGTAACGCGACCGCGACAGCAGCGATGAGGACTACCGCGGCAGCTATCGCACTCGGAATTGCCACGCGGGCGGGTGATCGTTGCGCGCGCCGGATTCCCTTCTCGGGGTGGGTAGTGCTCCTGGCAATCTGCTGCCGAACCGCATCGGCTGCTTTTCGTGCTCGTGTATCGAAGTCGCTCATTGGGCATCCTCTAACCGCAGTTGACGCGCGACTGCCTCGCGCGCCCGGCTCAAGTGGGTTTTGATGGTGCCTTCGCTGCAGTCGAGAACCTCGGAGATCTCCCGCACGCTGTAGCCCTCGAGGTAATAGAGGGCTACCGCTTGTGCTTGACGGGGTGGTAGACGACGAACCGCTTGCCAGAACGCTTCATCGCCTTCGTCCAGTTCGATGTGGCTCTGCGTCCGTCCGGCAAGCCGCATCAACGCCTTTGCCTCGCGCACGCGTCGCCGTAAGACCGACGCCGCTCGATTACAGGTGACTCGCCGAACCCAGGCGCCCGGCGAGTCGTAGGCAACGATGGAGCGCCACTGCCGAAATGCGGCCGTGAACGCGTCTTGTGCGGTGTCCTCGGCCACCCATTGGTTGCCGGTCAGTACGAACGCCAGACCCAGCACATGTCGGTGCTCGCTCCTGTAGAACTCGTCGAACGACAGCGACTCGCTAGACGCCTCCGCTGAAGGTTCGACGGCGGCTGCCGTTGATTCGACTGCGGGTTCGACGGTGGCTGCCGTTGCTTCGACTGAAGGGACGGCGGCCGCCGCTGCTCCTTGGCTCTCCATCAATGAGTTACTCGCCGCAGCGGGCTCTTCGGTTGACATGACGCAGATGATTTTCGCCGGAAAGTTCGTTCCGCGCCGGATACTGCATGAGGTCGGGGCAGCGGCCCATGATGCGTCCGCTGAACCGCAGCGGGCTGGGCGGCCCGCGGCCGGCTCTGTTGCCTATACGACGGCGTACTCCAGCGACACAGTGCCGGTCTTCGCGTACACGTGGTGCTCGACAAGCTTGAGCTCCGCTCGCTTCGAGGTATCGGGGAGCAACGGCAGACCGCCGCCAAGCAGCACGGGGATCACCGCGACCTCAACCGTATCGACCAGCCCGAGCTCGAGCAGGCTGCGGAACAGTCCACCGCCGCCGAAGAGCCAAATGTCCTTGCCCGGCTCCGCTTTCAGGGCCGGGACAGTCCTGGAGGGATCATCTGAGACCGTGACGCCTCGGCAGTCGGCTTGCTGGAGGGTTCTCGAGAAGACATACGCCTTCACGCCAGGCATCCCGCCGCCTTGGGTGCGCGTGATCTCATACGTTTTCCGGCCAAGAAGGAACGTGTCGAAACGCGCGAAGATCGCGTTGAAGTCAATCTCCGGGTCGATCACGATCCAGTCGCTTTCACCCTTCGAGCCGGCGATGAAGCCGTCGAGGCTCATCGCGACCGAGTACACCAGCTTGCGCATGGGCTCCTCCGCAAAGTCGCCTCTCGTCCGGCTCGGGTGCATCCGTCCTCTGTTTCAGCCGGCCGCGGAGGCGTTGGCTGTCTGCACCGAATGGTAAGTGCGTTGTTCGTTTTGCGCGACGGAGCGGCTGCGGCGCGCGTCGGTCTCTCTGGCGGCTCTGACCTCTTCGGCGGTTGATTCGAGTAGTCAGCGAGCTGTCGGAGTCTGTTGGGCGTTACGTGTGCTCCCAGGGCCATCAAGACCAGCGCTGCTTGCCGACATTTGGTGAATCTCACCGGTGATGAGCTCGATGGCTTCGTCGGCGTCCATGACGCCTAGGAATACCGATTGGGCGATGCCATTGCTCAGGGCGACCAGGTAGCGTGCTCGATTGCGTGCCGCGTCGTCGCCTGACCTGTCGACGCCGAGTTCATGCAGGAGGCGGGCCACCTCCTGCACGGTTCCGTGGGATGTCTCGGCGAGGAAGGCCTCGATCCAAGGGTCGCTGACGGCCCTGGCAACGTACGCGTACCAGACCGCGGTAGCCACCCGGAAGGGCGTGCTCGTGGGCACGGGCTGGGTGAGGAGGGCGACGAGCTCAGATCTCGGATCGCTCTGCTCAATCCTTGTGTGGTGGGCTCGTTCCGCGGTGGTGACGATCTCCAGCGCGCCGGCGCGGATTAGATGCTGCTTCGACTCGAAGTAGTGCTGGATCCTGCCGACCGAAATCCCCGCTTCGTCAGCCACGGCCTGGAGGGTGACCCCGTCGATCCCCCGGTCGTAGATGACGGCCCAGAGCGCCGACACGATCTCGTGGCGGCGCTGAGTGTGGTCGACGACCCGAGGCATGGGATCACTTTACAATATGGTTATACTGCAACGAAGAATTGCAGTATAGCGATATTGAAAAGGCTCGACATGATGGACCACAGCCGTGACGAGGAG
>DASUYM010000108.1:0-15310 GCA_036377435.1 Propionibacteriaceae bacterium
GGCCACACCCTGCTCGTCAATGGCCGGCACGGCCGGCACCTGCTCTACTGGATCTGCTGCCACGTCGTCGATCGTGTCAGTCATGGTCTGTCTCCTCTCGGATTTCAGACCAGCCAGTTCCACCGTTAAACCGACAGTCCCGTCAGCTCGTACAGCGGGGCCGAGACGGTGCGGCGGCACCGTTCGAGGACTCTGCGATGTGCTTCGGTTCCCACGCTGTGACGGGGGAGTCCGGCACTGTTGGTTTCCCTACGTTTAAGGCTGGTCTGCGGGGATGATCTCGTCACGCACAGCAGCCGAGAAGATCATGCGCAATGTTGCGAGGGCTCGCCGCGCGCTGACTGGACCGCGGCTTGCGGCCAGGTCGGCAACCCAGGCGTTGACGTTTGCGCGGCGAAATCTCGGTGAGTTCATCTGCCCCAGCGCCGATGGGCGGATGCAGCCGGACGTACCGTTCGTAGTTGGCCAGGTTGAAATCAGTTGGATTTAGTAACGGGTCTAGTAGATGTCGCCCCTCGATGTCCCGGTTTGCCCCAAACTGTGCTGCGTGCCTGAGCCGAGTCCTTGGGGTGTGCCGGCCCGCGATCCAGATCGTTTGATCAAGTGGTTCGTCGGGGTCGTGGTGATGGGAGTCGGAGTTAATCTGCTCGGCGGTTTCGTTGTGGCGCAGACGTGGGCCTGGCTTCCGCCGGCTGTCTTTGTTGTGGCGCTGTTGGTCGCTGTGTCGAGTACTGGTCTGCTGCGGCGGGAGCGTTATGGCACAACGTGGGCTCGGGGCATGGCTTTGCTCGCGCTGACCGGCTATCTGGCGGTGGTGGTGTGGGGATCAGTCACTGGGTGGCCGCTTGCCGTGATGATCTTGTCCCTGGCGTACCTCTGGGAGTCTGCGGTGATGCTCATGTGGTCGACACTCCGAAGTCGCGCGGACCTTAACCATGTCGCCATGGGGACCGCCTGTTTGCTTGTGGGTTCGGCGTTCTTGCTGCTCGGAGTCGCGAACCCGCCGCATGCATCGACGCTGGGCATGGTCGCGGGTTTGGTGGTGAGGGTCGCGTTCCTGCTGCTCGGCGTCGCGGTGCTGCTGCTCGGGGTCGCGTTCTTGCTGGACAGATGGTCACTGGTGGGAGTTCCATTCCTGCTCTTCGGAGTCGCGGCCCTGCTTGGCGGTGTTGCGGCCTTGCTGGACGGATGGACCCTGGTGGGGGTCGCGCTGCTGCTTGGCCCGATCGCGGCACTGCTACTCGGGGTCGCGTTCTTGCTGGACAGATGGTCACTGGCTGGGGTCCCGGTCCTGCTGGGCGCGATCGCGGCCCCGCTGAGCGGTATCGCGGCTTTGCTGGCTGGATGGACCCTGATGGGGGTCGCGTTGCTGCTGTTCGGAGTCGCGCTCTTGCTGGGTGGTGTCGCGGCCTTGCTGGCCGGATCGGCACTGGTGGGAGTCCCATTCCTGCTGTTCGGAGTCGCGGCCCTGCTGGGTAGTGTTGCGGCCTTGCTGGCCGGATGGACACTCGTGGGGGTCGCGTTCCTGCTACTAGGGATCGCGGCGCTGTTGGGCGGCGTCGCGCTCCTGTACCGTCCTGAATTGCCACGGCGGCTGGTGGCGTGGCTGACCCCCAAGCGTTGGTCAACGGCGACTCGGAACCGCGACTGGCGATGACCTCGATCAAGGATGCCGTGACCGTGTTCGGCGCAAAGGTCAGGGTCCACTGAGTACCGCTTCGATCTGCTGGCCGCTGACGTCAGCGGGGAGACGGCTTGCATGATCGGCTTCGAACACGTCACAAATTCGGTCGTTGGTGTCACGGTCGAGCCGTACACCCTGCGCGTCACTCACATCTTCCGCCGCGAGAACGGTGAGTGGAAGATTGCCCACCGCCACGCCGAGTACGTCCCGATCGACCAGACCCTCGCCAGCCAAGCATCGACGACGAAACGTGACGGTCGAGAACCGATGTGTCGCTAGTCGCCCGCCCGCCTCGTGGTAATGGCACTGGCGTCGGTCCGCGCTGATCCGCGGTGAGGTTATCGGCGCGGTGCTCAAAGCCGCCTCCTCCCCGTGAATGTCCGCTGTGATGCTGTACTACGAGTGCAACTCCTGTATGACTCCGAGGTGAGCGCCTGACGCAATCAATGCGGAGGAACTCGATGGATGTGGCGACCAACGAATTACATGTGGGGCAAGAGAGATACCTTCCCGTACTCCTCGGACTCCCAAACACATATGTAGGGGCGCGGGAAAGGTTTTTGGGGTACTGATCCCTTTCCAAGGGCCAAAAATGATCATGAAAGGAAAGCCCACAATGAGCCTCGCAATCGAAGTTGACGAGATCACCCACGTACTCCTGGCCGACGGCTGGCACACCGTCCACGACGCAACCTTCGGAGTCGACTCCTACGAGTTCATGGGGCGTGAAGGCACGGGCGACAGCTCGATACTTGGAGGCGGTCAAGAGAAGCACATCGCGGCAGCAGGACATCGCGGAAGCACGTCGCGGGAGCACATCGCGGCAGCTGGATTCAGCTTCACCGAGGGCGACCACGTCCTCTGCGGCCCGCTGACCTCAGTGCTCGCAGTCAAAGTCAAGGCCACAAGGGAGCACTCGATGTGACCAACGCTACGACCCTGCCCGCGTACCGAACGCCCGACGGTCCGTGGTCGTGGGGTGTGATCACTGCGAGCGCTGGCACTGGCACGGCGGATGTGCTGGCCAATGCGCATCACGCCGCCGCGCCGGACCGGTCTTTCAGGGAGATTCTTCTTTCTTGCCCTGTGATGACCCTGCGTCGAACATGATGGCCCGCAGCCTGCGCTGCGGGCCATCATTACGTGTCGCGATTAGTCCCAGGTGGGGCCGTCCTTCTCAGTCATGGTTGTGAAGGTGCAGCGGCGTCTCGCGTCGGCTCAGGCCCGGCGGAGGTGCGGTCCCCTTCAAGCACTTGCAGGATGCGCTCCGTGTTCTCCCGGATCGCGCTGACGTTGTGGAATATCCACTTGGGCGGAGCGTTTTCCGGCATCCGCTCGATCAGCCGCTCGAAATCGAGGCCGCCAGCGCTCGAGGCAAGGCGCTTGACGACCAACGCCGCACCTGTGACGGCGCCTGTGACAGCGGCGCCGATCATCAGCAGCTTCTTCAAGCTGGTGGCCTGTGCAATGCCGCTCAGGCTGCGGGGCTGTTCTATGATCTGCCGTTTGCGGGGCTGTTCTGCGATCTGCCGTCTGCGGAACTGTTTGCGGCGCTGTTCAGCGATCTGCCGTCTGCGGGATTGTTCTGCCGCCATCGTTAAACCCTTCCCTCTGCTCGTTTGTGTGGCCCTACCGTCACGCGAGTCCTCGTGCGCAACTGGAGACGCCTTACCCGAACAGGAACACGGCTAAGCCAATGACCATCACCCAGGCGATGAGGTGAGAACGATCGTCCGGAAGCAGCCACTCTGTTAAGCGGAGGTTAATTGTGCTGCATTTTCCATCTCGGAAGCTCCACCTTGAGTATCGTCGGCCCTCGTGCCCCGCCGGTCACACGTCACGCTCGACATCCCCGAGAGAGATATGCCCGACCGGCGGGGCCTCAGGATCGGAAGTGCAGACTCTGCCGCATCCGCATGCGTCTGTGACGGCTTGAGGCGTTCGTGTGCGGGGTTGGCTGGAAAAGCCTGCAGAATCGCCCGCAGGTAAAGGCAACGGTCGCTCGGCGACCAAGGGGCTGGCCGGAGTGTTCCGGCCAGCCCCTTGGTCATCGTGCAGGAACGATTACTACCGGGTGTAGTAGCGACCGTAATAATCGCCGACTCTGTTGCGGTAGTCGGGTTCGTTGTAGCTGCTCTGGTCAAACTCAGGGGAATCCTTAATCTGGTCCTTTGTCAGATCGACGTAGACCTTCCCCTGGTCGACGTCGACGCGATCGACGGTGCCGGCGGGTAAAAGCACCTTCTTGCCGAAGATCCACGGCCCAGTATCGACCACGATGTAGCTGGATCCGACCTCATTGGTCGCCTCATCGACTTTGCCAATCCCGCCGTCGGTAGCCTCTACGTTGTGGCCGACGAGGTTGACGCCGCCCTGCGCTGTCATGCCTGATTTCTCGCGGTAGCTCCACGGGTCCCAGTCAGTAGTCATGTCACGCTCCTCTCACAAAGTTGCTTCTTGCCGTCGCTACCCCATGTGGGCAAGATCAAACTGGCCGGCCAGTTTGATTGGTCCCGGCGGGCGCGGGGGTGGCGTTGATGTTTGTTGCGTCGCACCGGGGCCGAGGTAATCATTCCACTTAGATCAGCGGACAGGACCACCCCTAGGGGTGAGGATTACCAGCCCCGCAGCAAACGCAGCCGTCGGTGCTGGCGGACGGGCAAAACTGGCGACGAAGCCACAGTGTGGTTAGCGAGAAGCGCGTTGGCCGGGTGCTCGGCGTCGCCCGGCGGCACCGGTCATTCTCTCAGTTCCGGTAGGTCGCCTCATTTCGTCGGAGGATCACCAATCAGGGGAAGCCCTTCCAGGATCTGCTGCATGTGCATCACCTGATGCGGGAAGTACTCCGCAACGGTGAATCCGACCACGTCCGCGGCAGCTCTTGCGTCGGTGACGATCCGGCGCACCTGAGCGCTGGTGAGACCGCCGGGCTCTGCCCCAGCCCCAGCACAATTTCGTCGCTGTGGATGGTGTCAACGTCGAAATGGATTGCCACCCGAGTGCAGCCTGTCGCGGCCAGCCAGCTCACCAGTGGCTCACTGGACTGGCGGAGGTCACTCGGGGTGAAGGAACGGGTCCCCACTTTGCGACCAACGCGACCCGCTCTGGTGCCACGATGGCCGGCAGCAGGGACAACACATCAGGATCTCCATGGCCGATCAGCGCTGCGATAGCCATCGCGTGATAGCCCTGATACTCACTCGTCGGGGTACCGACATCGGGATGGGAGTCGATCCACAAGATCACCAGATCATCGCCGTAACGGCGGCCAACTCCGAGAAAGGGGCCACGCTCACCGAGCACTCCCCGCCCAGCGTGATGATACGGGCAGGGCTGGGGCGCTGGATGACCTCAAGGGCCCGGCCGAGCTGGTCGACGACGGCTCGCTTCGCCTCGATGCCGTCAAGCTTCGTCAAACCGACGTCGCCGGTATCGACCGGCACGGCTGCCGTCGTTCCGTCGTGAGGGGGCAGCACCGCCTCAAGCACCGCCGACCCCACCGCGTAACCCCGGCGTGTACCCCGATTTGCGGTCGGCCCGTTCGGCGCGTGAGTATGACTGACACCATGACCGAGCCGATCTCGACGCGCAATCTCGACCGATATGGGTCCCCGGAGCTGCCGTGGAGCCGGCCGCGCGACATCCTGGTCAGCGACACGCCCGAGGCCGACCTGACCTTCTTCGTGGCGACCGTGCGGCCCAACGGACGGCCGCACTCGGCGGGCGTCGGTGCCGTATGGGTGGACGGCGCGCTGTATTTCACGAGCGGGCCGGGCACGCTCAAGTCGCGCAACCTGGCCGTGAACCCGGCGTGCAGTGTGTCGGCGCGCTTGCGCGGAATCGACCTAGTGCTGGAGGGCGAGGCGCATCGGGTCACCGACGCGTCCACTTTGGAGCGCCTGGCGGCCGTGTACCGCACCAGCGGCTGGCCGGCTTCAGTGGAGGGCGACGCGCTTACGGCCCCATACAGCGCGCCCAGCGCGGGCCCCGCCCCCTGGCACCTGTACCGCCTCACGCTCCACACCGCCGTCGGCGTGGCCACGGCCGAGCCCCACGGCGCCACCCGCTGGGACTTCGCCCACTGAGCCGGGCCGGCCCAACCCGAAAAAGGATAGGGTCTAGCCAGCACCTCGGGGGAGGATCACATGTCTCGACTGTTGCGCTCGCGGGCGTGGTCCGTTCTGGCGTTGCTCGCCGGTATCACATCTGTCTGGGCCGGGGATGTCCTCTGGCTGCGACTCGCCTGCGCTACCGCATTGGTTATCGGGATCGCGCAGCAGCTGGCGCTGCTCGCGCTTAGTATCCGCATGCGCATGCTGGGGACCTTCTGGGTTCGGTTGAGCACCGCCGCCGTGCTGGGCGCTGGAGTTGCCTGCTGGTATCTGGCGAACTCCCCGCGCTTGCCGTTACTCGTCGTTGCTGGCTTGCTCCTGGTATTTGCTGGGCTGTGGTGGTTGTGCACCGCCCTAAAAGACGTTGACGTAGTGCAACTACAGGCCCGGAACCTGCCAGGAGCTCCCGAAGAGCCGGTTGACCCTCCGCGCTGGCCCTATGGGTGGGCCGGGGCGGTGGTGTGCGGGTTTCTTGTACTCGGCTTTGTCGCTGCCACGCTGACGCTTCCGGCGGCAGTGTTCGCAGTGCTTGCAGTGCTAGCCGTAGCAATGTTGGCCGTGATTCGGGTGCAGCTTGCACGCTTCACCCGGTACAACCAGCAGGTGCTCAACAAGCTTCGGGCATACCGTCCGGTCCTGACGATGCCTTATAACGGGCATGCCGGATTCCACATCGGTTTGTGGTCACCTTATCTGGAGAGAACCGGGCAACCGTTCACCGTCGTGACCACCGACCCCCTCGCATTCCAGCGCGTGGCCGAAAGGTACACAATTCCCGTGATCTATGCGAAGAGGGGAGACCTTCGGGCAATCCGGGCGATGTTGCCAAAGACAGTTAGGGCCGCGCTCTACGTCTACAGCCGCGACAACGACGATTTCAGGAAGGTCAGGCGGCGTGTGACTCATGTCTGGCTCCACCACGGCGACAGCGATAAGGAGGCTTGTTTCCGGCGGAAGTCAGCGGCCTACGACGTCCTCGTCGTGGCTGGTCAGGCTGCGATCGACCGCTACACCACGCATGGGGTCCGCATTCCGTCGGAGAAGTTCAAGATCCTTGGTCGTCCCCAGATCGAGAACATCCAAACAGCGACGGCCTCAATCTCCACCGTCGACAACCCGATCGTGCTCTACGCACCGACCTGGTACGCAGTCGATTACAAGAACAACCACTCCTCCCTTCCGATTGGCACAGCTATCGTCTCCGCCCTACTCGCGCGCAAATCAACAGTGATCTTCAGGCCGCACCCGGCCAACCGCACACTGCCGGAGGCAGCCGCCGCGATTGCCGCAATTCACGAGCTCCTGCGAGCGGACGCCGAGGCGACGTCACGGCCGCATCGTTGGGGCGAGGCGGCCGACGCCCCGTTTGCTGAGCTGGCCAACGTTGCGGACGCCATGGTGGCCGATGTGTCGGGGGTCGTCACGGATTTCATGCAGTCGCTCAAGCCGTTCGCAATGGTTGCCACTGGCGACACGACAGATACTTTCCGAGCCCGATTCCCCTCCAGCCGCTCTGCCTATGTCATCGAGTGGGACCTGTCGACCCTCGACGATGCGCTCGACGCCATGGTGGGCGACGACCCGCTCGCTGCCACCCGGGTCACACGTCGCGAGTACTATCTCGGAGGCTATGAAAACGGAGAATCGGCTCGCGCCTTCGTCAGTTACCTGAAATCGCTGACTGCTGATCCGACGCTCATGGAAGCTGTGCGGGTGAAGCCGGCAGTTCGCGCACAAACTGTGAAGAAGCGTCTGCAGCCTGCTCGCCAGTGAAACCTCCGAGGAGGTATTTCGCCGGCGAACTTGATGCGACGCCTTGACCAGTAGATCTGAGCCGCCACGTCCACTACCAGTCGACGAGGGCCTGGCTAGCCCGACCACCTGGTATCAGCTGGCGTACCTGAGATTCCTGGTTTGCGAGCTGTGATCTTGCCCAGCCACCGGAGATTCGTACCTTGACTCGTTGCATCCGTGAATCCGGATGCATTGACGAACTGGAGCGCTTTATCGAGCATGTCTTCTCCGGAACGCCGAAGCCATCTCGGGCCCACATGGCGGGCACCTGGACCCTTGTGAAACTCCGCAATCAGGAGCCGCCCGCTGGGCTTCAGGACCCGGTACATCTCTCCGACGGCAGTTGGTTGGTCATCCTGGGCCACGTGGTGCAGAGCGAGGATGCACGCGACCGCGTCGAAGATCTCATCGGCGAACGGAAGATCTTGCGCGAACGCGACTTGGAAGGTCGCGGGCACTCCCCGCCTGCGCGTCTGGCTGCGGGCGCGGTTGATCATCTCGGCTGCTGCATCGATGCCATCGACCGAGCCGGTGGGTGCCACCCGCTCGGCGAAGAGAATCGCAAGGCGGCCAGGGCCACAGCCCACATCGAGGACGCGGTCCCCTGGCTGGAGCTGAAGATCATCAGCCAGCATGGCGCGGAGGCGCTTCCCGCGACGGCCGAGCAACCCGATCCCGAGGTCGTAAAGGCGCGCCCAGCGGATGAGCCGGTCGCGGCCGTGGTGACCGGCATGGCTGGAGGCGTGGGCCATTGGCACAGTCTGCCGGAGTTCCCGCCTGGCGTCTGCTGCCTACGCTTCGTTGGCCTCCCGTAAGGACGATCGGGCTGTCTGCATCGCATTCGCGGTCATCACGTGCTACACCAGCTGACGCAGTCGTTGGGGCGAAGCCCACCAGCTAGCGTGGGTCCGTGCGGTTAGCTACCTGGAACGTGAACTCGATCAAGCAGCGGGTACCGCGGCTGCTGCCGTGGCTGGACGAGCGACGGCCAGACGTGGTCTGCCTGCAGGAGACGAAGCTCGCCGACGACGCATTCGCTGAGCTGCTGGGAGAGCAGCTGATCAGCCGTGGCTATGAGTTCGCCGTGCACGGTGAGGTGCAATGGAACGGCGTGGCGATCCTGTCGCGGGCCGGGTTGAGCGACGTCGTGATGGGAGTGGCCGGTACGCCGGGCTTTCCACATCCGGAGGCGCGTGCGGTGTCGGCGACATGCAGCGGCGTCCGCGTGCACTCGGTCTATGTGCCCAACGGGCGGGTGCCCGACTCGGACCACTACCGGTACAAACTGGACTGGCTGGCAGCGCTCGCCGAACACCTCCGCGGTGGTCCGCAGGAGGCCGTCGTGTGCGGCGACATGAATATCGCGCCAGCCGATGAGGACGTATTCGACCCTGATGCCTATGTCGGCCAGACCCACGTCACGGCGCCGGAGCGGGAGGCGCTAGCTCGGCTCCAGGCGCTTGGTCTGCGAGACGTTGTCAGGGATCGCTGGCCAGGCAAGCGCGTGTTTACGTACTGGGACTACCGCGCCGGTATGTTCCATCAGGACTTGGGCATGCGCATTGACCTGGTGCTGGCCACTGCGCCGGTCGCTGAGCGCGTGCGCGCGGCGTGGGTGGACCGGCAGGCGCGCAAGGGCTCTGGGCCGAGCGACCACGCCCCAGTGATCGTGGACCTGGACGAGGCTCCCGACGGCGATATCGGCCCGGTGGTCCCACCGCCGTCGGCGCCGGCCACTCGCCGGGCGAGACTGCCGCAGACCCGTGGACGTTGAGGTCACGCCGCACCCTGACCTCCCGTAAGCCAGAGTTTGAAGGCGAAACGATTCATTTTCGCGGACCCTAGCGTTGGTGAGGTGGATATGGCGGCGGCTGGCCTCACATTTAGCCCGTATGGCATTACGCACTGGGTCGTGTTGATGGTGACCGTCGTGGGCGCCGTGCTGCTGGCACGGCTCGGCCACCGCCACCGCGATACGCCGGCGGCAGAGGCATTTTCCCGCACCTTTGCCATTGTTCAGCTGACGATGACGCTCGGCTTCATGATCATCTGGCTGATTCCGCCACTTTTCGACCTGCAACAGTCGCTCCCGCTGCACCTGTCTGACATCCTCCGGCTGGTGACGGCCTACGCCCTGTGGAGCCGGAGGCCGTGGGCGTCCGCTCTCACCTACTACTGGGGTTTGACCTTCAATTCCCAGGCAATGCTCACCCCGGACCTACTGCTAGACGTGGCACCGGTCCTGGAGTTCGCCTCGTACTGGTTGCAGCACGTGCTAGTGATGTGGGCCGCGGTCTACCTGACCTGGGGTCTCGGACTGCACCCGACATGGCAGAGCTACCGACTGGCGCTGACGGTCACCATCGGGTGGGCCGCGATAGTCTTCGCCATCAACCGTGCGCTCGGGACCAACTACGGCTATCTGAACGGCAAGCCGGGTGGCGCTACCTTGCTGGACCTGATGGGCCAATGGCCTTGGTATCTCGTTGTGGCCTTAGCTTTGCTGGCGGCCTTCTGGGCACTGATCACATGGCCTTGGACGTCCCGTGCGCGAGCGGGGTGATCTCAATGATGAAAATCTACGAAGACGTGCCCGATTGACCAAATCGTTGAGCACTTTTCCGTATTGACGCAGACATCCTGCGGTCGTAACGTCCGCAGAGCAGAGCATTTTCAAGTTCCCCAAGCATTGATCGGAGGCTCCGGCATGTTCGTTCAAGTTATCCAGGGCAGGACGTCCAACCCGCAGGCGTTGGATGCCGCTCTCAATCGTTGGCTCCAGGATCTTGCGCCGGGCGCGACAGGCTGGCTTGGGAGCACGAGCGGCGTCACCGAAGATGGTCGGGCCATCGCGGTTGCGCGCTTCGAATCCGAGGAGGATGCCCGCCGCAACAGCAATCGGCCCGAGCAGGACCAGTGGTGGTCCGAGACCTCGAAGCTCTTCGACGGGGAAGCCACGTTCCGTGACAGCACCGACGTCTCCGTTGATGTTCAGGGCGATCCCGACCAAGCGGGCTTCGTGCAGATCATGCAGGGCCGCAGCAACGATCCAGAACGAGCCCGGCAGCTCATGGACCAAGACGCCGACAAGTGGAACGCGTTCCGGCCCGATCTTATCGGTAGCGTCGTCATAGGCCACGAAGGAGGCGCGTACACCATGGTCATGTACTTCACCTCCGAAGCCGAAGCCCGCGAAGGCGAACGCAAGGAGCCGCCGCCGGAGTTGCAGGCACAGATGGAAGAAATGAACAAACTCAGTGTTGGAGAGACTGAGTTCTTCGACCTCAAGAGGCCAGTGATCATCTCTCCTAAGTGATCAAGAAAATCAGTGCACCAGCCTCGGAGCTTGATCAACTCTTAACACCGATAGCATCAACCGCATGGTGACGGTGAAGCCCGCCACCCTCAACGCGGTGATCGCGTGGCTATTCATCATCGGGTCCGCGTTGTTCGTACTGGGATCCGTGCCGGCGTACGTGAACGCGGTCGGAGCGACTGCCGACAGCGTCACGTATTTTGTGGGCTCGCTCTTTTTCACCGCGGCTTCATTCGCCCAACTGTTGCAAGCCCAGTCACCTGCGATGACCGAGGTTGACGCCGAGTCGCAGTACAAGTCGGCGCCAGTCCGATTCAAGGCCTGGCTGCCACATGATCGAAATTGGCTTGCGGCTATCACACAGTTCCCCGGCACGTTGTTCTTCAATATCAGCACCGCCGCAACCCTGGTGCACAACGCCACGGCAAAACAGGAGGACCGGCGCGTCTGGCGGCCCGACTTCTACGGGTCGACGCTTTTCCTGGTGGCGAGCGTCTTCGCCATCCTCGCGGTGGGCCGCTTTCTCAGCTTCCAGCCACGCTCTTACGCTTGGCGCATCGCCTGGCTGAACATGATGGGATCGATCTTGTTCATGGCCTCAGCGTTCGCGAGCTATGTCCTTCCCAGCACAGGCGAGTTGATCAACAATCGCGTCGCAATCACTGGGACGCTGCTAGGCGCCGTCTGCTTCCTGGCCGGAGCGATCCTGATGTTCCCGGCCTGGAGACATGCAGTTCGAGCAGCACAGCCTTCACGCCCGGAAGACCCACACCATCAAAGGAGCAGTCAATGACCGTCCCCTCCGACTCAATCCCTGACGCATTGCTCTTCGGCAATCGCTTCGTCACCCAGGAAGTCCCGAGTCGCGAATTCCCCGAGACCGGCATGACCGCAGTGGATGCCATGCGGCTGGTTGCCGAAGACCTCGCCCTCGAGGGCGACCCGGCTCGCAACCTCGCGACATTCGTCACCACGTGGATGGAGCCGGAGGCGCAAAGGATCATCGCCGACAACTTGCACCGCAACTTCATCGACCACGCCGAATATCCCCGTACGGCCGAAATCGAGCAGCGTTGCATTCGGATGCTCGCTGACCTGTTCCACGCACCCGGCGAGACGACTGGCGCACGGACGCAGGGCTCATCCGAGGCGATCATGCTCGGCGGGCTCTCCCTCAAGTGGAATTGGCGTAAGCGTCGCGAGGCAGCCGGGAAGTCAGCGACGAACCCGAACCTGGTGTTCGGCGGCGACGTCCATGTCGTGTGGGAGAAGTTCTGCCGCTACTTCGACGTGGAACCACGGATCGTCCCGCTCCAGCCGGGCAAGTACACGATCGGGCCAGACGATGTCAGCCAGCACATCGACGAGAACACCATCGGGGTGGCTGCGGTACTCGGAACAACGTTCACCGGGCACAAGGACGACATCGTCGGCATCAACGATCTGCTGCTCAAGATCAAGACGGAGGGCGGTATCGATGTCCCGTTGCATGTCGACGGCGCCAGCGGCGGTTTCGTCTGGCCGTTCCTCTATCCAGACTCCGAATGGGACTTCCGCCTTGAGCAAGTGCGTTCCATCAACGTCTCTGGACACAAGTTCGGGCTGGTTTACCCAGGTATCGGCTGGCTGATCTTTCGAGAGAAATCCGACCTCGCCCAAGACTTGGTCTTTGAGGAGAACTACCTCGGCAAGACTGACGCCACTTTCACACTGAACTTTTCGACTGGTTCCTCGATGGTCTTGGCGCAGTACTACAACCTCGTTCGCTATGGCCGCGCCGGCTACACCTACATCATGGAAAACATGCAGGAGAACGCAAGAGTGCTCGCCGAGAAGTTGGAATCAACTGGCCAGTTCGAGTTGATCGGCCCCGACGAGGAGCAATTGCCACTCGCTGCCTTCAAACTCGCCAACGATGACGGTTACGACGAGTTCGACGTCGCCTGGCAGCTGTCAGCAGAGCGCGGCTGGATGGTCCCGGCGTACACGCTGCCGCCCGATGCCCAGGACGTCACGATCATGCGGGCGCTGGTCAAGGAAACCTTGAGTCGGGAGCATGTCGACACGCTGGCACGAGACATCGAGGAGGCCTGCGCCACTCTCGCGAAGAAGGGCGGGGCCCACGAGTCAGAGCGGAAGAAGATTCTGATCGGCCCTGGCCACTGAAGGTCGGCAAGTCGGACCCATGACTGAGCCGATATACGAGGTGATCATTACCGCCGACAGCGACGATTGGCTGATCAGTTTCACCCGGTCCCTGCTCGAGAAGCGACTCGTCGCGTGTGGACAGCACATCGCACCGATCAGATCCATCTACCGCTGGGACGACACGATCCACGATGACCGCGAGATGCGGGTAGCGCTACACACCCGCGCCAGCCTCGTGCAGGAAGTCATCGATCGCACCCGCCAGGCTCACCCCTACGAGGTGCCCTGCATCCTCGCTATTCCCATTGAGAGCGGGAATCCCGACTACATCCGGTGGGTCATCAACGAGACCACCGAGCCGGACGGTGATCATGCGGCCTAACGATTGCTTTTGATGCTTGCCAGGACGTGTTGACCAGAGAATGCTTTCCCCATGGCGAACAGGAAAAGCAAGCCGCAAGCGCAGCTCAGTGCACCGCATTCACGTCTCCGATCGACGCCGATCGGGGATTATGGGTTTCTGAGCGACGGAGAGGTGTCCGCCCTCGTCTCGCCCAACGGCGCGGTGGAATGGATGTGCGTTCCGCGCTTTGACTCTCCGAGCGTGTTCGGACGGATCCTTGGTCGGAACGCGGGCGTGTTCCGTGTCGCCCCGGTCGATGTTGCCGTGCCTGCCGATGTCCGCTACCTGCCAGGCACGGTGATCTTGGAGACGAGCTGGGGCACTCCGACCGGATGGATCATTGTTCGCGATGCCCTCCTGATCGGTCCTTGGCACCATCCGACCGACCGTTCGAGGACCTACCGGCGGACGCCTAATGACTACGAGGCCGAGCACATCTTCCTCCGCACTATCCGCTGTGCCTCCGGTGAAGTGCAGACCATGGTCGACTGTGAGCCCGTGCTCGACTACGGCAAGGCCCACGTGCGATGGGAATATACCGATGACGGCTACTACCAGGGTGTCTGCTCGGCCGAAGGTGTGGATCTCAAACTGACTTTGACCAGCGACCTGCGGCTGGGGTTCGAGGGCGGCCAAGCCAACGCCCGGACGCTGCTCAAAGAGGGTGACGTCCGCTATGTCGCGCTGTCCTGGGGTGGGGCCCTGCCACCGATGGACTTCGCCGACGCCTACAGGCGCCAGGTGTGGACCGCGCATCACTGGCAGCACTGGCTGGCCCGCGGGCAGTTCCCTGATCACCCCTGGCGCGGTTATCTGCAGCGAAGCGCACTTACTCTCAAGGGGCTGACCTACGCCCCGACCGGGGCGATTGCGGCCGCCGGCTCGACGTCACTTCCCGAGACACCCGGAGGAGCACGCAACTACGACTACCGCTTCACCTGGATCCGCGACGCCACGTTCGCCCTGTGGGGCCTGTACACATTGGGCTTCGACTGGGAGGCAGTGGACTTCTTCGCCTTCATCGCCGATCTGGTGGAGGGCGAGGACGACATACAGATCATGTACGGCATCGGGGGAGAGAGAGAACTCACTGAGCGCGAGCTCGACCACCTGCCGGGATATGCCAACTCGCGTCCGGTGCGGATCGGGAACGCCGCGTACGCGCAGAAGCAGCACGATGTCTGGGGTGCCCTGCTCGATTCGGTCTACCTTCACTTCAAGGCAGCCAACCGCCTGGACAACCGTATCTGGGACATCTTGGACAAGCAGGTCGGCGAGGCGTTGAAGTACTGGCGTGAGCCCGATGCCGGGATTTGGGAGGTGCGCGGTCAGCTCCAGCACTTCACCTCCTCCAAGATCATGTGCTGGGTCGCCGTCGACCGAGGCGCCAAGATCGCCCGGATCACGGGAGAGGACGGCAAGGCCGCGGAATGGGAGCTGGCAGCGCAAGAGATCAAGGACGACATTCTGGCCAATGGCGTGGACGAGCGCGGGGTGCTGACCCAGTACTACGGCACCAAAGCCCTCGACGCGTCGTTGCTGCTGGCCCCACTGGTGCGGTTCCTGCCGGCCGACCACCCAATCATCCGGGCCACCGTGTTGGCGATCGCCGACGAGCTCACCGTGCACGAGCTGGTGCTCCGCTACAAGGTCGACGAGACCGACGACGGGTTCACAGGCGAGGAGGGCAGCTTTACGATCTGCTCCTTCTGGCTGGTCTCCGCGCTATGCGAGATCGGTGAGTACGAACGCGCTCGAATGCTCTGTGCCAAACTGCTGTCATTCGCGGGTGCACTTGAGCTGTATGGCGAGGAGATCGATCCGCATACCAGCCAGCAACTTGGAAACTTCCC
>DASUYM010000109.1:0-4556 GCA_036377435.1 Propionibacteriaceae bacterium
GGAGCCGAGCACGACGATGACGCCATCACATCCGCCGTCGCGGAGCACCTTGATGGAACGCTCCAGCCAGGACGTGCCGTCGGCATTGACCCGCAGCGCCTTCGGTCCTCCAGCGCGACGCCCGGCTCCAGCTGCCAGCAGGATGCCGACAATGCGGCCGCCGGTCGGCCTCACGTCCAACTCAGGTGCGGGAAGGATCACCGACGCCTTGATCATCATCAAGATCATCGAAGCCGTCGTCGTTGTTGAGGGCTAGCTGGGCCAGGACGGCGTCATGCAGCCGACCGTTGGTGGCGTACCCACCGGTCCCCAGCGGCCCGGGACGGCCGGCGAGATCGGTAAAGATACCGCCCGCCTCAGTGACGATGATCGAGCAGGCTGCCATGTCGTGCAGCTCCAGCTCGGGCTCGCAGGCGATATCGACTCCGCCCTCGGCGAGCAGCATGTAGGACCAAAAATCCCCGTAGGCACGCGTCCGCCAGCAGCGGCGTAGCAGGTCGACGAACTGCTGGCCTTGGCGTGACTCGACCCATGCAGAGATCGAGGCGTAGCTGAGCGAGGCATCCTCGATGGTCGCAACGTTGGAGACGTGGATCGTGGTAGCCGACATCAGCGATTTGCCGGCGTACGCTCCGCCGTCCAGGCTCGCCCACCAACGGCGCCCCAGCGCGGGCGCGCTCACTACTCCTACGACCGGCTTGTCGCCGATCATCAAGGCGATCAGGGTCGCCCATACCGGCACTCCACGGACGAAGTTCTTCGTGCCGTCGATGGGGTCGATGACCCAGCGACGCGGCCCCCAGCCGGTGTCTCCCATTTCCTCCCCATGCACCGCATCACGCGGTCGGGCACGGCTGAGCGTGCGCCGGATGGCCTGCTCGGCCGCGGTGTCGGCATCGGATACCGGCGTGAGGTCCGGCTTCGCAGTTACATGGAGGTCGAGCGACTTGAAGCGGCTCATCGTGATCGAGTCGGCGTCATCAGCGAGCAGATGGGCCAGCCGGAGGTCGTCGGTCAGGCCGCGGCGGAGCGCATCGTTAGGCCCTGTTCTCGCGGTGTCGGGGACGGGCATGTGCCTACGCTACTGGCCGGAGCCCAGCATCCGGCGAAAAGACTCAAGGCGGGAGGGCGAGAGGTCGCCGTTCGCGACAGCGGTGTCCAGGGCGCACTCCGGCGCTGTCACATCATGCCGGCAACCGCGAGGGCATTTTTCGGTGATAGCCCTGAGGTCATCGAAGGCGGCGATGATTCGGTCGCGGCTGACGTGGCTGAGGCCGAAGGACCGTACGCCGGGAGTATCGATGACCCAGCTCCGTTGAGCGGGGGCGACGACACCTCCGTGCCCCTCCGACGGGTTTGGTCCATCGGATCGGACCTCACCCGAAGCGGAGCCGGTTGAGTCCGGCAATCGGAGCGCGATGGCCGACGAGGAGATGTGCCGGCCCCGCCCCGTGACCACGTTCACCGCACCGATCGCGCGATCGGCGCCAGGGATCAAGGCATTGACCAGGGTGGACTTCCCGACCCCTGAGTGGCCGACGAAGACGCTGCGATGGCCAAACAACCTCGCGCGTAGGGGGTCCAGATCGGCGCCGGGGAACACTACCTCCACCGGGACCCCGAGCGGCTCGTACTGTGCAACGAGGGCGTCGGGCGCCGCAAGATCGGCCTTGGTGAGGCAGAGCAGCGGCTGGATACCGGCGTCGTACCCAGCAACCAGGATGCGGTCGATCATCCCGGTACGTGGCGGCGGGTCCGCGAGGGCCGTGACGATGACGAGCTGGTCGGCGTTGGCCACGATGGGGCGTTCGTACGGGTCGTCGTCATCGGCCGTACGTCGTAACACCGTCTCCCGCTCCTCGACCTGCACGATGCGCGCCAGCGTGCCCTCCGTGCCGGACGTGTCGCCAACCACGCGCACCCGGTCGCCAACGATCACGCCTGTCCGACCAAGTTGACGTGCCTTCGTGGCGGTCACGTCACGATCAGAGATCAGGACACGGAAGCGACCCCGATCGACTGTGATGACCATGCCGATCTCAGCATCGGCGTAGTCGGGTCGGTCCTTGGTACGCGGCCTGCTACGGCCTCGCGGACGGTCGAACGCCTCATGCTCGTCGCCCCTTAGGCCGCCATAGGTCACTGCCGGATCGCCTCGCCTGCTGACGCCTGCACGGAGTCGTTGATCATCGTTGTCCAGAGGTGCTCGAACTCCGGCATGGTCTTGTTTGTGCACCCGATGTCGTCCAGCACGATCTCCGGAACTACGAGGCCCAGCAGGGCTCCGGCCTGGGCCATCCGATGATCTGCGTAGGTGTGCCACAGATCGCCGCCGAGCAGCCGCGGGTGGATGGTCAGCCCGTCGTCGGTCTGATTCACGTGACTGCCAAGCCGATCCAGCTCGGTCTCCAGCGCAGCGAGTCGGTCGGTCTCGTGGCCGCGGATGTGTGCGACGCCGCGGATATGGCTTGTGTGATCGGCTAGCGCGGCGAGTGCCGCGACGACCGGTGTCAGCTCAGCGGCTGTATTCAGATCAAGATCGACTCCGTGGATGTGATCGGTGCCCTGAACCAGAAGGTTGATGCCTTCAAGTGCCACCCGGGCGCCAAAGTGCCGCAGGATGTCGCGGATCGCATCGCCGGGCTGCAGCGTCACCCTCGGCCAATTCGGCACCGTGACGGTGCCTCCGGTGATCGCTGCCGCCGCGAGAAACGGCGCCGCGTTGGACAAGTCCGGCTCAATCGTCACGTCACGAGGTTGGATGGTGCCGGGTGTGACAACCCACCGGTTCGGCGTGGTGTCGTCGATGATGACTCCTCGTTCCCGCAGCATGGCCACGGTCATCTGGACGTGGGGCCGGGAGGGGATTTCAGGTCCGACGTGCCGGATGTCGATGCCGTCCGCGTACCGGGCGCCGGCGAGCAGCAGCCCGCTGAGGAACTGGCTGGACGCGGATGCATCGAGCGTGACGGTGCCCCCTCGTAACTGCGGACTGCCGATGATGGTGAACGGAAGCGACTCGCCGTCGACAGTGGCGCCAAGCCCTCGCAGTGCAGCCAGTATCGGGCCCATCGGCCGCGCGTACGCCTGTTGGTCGCCATCGAATTGCACCGCGCCGTCGGCCAGCGCTGCGATCGGAGGAACGAAGCGCATCACCGTACCGGCAAGGCCGCAGTCGACGGTGCCAGCAGCGTCAAACGTCTTCGGCGGGGTGATCTGCCACTCGCCGTTGCCTTCGACGATGTCGACGCCGAGGCTACGCAGAGCGTCCCGCATCAGCTGCGTATCACGCGCCTCTAGACCGCGTCTGATCACCGACGGCCCACTGGCCAGCGCAGCCAGGATGAGCGCCCGATTCGTCTCGGACTTGGAACCGGGAACAACCACTGTCGCCGTAATCGGTGCAGGCGCCTCCGGCGCGGCCCATTGTCGCAGTCCAGACACCCTCAGATCCTAGGCACACCGTCCCCTGCCACCAATGGGTCAGCATCAGTGGTCGGTCTGACGACCACTGATGCTGACCCGTCGGTGATAGGGGAGTCAGTTTTCACCGAGGTGGACGTTCTCGCCGAGCTTCTTCGCCTTCTTGGTTACGACCTTGGCCTGCTTGCGCGCTTCCTTCTTGGCCTTTTTGGTTGCCTTGGCTGCGGCCTTTTGGGCTTCCTCTGCCTGCTTCGCTGCCAGCGCCTTCGCCTCTTTCAGCTGCCTGGCCGCCTGCTTACGCACCCTGCGTGAGGATTTGGCCACCGCCTCGACCAATGCCACACCGCCCGCGACGGCGGTGTCCGCCAGCTCGCCGGCACTCCCGGCCGCCCTGCTGGTGCTCTTTGCGAGCTTCTTGGAGGCCTTCCGGGCGTCCTTGGCTAAGGTCTGTCCCCCCCTCTGGGCGCGCCAGGTCAGACTTGGCTTGCCCTCGGTGTCTTGAGCAGCGAGGAGCACCCCACCAAGGAGGCTGGCATTCTTCAGGAAGTGGGTGCGGTCCTGCGCGCGCTCCTCGGGATCTTGGACCGTCCAGAAGGGGTGCTTGGCGATGGTGCTTGGGATGAGTGAGCCGGCCAGCAACAACGCGCCGAGACGGCGGCCCTTCCCAGTCGCCAGGGCGGCGCCACCCAGAACCTGAGCGATGCCATTGATGCGCACCAGCGTGACCGTACTTTCCGGCACGTAGCCGGCCACCTGCTCCGGCGTGTATTGCTTGACGAGGGGTACGACACGATCCACAAGCGGCTCGGCCGCGGGAACGAGCGCCTCGGGATCACGGATCGCCTTGATTCCCGCCGAGACGAAGTAAGAGGCCAGCATGGTCCGAGAGACAGCGCGCAGCAAGGTCATAGGTCATTCCTACCGTGACTGCCCCTCACCGCCCAACCGGGGTGCCCGCTTTTTGACCACAACGAAGCGCTCGACTCACCAAAAGGTGGTCAGTGTCCGCAGATACGCTCGAATCCATGTGCGGACGCTATGCAACCTCGGCCAGCCCGCAGGACCTGATGGAGGAGTTCGAGGTCGACGACCTGTTCGATGGCCTGCCCGGCCCGGATTACAACGTGGCGCCA
>DASUYM010000110.1:0-33595 GCA_036377435.1 Propionibacteriaceae bacterium
CGGCCAGGTACGCCGGGTGGATCTGGTGAGGATCACTGTCGATGACCGTGCGCCGGAGCATTTCGCGGTGATGGCAGGTATCGGTATCGATGCCATGATCATGGATGAGACTGATGAAGGCTTGAAGGACAAGGTCGGCTCTGCGGCGTACTTCGTCGCGGCCGGAAAGGCATTGGGCCGGCTGCCGGTACGGATGACGGTCCAACTGGACAACAACCGTCCGGTCCGGCGCCACGCCATGGTTTGTGTCATTGGCAACGTCGGCACGCTTCGGGGCAACCTCATTTTGATACCGGGCGCGAGCCCGGATGACGGTCTCCTCGATCTCTACATCGCCTCCCCCCGCCGATTCCGGCACTGGGTCAAGCTGGCTCTACGGCTCATCACCCGACGCCCCAAGAAAGATGACCAGGTCGACCAACGCAAGGGAAAAAGGGTGCGGATCAAGATCGACGGAAAGGACAACTACCAGCTCGACGGCGACGTCGGCGGCGAGTCCACCACCCTGGACGCGGAGATCCAACCCGGTGCCCTGACCATCTGCGTCCCTGCCCAGACCGCCAACGAGCCGCAACCGTGACCCGCCAGACACGGTAACCGCCAGCCGGTTACCTGAGCTCTACATCAATTCCCAGGACCCTTGCCGAGACCTACGAGGGGCAATCGAGACGAGACACCCGCCGGGTAGCGGGACCATTCGAAAACCGCTGTCAGAAGACAGAAGGTCGTCGGGGTCGACACGTCTCATCTCATCTGGGCTTGGCAATTCCCGGAGTTCGCGCCGACGCGGAGTCGGCGGCACTGGTGGGGGCGCCGACTCACGTGCACTGGGTAACCGGGACCTTACTGCCGCACGTAGTGGCTGGCCATGTGGCATGACGAGACCGCACGCAGTACAGGTCCTGCCGCCTTGGTTGACGCCTTCGCACACCGGACAGCGCCAGACCCTCACGGCGGAGTTCGGTCGGGGCGTTTCCGCACGAGCTTCCCGACGAGGCGGCCCGGGAGGCGCTGCTCGGTGCCCGGCGGCCGTGGCGCCGCGGTCCGCAAGCCCTTGCCCCGAAGGGCCGATGCCGGACGAGGTGTGCCTTCGTCCTCTGGTGCCAGCCTCACGTTCATCAAGGTGGCATGTATGTCACCGATCGTGGGGCGCCTGGTGGGGTCCGTCGACAGCATCGCATCAACCAGGTCGGCAAGCTGAGTGGGAATCCCATGCCGCGGAATGCGCAGGCTCTCACCGCTTCGGACGGCCACCGCCGGCTCGTGGTACCTGGCCACATCGAAGGGCGGTGGCGCACCGGTGAGGTACTCCGTATAGATCAGACCCAGGGCGAACACATCAGAGGCCACACCGAGTTCAGATGGGGCAACCCCTGCATCCTGGATGTAGCCGAGCAGCTCCGGTGAGTAGTAGTTGATCGTGCCGACGATTTCGTCTCGCGGCGGCGGGCGTCCGGCGATGTAGGAACTGTCGAAGTCGATCAGCTTCGTGGTGTACCCCAGCTCGGTGCGCTTGATCAAGACGTTGCTCGGCTTGAGATCGCTGTGGACGATGCGTAGATCGTGGAGGATCTTGAGGCTGTGCGCCACGGTCTTCATCAACACGAGCTGGACGCGCAAGCCGAGCGCCTTGATGTCCGCGGTGCTCAGACCCTCCGCGTCGACCTTCTCGGTGACCTTGTAGTACTTGGCGCCCCAGCGGAAGAAGTCCAACGTCACGATCAGGTTGCCGCCGTACGCCGAGAGGGGGGCAAGTGCGTGCTGGACCCCACGGTGATGTGCCTCGAAGGCGGCACAGCGCGCCCGCTTCTTCGCCTTCGTCTTCTCACTACCCGGGGCGTACTCGTCGGGATAGGTCGGGCTCAGGAACTCTTTGATGAAGTACTGCCGGCCGCCGCGCTCGGCGAACGTCCACTTGCTCAGACCCGCGCCCACGACCTTGAAGTCTTCGAGAATTGTGTAGCCGTTTACGACGTCGCCGGCCTTCATGACGAGGCCTCCTCGCTTCCTTTGACCTGAGCCTCCCCGATGGCCTCAGTGACCTCCGGCGCTGCCGGCTCATCCGGCACTAGTGGCTCATCCGGCTCCGTGGGCCGCTGCTCGGAGGCCGGTTCGCTTGCGGACTCGGATTCCGGATCTGTCTGGGCGACACCAGTAGACGGCAGCTCTGCTTGTGGAGAGTCATCACCGAGAAGGAATTCGTCCTCTTCTGTCAATGGCTGCGGCCAAAGGTAGCGCTCGTACGCAGGCTTGTACCGGTTCCACATCTCCGCGGTCTGGTCGAGCTGGCGGGACCGCAACGCCTGGAGTTCCTGTTCGGCCCGGGTGACGGCATTGCTCAGCTCGTCCAGAGGCGCAACGAAGTCGCGGCCAAGTTCTGTCAGCCGCGGCGCAAAAAGCTTCTGGAACTCCTTGAAGCCAGCGCCCACTCCGAGCATCGACATGGCTGCGTCGTCGCCCGTGACGGCCGCGATCTCGGCCTGCAGCGACGATGACCAGGCCTCGGTGCTGCGGGCGTTCTCTAAGTGCCTCAACACCATGTGCTCGAAATGCATCGGAGTGCGTACGTAACCGAAGCAGCCGTCAGTTGCGCACACCACCAGAAATGGGGCCCGCAACTCAACCTTGCGGTAGTTGACGTGGAACTGGGTGTCGGCCGACATCGCGTTGCTGACCACCGAGTCGCGGCGAAGATTGGCGAGCGCATCGCCAGGATCACGCAGATCGTCGGTGGTAAGTTGGCGCGCCCCGGTTGGCTCGAACACGTACGCTCTCGAATCGCCAGCCCACAGCACGTGACACCCCCAGACCGGCCCGCCCGGTTGAGCTCGTTGCAGCGCAACGAGAGCCATCGTGGTCGGGAGGGCCCGGAGCAGGCGAGAGCGCAAGCCGCTGGGCGGCGCCTTCAGCTGTTGCAGCCGCTGTCTCAGGGCCTGGTGCACAGATCGCTGCAGATCGCTGGCAGCAGCCTTGCCGTTGAGGTTCCAGTCCGGTTCCAGCAGTTCCAGCATCCGACGCTCGACGACATCTCGGGCGAGGCGCGACGCCAAGTAGGCACCCGAACGGCGGCCGTCCGGCGTCTCGTAGACCGTGCCCCCCGCTCCGCCCATGCCGTCGAACACCGCTATCAATCCCAGGTCGGGCCCGTGGCGCAAGATGGGGTCTGAGTCCTCACCTTGGTCCGGGATTTTTCCCAGATTGAAGCTGAACGAGATGGTCGGCCCTGGCGCCGATCCTGGCGCCGACGGCGACCATGCGCTCGTTGTTTCGCTCACACCGAATTGCCGATCGAGTCGATGATCGTTCCGTAATCAACCTCGGACAGGCCACCGCCAGCCTGCGACGGATGATGCACGACGTTCTCCCAGACGCCAGAGATGTCACTCCAGCCGGGCCCGTCCGGCGCAAAGAGGATGAGCCGCTTTGAACTGGACCCCATACGTCCCTGCTCGTCCTCCCACGCATCTGTGAGGGCGCTGAAGTCGGCCGGCACGCGTGAGGACAGGTCAGGAGGTAGCACCGATGCGTCGAGTGGCTGGGCAGGTTGGTCCGTCCACACCACAATGACTTGCCGACGACGATCACCGGTGGTCGTCCAGGGTGAGTCAATTGCTAGTGCCACAGCCTCCAGTCCTGATTCCGGAGCATCGCCACCCCCTTCCGCAACGAGACCGTTGACGAAGTCGGAGAAGCTGGCCCGCTCCTCCGGCAAGGTGAAGAACGGGGATTCGTCAAGGGCAGCGGCGCCATCGGCTACGAAGTCGCGAAAGGCGAGGACCCGTACGCGCAGCTGGTCGACGTTCTTCCCCTTCGCGGTCAAGTTCGATTGCACGTCGTCATAGAAGCGAAGTGCATTTGCCTTCACCTGGTCGATGATCGGCGTCATGCTCCCGGTCACGTCGATGCAGAACACGATGTCGACCGCGTAGCTCAGCCCTCTTGGCGCGGCCGTCCTCGATTGCTCCACGGTGGGTGGTGCCGTCGAGGTTGACGGTGGGGATGATGCGGCAGATGATGGCGCAGTCTCCTCCAGCACGGGCCAGTCGGCGCTCTCCGATCCCGTCGCGGGCGTCGCAGTACCAGCCGGCTCAGGTGAAGGCGGTGGCGTCGAACCGCTTGGGGGTGAAGGGGCCGTGGAATCAACGTTCGGGTTCTCGCTCATGTGTCCTCCAGAGGTGTGTGCAAAACAAGACCGCGACCATCCGCGGATCAAACAGGTGTACCCATCGGCCAATGGTTCACACGATTGCGGTCAGATCCGTGCCATTGGCTCCGACTGGGCTCGGGGCTTCGCCGAGCTAACTCTGAGCGTCGCCACCGACACCGTTGCCCCGACTAGCCTAGGCGATGTGCATTACGCGCGATATCGGGCTGCCAGCGGAGATGGCTCATCGCCCCAAGGCGCGTGCAATGGCCATGTCCATGGCCATGGCACGACCCCGTGCCTGAGCATCTGCGAACGCCGTATCACTGATTTGTGAGCGGATGGTGGCTAAATAGCGATCTACGGCAGCCTGTTCGATAGGTGGGCGAAAATTGCCGACTGTCTCACGAACCACATCGGCCCAGGCAAAGACCTCTGCCGCGCGGTCTGGTCGGCCGTCCACTACTGACAAACTCGCCAATCCCTCCAAAGTAAATGCAACACCGATCTTCAAATCCTCCTCTACAAAGAGTTTCTGGCATTTGTCAAAAAGTGCCCGCGCTTGTTCGGGATGCCCTTGGCGCAATGATACGTATCCTAGGCGGACAAGAATCCAGGAGTTGGCCCAGATTTCGCCGGTTTCCTGAGCCAAAGCCAGACTTTCATCATAGTAAGCGCGGGCTTTCTCGTAAGAGCCTTGCCAAAACGCCAAGTCGCCGAGTTGGATGATATCATGCACAATCCCTCGCGTCGCGAGGGACCACCCCAATGCCATCCCCTCTTCCAGCCAGTCGCGCGCCGTTTCGAACTCCCCTTGCCTAATGGCGAGTTGACCCAATCGAATTAAGCACTGACGTACTCCATAGAGATCGCCAAGTTCGCGGAAGAGTGCCAGCCCCTCTTCAAGTTGTGCTCTTCCCGATCGCAGATAGTCTTTGTCATCAACTTGACCAAATGCAGAAAGCACATGAGCTAGCCCAAGCTTGTCGTCAAACTCCTGATAAAGTATCAGACTCTTAGATAGATGAGATCGTGCAAGGCTCAACTGCTCGTGCTGGAGAACACTAAGTCCCATTACATACTGGGCATAGGCCTCTCCATGCCTATCCCCGATTTCCTGAACGACCGACAAGCCTTCTGCGGCAAGCTCATATCCGATGCTTTTAGCCAGCCACGAATCGATCTCGCCCTGCAAACTGAGTGCCTTGGCGCGTATCTGGGGCAGAACAGAGGGCATCGGGCCCGAAAGCAGCAAGGACAGCCACCGACTGCCGTCGCTATAATTCCCGCGAACCCGCCAAAATCGACTGAGGGCGCTGACTAGTCGCAGACCCGCTTCGCGATCGTTCGCAAATGACCAACTCAACGCGGCTCGAACATTGTCGAACTCGACTTCAAGCCGGTCCAACCAAGCAACCTGATCGGGCCCAACGAGTTCTCGCTCTGCATGATCGCCTAACGCTACGAAATAAGCGAGATGACGATCTTGGAGAAACTCCAATTCCCCTGTCTCGGAGAGCTTGTCGGCGGCATACTCGCGCAGGGTTTGCAACATCATAAAGCGTGGTTCGCTGCCCTTCCCCTCAGTCGGGCGGATCAGGCTCTTGTCGGTGAGCGATTCCAGGCCGTCGAATACCTCCATTGGCAGCCCGTCGCTGCACACTGCCTCTGCCGTTTCATAGGTCCAGCCGCCGACGAAAACGCCGAGTCGTGCGAAAAGGGTCTTTTCCCCGTCATCCAGCAGATCGTAGCTCCAATCAATCGCGCCTCGGATGGTCTGCTGGCGGGGTGGCAGATCGCGTGCGCCGCCTGTCAGGGCCTTGAGACGGCTCGATAGCCGTTCCAATATCGCCTGTGGAGTGAGCAGCTTGGATCGTGCCGCCGCCAGCTCAATCGCGAGGGGCAGGCCATCCAGCCGCACACAGATTTCCGCTACGGCGGGCGCTGTTGCTTCCGTAATCTGGAATTTGGGGTTAGCGGCTTCAGCCCGTTGGATGAACAGCGCCACCGCTTCACACTGTGACAGCACGGCGAGGGTCGGACTCTTCGTCATATCCGGCAGCGCTAGCGGCGGGACAGGATGCTCATACTCGCCATACACGTGCAGCTTCTCGCGGCTGCTGACGAGAATTCTCAGGCGCGGCGCAGCGGAAAGCAGTGCTGCGATCTTCGGCCCAGCACTGATGACCTGCTCTAGGTTATCCAGCACCAACAGGAGATGTTTTTCAGCCAGATAGTATTTCAGCAGCTCGCCGACGGGCTGTCCACCCAAATCTTTAAGGTTGAAGATTGCGCCAATGGTGGGGATGACCAAATCCGGATCAGTGATTGTTGCTAGCGGCACGAAGAACACCCCATGCTTGTACTCGTCCAACACATTTGCTGCGGCCTGTATGCTGAGGCGTGTCTTGCCGGTGCCGCCCGGCCCAGTCAGCGTGATCAGCCGCACATTATCGCGGCGCAGTAGCGCCAGTACCGCCGCCAATTCGCGCTCACGCCCGATAAAGGTCGTGGGCTGGGCGGGCAGATTAGTCAGCTTCGCATCAAGCAACCTGAGCGGCGGAAACTCCGCAGGCAAATCGTAGACGCACACCTGAAACACCCGCTCCAGGCGGAATACGTCTTTCAGGCGGTGCTCACCAAGATCAAGTAGTGACACCCCAGGCGGCAAGCAGTTGCACACCAATTCCTGAGTTGCCCGTGAGAGGAGGGTTTGATCACCATGTCCCGCAGCGAGCAGGCGTGCAGCCCGATTGAGCGGCGGCCCGAAGTAATCGCCGCCGCGTTCTTCTGCTGCACCAGTGTGCAGGGTTGCACGAATTCGGATCGCGCCGATTTCTGAAGGCCATTCCTCGTCACGAAGCGCCCGTTGAGCATCGAGCGCCGCCGAAAGGGCATCCGGGGCGTGCGAAAAAGCTGCACAGAAGGCATCCCCAACAGTCTTGAAGACATAGCCGTCGTGCTGTTCAATGGATCGGCGCAGCAACATATCGTGCCGAGCCAGAGCGAATTTCATAGTCTCCGGTGCGCGCTCCCAAAGTTGCGTGCTTCCTTCAATGTCCGTGAACAGAAAGGTAACGGTTCCAGTTGGAAAATGATCCACGAGATCACGTTACCTCTTGCTATGTAGTGCGATTGATTGCTGTGACCCCGGCATTCCTCCGGCTGAGGTCCGACGGTCAAAGATAGGGAGGGGCGGGATGCGCCGGGGATAGGCCGGGATAGCTCGGGATAGGTGCCCGTCGCAGGGGGTATTGCCGTGAGGGGTACTGTCAGGGGCTCCCAGCGGCATGCTGGGCGGGACTACCGTCTCCCGTATGGAGAACCGGAACGACGTCCGGAAGTTCCTCGCCCGCTTCGGGCGAAGGTCACGCCGGAACAGGCGGGAGTCCCCCTCCACGGCCTGCGCCTGGTACCCGGGCTGCGCCGTGGTGAGGTCGCCGTGCTGGCCGGCCTCAGCAGCGAGCACGCCATTGGCGCTCGACAAAGGATCTGCACGACCGTGCCAGGACCTCCCACGTAACAGCACCCGCTCCACGCGGATCACATTTTCCGGGGACGGCCGTAAGCCGCCCCTTCGACGACGACAGGAGACGAACCATGGAGAAGCGAACCCTGGGCAGCAACGGCCTGGAGGTCTCGGCGATCGGACTGGGCTGCATGAGCATGACCGGTGGCTACAGCGACAGGCCTGACCGGAACTCTATGATCTCGTTGATCCGCACTGCTGTGGACCGTGGCGTCACTTTCTTCGACACCGCCGAGATCTATGGTCCGTACGCGAACGAGGAACTGGTCGGCGAGGCGCTCGCCCCGTATAAGGGCCAAGTCGTGATCGCCACCAAATTCGGGTGGGACATCGATCCCGTCGAACGCAAGCCGAGGGGGCGGGTCACCAGCCGTCCCGATGTCATCCAGCAGGTGGTCGACGGCTCGCTGCAGCGGCTCGGCGTCGACGCCATCGACCTCTACTACCAGCACCGGGTCGACCCCGAGGTGCCCATCGAGGACGTCGCCGGCGCGGTCAAGGACCTTATCGAGGCCGGCAAGGTGAAGCACTTCGGCATGTCGGAGGCGGCCGCCGCGACGATTCGCCGGGCGCACGCGATCCAGCCGGTGACGGCCGTACAGAGCGAGTACTCGCTGTGGTGGCGGCGGCCCGAGGAGGAGGTATTGGCGACCTGCGAGGAGTTAGGCATCGGCTTCGTACCCTTCAGCCCGCTCGGCAAGGGCTTCCTCACCGGCACCATCACCGCTTCGACCAGTTTCGATGCCAGCAACGACATCCGCAGCACCATCCCCCGGTTCGCGCCGGAGGCGCTGCAGCACAACCAGGCCGTAGTCGACCTGCTCACGAGCATCGCGCAACGCAAGGGTGCAACCCCGGCTCAGATCGCGCTGGCCTGGCTGCTGGCCCAGAAGCCCTGGATCGTCCCGATCCCGGGCACCCGCAAGCTGCACCGGCTGGAAGAGAACCTCGGCGCAGCCGACGTCGAGCTGTCGGCCGACGAGCTCACCGAAATCACCGACGCCGCATCCAAGATCCAGGTGCAGGGCGGCCGCTACAACGAGGCCGGGGAACGAATGACCAACCTCTAGACGTCTCCGTCGAGTCCGGCGACCAGCTTGATGCCGGTTCATGGCGGGATGGTCGGAGCTTCCGTCGACTGCGTCGCGGCAGTGGTTAACGCTTCCAGATCGTCTTTAGAGGGGATGCGGATGCGGCGCGGCCCAGCGCGGGCAGCCCATATGCGTCCTCGATGGTGCGGAGCAGGTTGTAGTGGTTGAGCCGCTCGGCATAGACACCCGGGCGTACGTTCGCGCCGACGATAATCGTCGGGATCGATTTGACTGTGCCGCCCGCATTCTCGTCGAAGGTGACGACTAGCAAGCTGTTGTGGCGTGGCGCCCAGCGCGCGTACCGGTCGAAGTGCTTCTTCATCCAACGGTCGCCAGTGCGGATCGAGCAATCGTGCATGTCATTGCACATATTCGGACTCACGAACGACACAGTGGGCAGCTTTCGGTAGTCGCGCGGGAAGTCACTGAAAGGCCGGTTGGTGCTTGCAGGCAGCGTCCCGAAGTTGACCCACGGGTTGTGCTTGCGTTCGTAGCGACCAGATGAACATCCACGGAAGCCGGTCTTCGGCAGCGACTCGGCATATCCGACGAAGCTGAGTCCTGATTTACGGAGCTGATGGCCCAAATTGTTGGCCTTTCGAAAATGCTGAGGGCATGCATTACTTGTCACTCCCTGAGTCGACCCGGAGAACAGCGCCAGATAGTTCGGCTGGCTAGGGTGGGTAACACCGTAGGAGTGGGTCATGCTGGCGCCCTTGGCCGCGAGCTTGTCGAGGTATGGCGCCTGCCCGCTGCCCATCACGCTGGAGCGGTGCTTGTTCTCGAGGATTACGACCACGATGTGGTCGAATGGCGGCACCACCGCCCTTTGCTTCTTCTTCGGGGCGGATCGCCGCACTGTCGACTGTTGTTCCTTCGGGGAGAACGGGCGCTCCACCGCTCTCAACTTCTTCGGGGCGGGCCGCACAGCAGCGGTGGTCTCATTTGGCTTTGGCCGCGCAACGGTTGGGAGGCTGCTGGACCGCACTGTGGAGAGACTGCTGGACTGCCGTGGCGGCTCAGCCGACGGCTGACCTTGAGCGGCACAGGCCGCAGAAGTGAACAGCAACGTCCCGGCGACAGCCCAACCGGCCCATCGTGGGAAAGCCCGCACCTGGAACCCCCTCTAGATCCAAGTACTCGCAGAGCACCATTCAACGTCGGCATGCCGCCGAGCGCAAACGTCCCACTGGCTGAGACCTCCCTTCATCGTTCGCCGCGCTGGCGAGCATCTCGGTCCGGTGGGCCCGACGAATCGGAGCTCGCCCCTCTACCCATGTGTCAATGGCCAGTTGGCGGTCCCCGTTTGTGGCCATCTGAAGGTCCCCACTTCGCGGGTTGTTTCTAGCGTTTGTTGATCTTGGTTCCTCCTTGGTTTCGGGCTTGGCGCATGCGGTAGCTTTCGCCGTCGGTGATGACGAGGTGGCAGTGGTGCAGGAGCCGGTCGAGCGTGCTGACGGCGGTGGTGTGTTCGGGCAGGAAGCGGCCCCAGGATTCGAAGGGCCAGTGTGAGGCCAGGCCGAGGCTGCGGCGTTCGTAGGCGGCGGCCACGAACCGGAACAGCAGTTGGGCTCCGGTGTCGTCCAGCGGGGCGAACCCAAGCTCGTCGACGATGATCAGCTCGTTGCGGAGCAGGGTGTCGATGACGCGTCCGACGCTGTTGTCGGCCAGTCCTCGGTAGAGGGTCTCGTCGACGGCGGCGTCGCCGAGGGCGAGCAGCAGGTGAGACTTGCCGGTGCCGGCAGTGACGGCGAGAGACTGCAACATCTTCGGTCGGTGTTGCCGTGCAGGGTGCGGGTGACGGCCTGGACCCATCCGTTGTTCGATGAGTTGCTGGATTGCTCTGGGTTCAGACGGTGGAACGGCGTGCTGTTGCTCGTGGTCGATCTGCCGGACGGGAGTCCGGGCACGATCCGTGCGGATGCGACGGATGTGTGGGCGGCTGAGCCGGCGGCATCAGTGGGTGTCGTGTTGGACGGGGCCGGCGTTCAGGTGTTGCACGCCTTGGTCGTGGCGCTGGGGCGGCCGCGCTCTGCGGCGGGCGGTAATGAGGGCAAATAGGTTCGACCTGTCCCTGTTCGCGCCAACGATTTCGAGAAGGTGAACCTATTTGCGCGCCTTGAGAGTAGCTGCTGACATCGTCCAACTCACGCTGCCTGATCTTGGACCGGCACGTCCGGTCGAGCGATGGTGGTCGCTTCCAGAGGCGACCCGCCGCGAGGTGCTTACGCTGCTGGCCCGGCTGATCGCGCGCGGTGTGCTGATCGCCCCGGACACCGCCGCTGACGGTTGGGGTGATGGCGATGAGTGAGGCGACGACGGTGTTGGTGTCGGCCAAGATCGGCCCGGTGCACCTGGGCCGGGACGCTTACGTCTATGTGCGGCAGTCGACGTTGACCCAGCTGCGGGAGCATACCGAGAGCCTGATCCGGCAGTACGAGCTGCGGGAACGTGCGGTGGCGCTGGGCTGGATCCGCATCAGGTGCGGGTGATCGACGCTGACCTGGGCCGATCCGGGGCGGAGGCGACGGCCCGGGAAGGATTTAAGGATCTGGTCGCCGATGTTGGCCTGGGTCGGGTCGGGATTGTCTTCGGCATCGAGGTCAGCCGGTTGGCCCGCAACAACAGCGACTGGTATCAGCTGCTGGACCTGTGCACGCTGACCGACACGTTGATCGCCGACGCGGACGGCGTCTACCATCCGGCCGATTTCAACGACCGCCTGCTGCTCGGTTTGAAGGGCACGATGAGTGAGGCCGAGCTGCATCTGATCCGGTCCCGGCTGACCGCCGGCTTGCGGCACAAAGCAGCCCGCGGGGAGCTCCGGCAGTTCCTGCCGGTCGGGTTCGACTACGACCTGACCGGCGCGGTCGTGATCACTCCAGACGAGGCGGTGGTCGAGGCGATCGCCACGGTGTTTCGCCGCTTCGCTGAGCTGGGCACCGGGCGGCAGGTGCTGCTGTCGCTGCGCGGTGACGGGTTGCTGCTGCCGCGCCGGCCGACCCGCACCGGCCGGGTGGTGTGGCAGCCGGCGACCTATCCGGCGGTGCACGACCTGCTCACCAATCCGGTCTATGCGGGGGCGTTCGTGTTCGGCCGCACCCGCACCGAGAAACGCATCGTCGCGACCGGCAAGGTGGTGCAGCGCACCGTGTTGCTGCCGCGCGAGCAGTGGGCGGTGCTGATCCCCGATCACCACCCGGGATTCATCGACTGGGCCACCTATGAGGCCAACACCGCGCGGCTGCGGCAGAACTGGCGTGCCCCGCGCGGATCCGGCGGCGGCGCACCCCGGGAAGGCTCGGCGCTGCTGCAGGGCCGGCTGCGCTGCGGGAGGTGCGGCAGGCTGATGCAAACCGGCTACTCCGGAACCAAAGGTAACTGTCCGCGCTATGTGTGCGCCCGGGCCAAACAGCTGTATGGCGGGGAGAAAGGCTGCCAAAGCCTGGGCGGACGGCGGCTGGAGAACCGGATCCTGGAGGAGATATTCGTCGTTTTGGAACCGGCCGCGCTGGCCGCGACCGCGCAGGCACTCAGCGACGCCGAACGATCGCACGCCGCCACATTGCGCGCGTTCGAGCTCGGTGTCGAACGGGCCCGCTATGAAGCCGAGCGGGCCAGGCGCCAATACGACGCGGTGGAGCCGGAGAACCGGCTGGTCGCCCGCACCCTGGAACGGGCGCTGGAGGCAAAGCTGGCCGCGCAACGGCAAGCCGAACAAGACCTGCTCGCCGCCCGAGCCCGCCGCCCGGTCCAGCTCACCGAGGAGGAACTGGCATGGCTGTCCCGCGCCGGAGCCGACATTCGGACGCTGTTCCACGCGGCATCGACAACATTCCGGGAACGCAAGCAGCTGCTGCGCGCGATCATCTCCGAGGTCGTCGTCACCGTCGACTCCGCGGCACGGACGGGCGCGCTGCGGATCATCTGGCAAGGCGGCGGGTGCACCGAGCTTGAGATGACGCTGACCAAGACTGGCGGGCATTTCCACGCTACCGATGAGGACACCGTCGAGCTGGTACGGCGGCTGGCCGCACACTACGACGACACCACGATCGCGTTGATCTTGTCCCGGCAGCACCGCCGCACCGGCACCGGGTTGCCGTTCATCAAAAGCCGGGTGCAGTCGCTGCGGGTCTCCCGCGGCATCCCCGCCTACCGGCCGCCAGAATCTGTCGCAGCCGATGGCGATGATGCCGTCGTGGTCACCGTCGCCGAAGCCGAACGCCTGCTCGGCGTCAGCAAAGCGACGATCTACCGATGGCTGCGCGACGGCTTCATTACCGGTGAACAGCTCACCGCCGGCGCGCCGTGGCGGATCCGGATCGACCAGGCAGTCCGCGACAAAGTCGTGCCCGCCGTTCCCGACGGCTGGGTCGGCCTCGACGAGGCGTCAAGCATTTTGGGAGTGGCCCGCCAAACGGTGTTACATAAGGTCCAACGCGGCGAACTGCGGGCCGTCCACGTCAACCGCGGACAACGAAAAGGCCTACGAATCAAGGTTTCCAGCGACCAGGCTGGACTGTTTGATCAACCCTCATGAAAGGCATGCGCAGTGTTAGTGGGTTCCGGCGGGTCCGATGAGGCAGACGTTTTCGGTGGCCCGGATCCACTCCAGGGACCCGAGGTAGTCGAAGGTGGCCCGGGGGACCGAGGACACTGTGAGGTCGTACTCAGCGAGGGTCTTGGTGAGGGGGAATCCGGCTTGGCGGCGTCGGGTGCGTGCGTTGGAGGCGTCCCGGGCGGCGATCTCGGCCTCGACCAGGGTGCGGAGGAACTCCTCGGGGTTCCACCGCTGCGTCCTCGCGGTGATCAACAGTTCGGGGGCGAGCTGGCGCATGGCGGCCATTTTCAGCCGTTTCAGGCCGTCGTTGAGGTCGGCGGCCAACGCCGGTGGTGCCGCCGTCACTGGCTTTCCTCACTGTTGATGATCTTGTAGGCGTCCAAGGACCGGGTCGGCACTTGCGGCAGAGTCAGTACCTCCGCAAGCGATTCTCCGGCCGGCCGGGAAGTCGGAGCGTTCCCGCCGGCGGCGAGGATGGAGCGAATGTCAGCGGCCCGCCACCGCCGGTAGGTGATTGCCCGCTGCAGCGCGGCGAGCAGCGCGGGTTCGCCGTGGGAGGCCTTCAGGGCGACGATGTCGCCCAGCTCCCCGCCGAGCTTGGACACCCCGGCCGCGGCGGCGCCGACCAAGAACGCCTCGGCGACCGGCCCGAGGGCGCAGAAGTCTTTCTCTGTTTGGGTTCTGGGCCGTGGCGCCTTGTTCGGCCGGTCCGGGCGGGGGCGGTCGTAGTGGTCGTCGAGGATGCTGGTCTCACCTGGGCCGACCAGGACGTGCTCGGCCAACACCTCTCCGGTGACCGGCTCCACCACCATGATCATCGCCGCGGTGGTGGTGATGGTGACGGTCTGCCCGATCAGCCGGCACGGCACCGAGTAGCGGGCCGACCCGAACCGGACACACGACAACTTGTCGACCTTCCGGGTTGTGGGCCGGGATCCGATCTCGGGCCGCAGCGACGGCAACGCCCGCAATAGCGGCCGCACCGTCACGAGCCGGTCGGCCGGGACCGCGCAGATCTCAGAATGGGTGGTGGCGTTGACTTCGACGCACCAGGCCGACGCGGCGGCGTTGGCCGCAGCCAGGTCACCGAAGGGCTGCCGCGGCACCATCAGGTCCCGCTTGGCATAGCCGACCAGATGCTCCACCATCCCCTTGGACTCCGGATCCGCCGCCTCGCAGAAGTCCGGCCGGAACCCGTAGTAGGTGGCGAACCGGACATAGTCCGGGGTCGGCACCACCAAATTCGCGACCACCCCGGCCTTCAGGCAGCCCATCCGGTCCGCCAGCACCGTCGCCGGCACCCCACCAAGCAGCTCGAAACACTCCGCCACGAACCCGAACGTGGTCGAGGCCTTCTCGTCGGCGGCGAACCGGACGAACCGGACCCGCGACCAAGCCAGCACCGCACAGAACACGTGCAGGCCGTCCTCGACACCCCAGTCGATGATCAACGTCTCACCCGGCGTCCACACCCCCGGACGGCGGCCGCGGTGATGGCCGCGGCGCCAGTCCCGCTTCGCCCTGGCCACCAGTCGCCGGAAGTTCCGCGCCGACCCGACATAGCCGGCGGCCCGCGCCTTCGGCAACAACCGCTTCGCCGAGATCCGGCCCTGCGTCTTCTCCACCCGCTCGGCCACCAGATCGGCGACACAGTCGAAGTTCCGAGGCCGTGAGCGACGCACTTCCAGCCCTTCCGGCCAGCCCTGCTGCTGCGCAATCACGATCCGCTTCACCGTCTTATGCGTGGTGCCGCAGATCTCCGCAGCGCCCCGATAGCTGCCCACCTCTCGAAAGGCGGCAATCACATCCATCCGTTCCTCCGCATTCATCACAATGGAGACCCCTTCCGTGGCTTCGGCGACTGGCTGACACCGTCACCGTGAGCCGCGGAAGGGCCTCAACGACTACGACACAACGAACACGAAGTGGGGACTTTCACTGGCCACCAGCGGGGACCGCTACCTGGCCACCAGTGGGGACTTTCCCATGGCCAGGGACACCATGCCACCTAGCTTCACTAACTCGAACTCCGCACTATCTGCAGATGACGCGTAGATCGAGTAACTGACGCTAAGTGGGATGAGGGCACGCAGCTGCCGGTGCCTTTAGGCGATCGGCTCGCGGAAATAGCTGGTTGCGGCGTCGATCCCGATGACCTCCGCCCTGCCGACCGGTTCGGATCCGAGCGCCCCGGCGAGCCTCCGGCTGAAGCGGCTCCAGCCTCCACACCGCCTCGCCCGTGATGCCGAGCGACTCGCGGCTCGTCCGGCGCCATGCCGCTTGACCACGACCGAGCTCGATTGCCGTTCGGGTCTTGCCTACGCCGGCCGGGCCGGTCAGCGTCAGCCGTGCTCGGCGCAGCATGTCGCCAACGTCCTTGAGCTCAGGTGCGCGGCCGATCAACCTCGTGAGAGGAGCGCGTGTACAAGGAATCGACCCGTACGGCATATTGGGTTCGCGCCGCTCCTCCAGCCGACCCACGACTGCATCACCCATAGAGCTTCGGACATCGCCTCAGCGGCGGCACCGTCTGGCCGCTCGCAGCTCTCTGGTCCGCTGCCCAAGATCACGATCAAATGGCCTTGCCAGGTGCTGGCTCGGGAAAGTTCAACTGAACCGGCAGTAGCCGGATCTAGCGGTCGTTCGGATCCACCTGTCACGCAGCAGTGTGTGATCTAGTGGTCGGCCGCGGGGTCGTTGGTTCGGCCTTGGCGAAGTCTGCAGCTCTGCGGGTCAGCAGGTAACCCGCGACCAGCACCACAATGATCATGGTCACCACACCGGTCTCGGTCGTCACATACGCCATCATCGCCGGCGAAGTCGCGATCGCCGCGCCGGCGACGGTCTCCATCAGGTTGTTGAAGGCGCTGTGAGAAAGACTGACCGGCCAAATGCTTCCCGACCATAGGCGCAGCCACCCGTACCAGACACCCGCCAAGGTCAGCGTGACCATCACCATCGGTACCACGATCCAGCGGCTGCCCTCGCTCTGATAGGTGGTGGTGAGCACCAGCAAGGGCAGATGGAAGATCGCGTGGAAGGCCCCGGTCAAAACAGCCGCACGCCGCCCAGACATGAGTTCGGCCAACCGAAAAAGCAGGTAGCCCCGCCAGCCGATCTCCTCGCCGAGAAACACGACCGCGAAAATGATCGTGGTTACGGCGAGGTTAAGGACGGCGAGGCCGAGGCCCGGACCCGGGCCTGGAAAGCGAACCACCCCGAAGGCGGCCGCTACGCCGAAGCTCACAGCAATGATCACCATCGGACCGAGGACGGCAATCAGCAGCCCTCGTCCCCTCTGTGGGTTGAATCCGACCGCCGCCCAAACCGCGCGTCGCTGACCACGTGGAACGGTGAAGGCGACGGTGAGTGCGACCGCGATGACCGGGACGGCAATGCTGATCAGCGGGGCAATGCCGGCATGCGGCAGCGCGAGCGCGATGGCCAGCGTGAGCGCGTAGGTGATGCCGAGAAAAACGACGACCTGCCGCAGGGGACGATCAGTTCTCGGCGGCGCCGACTCCTCCGAGCCTCGTCTCGGCCGCAATCGATTCTCCTCCGACTCATGCCGCTGTTTCATCCCCGGAACCAGGCGCGTCGAACGTTGGTGCAGTGGTTGCCGCTTGCCGCCGACCACAATTCCCAGGTTCTACCCTCATTGTGTACGCCGCCAGCGCCCATGACCACCGCTACGGGCGCGGTTTGTCAAGGGCTGCATGTCCTCGCTCGACTCAAGCCTCGCGCTTCCCGGGCTCAGATGACGACGAACCGGCGCCGCATCGCACTCAGGCGGCTCAATCGACGACCCGGGCATCGTCGTCACGCAGGGGCTCGGTTTGCAGCAGGCCCGACTCTCAGCCGCCTCGGCCTTGGGCTCTTGTGTTGCGCAGACCGGTATTACGACTGACTACTCCGTGGCGTGTCGGTTTGCGCTGGCTTATCGACGTCTAGTTAGAGTGGCGCGCTCGCTCTCTCAACTTCCCCCTTCCCTCCAGCGAGGAAAGCCATGACAAACCGTTTGCGTGTGCTGAGCGCCGTGTTTGCCGCTGCAATTGCTCTGATCGTCGTCACGCAGTCGGCGTATGCCGATTCGACGGACGAAATTGTCGTGGCCCATCGCGGCGCGAACACGTCGAGGTATGCCGAAGGTACGTTGCCTGCCTATCAGTACGCGGTGCGAAACCGCGCCGACCTGCTGGATGGCGACGTCCGGTGGACGAAGGATGGTCCCGATTCCGACTCCGTCGGCACCATGATCATTTTGCACGATGCCACGCTCGACCGGATCACGAATTGCAGGGGCAAGGTCTCCTCATGGCTGTGGTCTTCCATCAGCGCCAAGTGCCGCACCGACCTCGGGGGCCAGAAGCTCATGCGTTTGGCCGACCTGCTCAAGTACGGCAACTCGTTGGGAAAGTCGTTCGCTCTGGAGATCAAGGTCGCTTCGATCACCGACGCCCAGGCGAAGCAGTTCTGGAACGCCATCAAGAACTCCCGGGTTCAGCTCGCAGCTACGTCCGCCCGGCTTGCCCCACTGAACAAGATCAAGAAGTTCGACGCCGCCGACCCCAGGCATCGGATCAGCTATGCCCTGGCCGCCCAAGGGACTGGCGGCTGGCCGTCGGTGTCCGCCATCAAGGCGACGGCCGCCGCGGTCCACGCCAGACTCGATATCCCCGTCAGTGTGGCCAGCAGCTACCGGCAAGCCAACATCAAGGTGTTCTTGTATACCGGGAGGAATGAGGCCGATTACGCGAAGATCGTGGCACGGACTCCGTACGGGGTGGTCGTCGACGACGTGCCCCGATTCCAGCGTTGGCGCGACGGCGCCAGTGGGTCCGGGATCTAGTGTGCCCACAGGCGGCCACGGCGAGTGGTGTCTTCCTACGATGCCGCCGCCACGATGACGACTTTGTGGGCGGTTGGGTCGGACGCGAGTGTGTCCAAAGCCTTGCCGTAGTCATCAAGGGAGAAGTGGTGGCTGATGATCCCGTCGGTGCGGACCCGCCCGGCGCGCAGCGCGGCGATCGCGGCGGCAAAGGAGGTCATCTCGGCGTACGAGCCCTTGATCGTGATCTCCCGGCGAAAGAGTTCGAAAGGGCTAACCGAAAGCCGCTCGTCTGGTCGGGCCACGCCGTAGACGAGCACCGTGCCGCCGTTCCGGGTCAGCGAGACGCAGATGTTGCCGACGGCGGTGACGCCGGTCGCCTCGACGACGACGTCATAGCCGTCACCATTGGGTGAGGCGTCCCGCAAGACCTCAATATTCTCCGCGGCGTCCTTGCTGATATGGACGGTCTTGTCCACGCCCAGCTCAGCGGCGGTCGCCAGCTTGAACGGCACGATGTCAGCAACGGTGACCGAAGTTGCCCCACCACTGCCGATCAGCTGAGCCAGCAGCAGGCCCGTCGGGCCGGCACCAAGAACCAGAGCGCTGCCACCTGGGCGTAGATCAAGAGTTTCCAGCCCATGCATGGCGCAGGCGGTTGGTTCGCAGAACACGGCCGTGTCCGGCTCGAGGCCGTCCACTGGGAAAACCTGCCGGTGATCGGCGCTCGCGTACTCGGCAAAGAAGCCAGGACGGTGGACGCCCATGCCCTCTGTGTTGGCGCACCGAACGAGCTGGCCCGCCAGGCAGTACTCACAGTGGCCGCAGTAGATGTTCGGATTGACCGTTACCCGCTGCGCCGGCCGGAAGCGAGTCACATCACGACCGACCTCGACGACCTCACCGATCGTTTCGTGTCCCGGTGTCAGCGGATAAACCCCGATGTAGGTCCCGTGGTGCAGATGCAGATCAGTGCCACACACCCCGGACTGGTGGATCTTGATCAGCACATCGAGCGGACCGACCGGCGGCATCGGCACGTCGGTGACAGCGAAATCGCCCGGCGCCTCGTAACGGACTGCCTTCATGACGCGGCCATCGTGATGAGGAGATCAGCTCGCGGCATGCTCTGCGCGATGAGGACAGCGTTGTCCTGGTCGGTCGTACGAGCCCAGGTATCAGCCTCTTCCTGACTCATTCCGTGCAGTTGATGGCGGTAGCTCAGCCGCTGCAGGCGGGTCGAGTCGTCCAACTCCAGATACCAGCTCTCGTCCAGCAGCGGTGCAACGCCGGCCCATCCGCCCATCTCGCTCAACAGATAGTTGCCCTCAGTCACGACAAGGGGCACTTCACGACGGATCGGCAGCGCCGAACCGATGGATTGATCGACGTCGCGTGCGAAGTCGGGAGCGTGCACGATCTCCTCCTCTTGGTTTCGTAGCCGGCGGAGCAGGTGGACGTAACCGTCAGCGTCGAACGTATCCCAGGCCCCTTTGCGGCCACGGCGTCCCCAAGCGATCAAGGTCTGGTTGCTGAGATGGAATCCATCCATCGGAACGAGCACGGCCAGGTCCGGGCCGAGCTTGTCGACAATGTCCCGGGCGACCTTGCTCTTCCCGGCACCTGGGGCCCCAGTGATGCCAAGCAAGTGCCGCTGGCCGGGCACTGCCAGCGCGCGAGCGCGTTCGACGAGCTCGGCAAAGCCCAGGGTGACCTCTCGCGGAGCATCCGTAGAGCGCGTGTCAAGCTCGCGGCGGCGGGGCGGCTCGGCCCCAGCCCGGGTACAGGTGTCGGCAGCGACGAGGCAGGCAGCCTGCAGCAGCTCGGCAAGGCCCGAGGCGTCCAAGGACCGCAGGCCATCTCGGGTCAGCAGGCGGCGCTCATATAGGTGGGCCAGGGCCCCGGACATGAACGCATCCCCAGCACCAACCGTATCCACGACTGCGACCCGCGGGGCCTCCACACTCGTCGACCCCAGCGGTGTACTGGCACGAGCCCCGTGCTCGCCGTGCGTCACAAGGACGAGAGGAATGCCAGCGGCATGCCAGCCCGCCACGACCTCGTCCGGGGCGCGGCGTGGATATAACCAGGCCAGATCCTCTTCGCTCACCTTCAGGATGTCGACCAAACGCTGCCAGCCCTCGAAACGATCCAGGTACGCCACACGGTCCGATATCAACCCCGGCCGAACGTTGGGATCCAGGCTTACCACCCGGCGGCCGGCCTCCCGCCGCAGCAGCCACTCGAGAGTGGTAGCGACCGGCTCGAGCATGAGAGCGATCGAGCCGAGGTGGAGAGCGGCTTGGTCAGGCAGCGGCATCAGATGCTCCGGCAGCAGTCCGCGATCGGCCGCCCCCTGCGCGTGGAAAGAGTACGTCGCCTGGCCGCCACGCAGATGCACGGCGGCCAGCGTCGTCAAATCTTCTGTGTCGACAAAGTAGCTCGGCTGCACTCCAGAGTCAGCAAGCTGCCCTCGGAGCATCTGTCCGAAGGCATCGCTGGACAGCCGTGCAAGGAACGCTGTTGGCACTCCGAGGCGCCCCAGACCGACGGCAACATTGAGGCACGATCCGCCCGGGTGAGGCTCGTACGCGAGGTGGCCGCGGACCGTCGTGGTCGGGGTGAGGTCAATGAGTGCATCGCCAGCGACCACAACGGCTGGGGCAGTATCGGCGTCGATAGTCATGCTGAGGTCTCGCGGACGGCGTCTTCGAAGGTACGCGCCGCCTCGGCCGTGGTCGGATCGGTGAAGAACTGCTCCGCGACCTCCGGCGCCATGGTGAAGCAGTCGACGCCGTGGCGGGCCAGCGCAACCATGTCAGGAACGCTGCGAATGCTGGCCAGCAGCACCTTCGTCGTACTGCCGGTGGCGACGAGCACTTCGTGCATGGCCACTACTTCTGCAATCCCCTGGCGACCTGCATCGTTCAGCCGCCCCAGATATGGAGCGATGTAGGTGGCACCGGCAGCCGCGGCGACGATTGCCTGCCCCGGGTCGTAGATGGCGGTCAGCAGCGTGGGAATGCCTCTGGCGGCCAGCGCTGCACAGGCGGTCGAACCGGCGCGCGTCACGACGAACTTGATCACCACTTCTCGACCAAGATCACGCAGCCGCTGTCCGCGCTCGATCAGTGTGGCAGGGTCTTCTCCCCATGCTTGCAGGAAGACCTCGCGGGCGCCTGCAGCTGTGGCCCAGCGGTAGATCTCTCGAAGATCACCAACCCCCTTGGAGGCACGCTTCAAGATCGTGGGATTGGTCGTGACGCCGGCAAAGAGGCCGGTCGCGAGCAATGATTCAGCCGCGCCGCGATCCGCGGTATCCAAGTAGAGCCTCACTGGCTTGCTCCAACATCCGGAGATGATGCTTCCTCGTGCACGATCATGAAAACCACATCCCGCCGTCGACGACGATCGACTGTCCGGTGACATACCCCGCATCGGGTGAGGCGAGGAACGACACAACGCCGGCCACGTCGTCCGGAGTCTCCAATCGACCCAGCGGAATCCCGGCAACCATGCCGGCCATCTCCGAGCCCAGTTCGGTACCCCGTCGCTGGGTCATCTCCGCATCGATGCCTTCCCACATGGGTGTATGCACCACGCCCGGGCTATAGACGTTGACGGTGATCTGGTGTGGAGCTAGCTCCTGCGCGACCGATTGGCTCAGGCCGCGTACGGCAAACTTGGACGCTGAGTACGCGCCCTGCCACTTCCCCCCTCGATGCGCCGCGACCGAGGCGGCGCCAATGATCCGACCACCCCGGCCCTGTGCAATCATCTGGCGGGCCGCGGACTGATAGCAGTGGAACACTCCTCTGACGTTGACGTCCATCGTCAGCTGCCACTGCTCGGTGGTGGTCTCCAGAAGTGGAGCAGTCACCGCAACGCCAGCGTTCGCAACCATCACGTCCAACCCACCGAAGTGTTCGGCGTGGGCATTCACTGCCGTCTCCACGCTCTCGGCGTTGGTCACGTCAACTGAAAGGCCGAGGGCGACTTCAGGGCCGCCGAGGCTGGCGACGACCGCGTCTACCTGGTCTTTTGACGACGGCAGGTCTGCCACCGAGACACCCAAGGCGTCTGCCACCAGCCGTTCGGCGATCGCTCTGCCGATTCCGCGGGCACCGCCCGTCACAAAGGCTGATCGGCTAGGGGTCATGCCAGCTCCTGCTCCTCTTATGAGTACCTTGCGCTCTCAAGAGTTAAGGTACTGGCGCCCAATTCTCACCTGAGCGCTTTCCTCACTCATGAATGGAGGAGCATGGCAACCGACGTTCGCCCCTACCGACCACAGGGAATGGTGGCGAGGATGCCGTCGTCCTCGAGTGGAATGTCACAGAGGGCTCTGCCGTCACTGCTCGGGACGTCCTGGTGACTCTGGAGACAGCCAAGGCAACCATCGATATCGAGGCGCGGATCAGCGGGCAGGTGCTGAGTCCTCACGTTTCTGGCCGAGCCGGGTGAGCAGATGCCTCCTGAGGGTTCCTCTGCCGGTCCCGCGGCGGACGCCGATGACATGGGCGCGACATCGCCTGCGTATCCCACGCCGGCCGTGACGGCGACCCAGCCTGGGGACGGCGCCGAGCAGGAGGGCCCGTGACCGACGCCACCTCCCGGCCTCCCATTGGCCTGAACGATTTGATCATGCTTTGCAGCCGCGCGTGCGGTAGCTCAGCACCCGGAGGCCTTCGACGACCTGGACGCTCCCGTCGTCGTCCTGGGCGCACGGAACTGGATCGCTCCACCTGCTGAGATGGAGTGGGAGTTTTTGGTCACTCCGGAAGACATCCTCGACGCGATCCATACGCGGGTGCTGCAGCTTGCCGGTCACCAGCTGCAGGAAGGGCCAGGCGCGGAGGGTACGCTCGGGGAGTCGAGGTTGGGTATCTGATCGGGGATTTGTTGTGCTCTCCAGCGAACTCTTGGGATACTCATCAGACGCCCGTGTGTTGATCATCAACGCCGACGACTTCGGAATGTATCCGTCTGTCAACAGCGCGGTTGTGAAGTCGATCGAGAACGGGATTGTGAGCTCCTGCAGCCTGATGCCACCGTGCCCAGGTGCTCGCCGGGCGCTCGAACTGCTGCAGGAACGGCCATATATCCCGTTCGGGGTTCACCTCACTCTGGTCAGCGACTTCGCCACTTACCGCTGGGATCCCGTGGCTCCTGCAGAGAAGGTCAGTTCCCTGCTCGACGGCAATGGTCGCTTTCTTCCGTCCACTGATCAGGCGCAATTCCTCGCGCGGGCAGATCTGGATGAGGTCGAGCTGGAACTGAGGTCGCAAATCGAAGCGGTCCTCTCCACTGGGCTGACCCCGACCCACTTGGATTGGCATTGTCTGGCAGACGGTGGACGCGACGACATCTTCGATCTGGGCATGGCCCTGGCTGAGGAGTACCGACTGGCCGCGCGAGTGTGGTTACAACGGGGGCGGCGGCTAGCACGGCAGCAGGATCTGCCGGTAGTCGATCTCGAGTTCCTCGACAGCTTCTCCCTCGACATCGAGACAAAGGCGAGCCGCTACCTTCAGCTGCTCCACGAGCTGCCACCCGGGCTCAGCGAGTGGGCTGTCCACCCTGGGCTAGGTGATGCGGCTTCTCGCAAGATCGACGACGGGTGGAAGGTCCGTCGTACTGATCTTGAATTCTTGACCTCACCTGAAGCCCGTGAGGCGGTGGGGCGTGAGGGCATCGTGATCATAGACTACGGCGCTGTCCGAGCGGCCTGGTTGCGCCGCTGGACTCGCGAGAAAGCGCCGGATTAGCGGTCACCCAAACCTTTCGTAGTTATCCGGATGCCGATCAACCCTGCGCGTCGTCTGCAAGCCTCCTGATTCCACTCCGCACCACTTGCTTGGTCTTTGCACTATCTGCGGAGGCTTCGGAGACCAAGCAACTGAAGCGGAGTGAAATTCGCTGACCCCGCCCCCACAGGGAGCCCAAGGACAGGATTCGTCTTTGCGCGGGGTCCAAGATCGTCACGACCCGCTCCGTGCGGCGTCTCTCACGACGGTGTTCTGCTGGCTGTTCCACGGCCTGGTCGTTCTGGGCGCCGCGATCATCGCGATCACAACGCGATGTCGTCTGGAACTCAGGCGGCTCTCACCGCCACCATCGGTACCGGTGATCATCAAGAGCCTGACGGTGCTCGGCGACATTGTTGAGCAAGATCATGATCAGCAAGGTGGGCAAGTAATGAGGTGAAGATCAGCGACCGGTTTTGCCCTAGCGCGCTCACCGGTGCAAGTCCGTAGAGAGCAGTAACGCTGATCAATGGTGCACACCGCGGCATACTCCTCGACGCTCCGCTAGCGGCACTGGCGGGGCTCGCAGCGTCTCGGTATCGTATCCAGACGTACCTTGCGCTTGACATCGCACGCAATTGCGATCCATGATCAAAGTGCTTTGCACGACGTTTTGATCGCTGCAAAGCATGGCCAACACGTGATTTGCAAGACGTTTAATCAAGGCAAAGCATGGCTAAAGTGTTTTGCACGGCACTTGATCGGGGCAAAGCATGGCTAACGACTCTACAGACGCCCTCTTCGGATTCATCCTGTTCATCCTGTTCCTCGCGCTTTTAGGGTACGCGGCGGGGGGCATTAGCTCGTCTTCGTCCACAGCTGGGACCACAGGCGGAACGTCCCAGTCGTTACCAACCCTTGAGGGTAGTTCAGTATCTTCATGCACGGGCACACTCAAACAGGATGAAACAGACGGGACACAGACCATCCAGCTCATGGTCTACGTGGACCCCATGGATGCCGGCACGAAGTGCGCGACAGCGAGGGCGACCACGGCGGGGACGCTGAAAGTCACGCTGGCATATACCGCCGACGAGACCCAAAACGTATCTAACACGGATTCTTGTGCACCTGGAGTGTGCACGCCTAAGGCTTCTGTCCAGGTGAATGGGACCGACAACTTTTGCGTCTCAGCCGTCGCCGAGATTACCGGAACTACCTCCAAAGTGACCATCCCAAAGGTCGTCGAGCCATGCACGCTGTCGGTGCCTGCGATGCAGCCAGCTAGTCCCAGGCCTGGCTTAACGGCACGTGCCGATGACACGGAAGACGAAGAAGGGTACTAGGCCAAGCTGTTGAGCTGTAGGGGCCGCAGCACTGGAGGCATCGGCTGCATTACGCACCTGACCAACACCACACCAACAATCGGGTAGGCAAGGAGCGCTCAGCGGCCGGTACCGGCGTAAACGACTGCCTCTTCGGCGGCATCCAAGCCCAGGGCTGTGTGCGCGGCCACGACGGCCCGATCAACATCATCCTGATCAACGATCACGGAGATCCTGATCTCAGAAGTAGAGATCATCTCGATGTTCACCCCGACGTCCGCGAGCGCCGAAAAGAACTTGGCGCTGACACCAGGGTGCGATCGCATGCCCACTCCGATGACCGAAACCTTACCAATCTGGTCGTCGTAGAGCACGTCGTCGAAGCCGACATCAGTCTTCAGCGCGTCGAGCGTCTCCATCGCGGTCAATCCATCGGTTTTCGGCAAGGTGAAGGAGATATCGGTACGCGAGGTCTGCACCGCGGACACATTCTGCACGATCATGTCGATGTTGATCTCTGCGGCGGCTACTGCAGTGAAGATCCGCGCGGCTTCGCCCACCCGATCCGGAACGCCGACAATAGTGATCTTGGCTTCGCTCCGATCATGGACGACACCGGAAATAATCGCTTGCTCCATGGCGCTTCCTTCTTTTGACCCTTGCACCCAGGTACCGCTCTTGTCAGAGAACGAGGAACGCACGTGCACTCGCACGTTCTCCCGGCGCGCGTATTCAACGCACCGTAGATGCAAGATCTTGGCGCCACAAGCCGCCATCTCCATCATTTCCTCGTAGCTGATCTCGGGGATGCGACGAGCGCTCGGCACGATCCGCGGATCGGCGGTATAGACACCGTCGACGTCTGTATAGATTTCGCAGTGATCGGCGCCGAGTGAGGCTGCCAAGGCGACCGCGGTCGTGTCCGAGGCGCCGCGACCCAGTGTGGTCACGTCCTTGGTGTCTTGTGCCACCCCCTGGAATCCGGCCACGATGACGATGTCATTGCGGTCGAGGGCCGAAGTGATCCGGCCTGGGGTGATGTCGATGATCCGGGCATTTCCGTGAGTGCCGGTGGTGATGATGCCGGCCTGCGAGCCGGTCAGCGAACGGGCATGCATGCCTTGGTCGTGGATCGCCATGGCGAGCAGCGCCGCACTCATCCGCTCGCCGGCGGTCAGCAGCATGTCCAGCTCGCGAGGGGGCGGAAGCGGGGACACCTCGAGCGCCAGGCCCATGAGCTCATCGGTGGTGTCACCCATCGCCGAGATCACGACGACTACGTCATCGCCCAGCTGTTTTGTCGCAACAATCCGCTTGGCGACCCGCTTGATGCTGTCAGCGTCAGCCACAGATGAGCCGCCGTACTTCTGCACTACGCGGCCCACAGCGGCTCCTGTCCCACGCCGAGATTCTAGTGGTGTTGGCTCGGCCATTGATCTATGTCTTGATGCGGGCCCGAGGATACTGGGGGTTGTGAATGAGTCGTCCACGCCCGAGCCGGAGCCCGCCGAGGCGCCTCAGCACCAGCCAACCGACCCGACAAAGCGACCCGTGGAACCTCGCATCGGCGATGCCGATCGTGACCAAGCGGTCGCTTTTTTGCAGGAACACATGGCCCAGGGACGGATTGATGCATCGGAGTTTGACGACCGGATGAGCCTGGCGCTCAAGGCCAGAACGGCGTCGGAGCTCGCAGTCTTGTTCGACGATCTGCCAGAGCCCAGGCCGCCGTCGATCGAAAACCGTCCTAGGTTCCTGGCGCCGCCGTGGCAACAGCCGCAGCAGCAACATTCCTTCGAAATCCCGCCTTGGCAGCGTACGCCGGCAGCCAGCCCGGGGATTGCACACCATGTGCATCCGGCAATCCCGGAACGCAGTAGGGCAGACACCGTGCTGGCCGTCGTGGCGGCTGCCTCGTGGCCCGCGATCATCTTGTTCTGTTTTGCCACCAGCTGGAGTTACTGGTGGCTGATCTTCATCCCGATCTTCATCTCCTCGATCGCCGGCAACCTGCGGCAGCAGCGACGAGGCCGGCGCCGATGATCGATTCACCGACTGTTCGTTGGGGCATTATCGGACCAGGTCGCATTGCGTCCCTGGTGATCAAGGACTTTCCGTACGTCGAAGGCGCGGAGGCGGTAGCTGTAGCCAGCCGTTCCACGGAGCGAGCACAGGCCTTCGCGACGCACCACGGCCTGGCGCATGCGTACGGGTCGTATCAGGAGATCATGGCCGACGAGAGCGTGGATGCGGTCTATATCGCCACCCCACATCCGCAGCATCACGCCATTGCTCTCGCCGCCATCGCGGCCGGCAAGGCCGCGTTGGTGGAGAAGACCTTCACCGCTACGGTGGCAGGCGCCGAGCAGGTGATTGCGGCCGCCCGGCAGCGCCAGGTCTACGTAATGGAAGCGATGTGGACCCGCTTCCAGCCTGCAATCGTGACGGCACGTTCCCTGATCGACGATGACGCGATCGGTGAGGTCCGGCAGCTACAGGCCGATCTTGGTGTGGACCGGCCCTACGACCCCACTGACCGGCTGTTCGACCCGGCCCAGGGCGGTGGCGCGATGCTCGATCTGGGCGTCTACGTGGTGTCCTTCGCGCAGTACTTTCTCGGCACGCCGGATCGGATCGCGGTAAGTGGGTCGTTGGCGCCAACTGGTGTCGATGCTGAGGCCGGGCTCTTGTTGGGCTATGAAGACGGCCGCGTCGCGACGCTGCTGATATCGCTGAAGCATCACACTCCTGGGGCCGCGCGTATTCAGGGCACCAAGGGCTGGATTGAGGTACCGCCGAGGTTCCACCATCCGCATCGCATCGTGCTGCATCGGAGAGGCCAGGAACCTGAGACGATCAGCCGGCCGCCACTCGGCACTGGCTACTCCCACGAGCTCATCGAGGTGACCGAGGGCATACGCGCCGGACGCACCGAGAGCGTGATCATGCCGCTGCAGGACACGCTGGACGTACAGCGCATCTTGACCGAGGCGTGTGAGAAACTCGGCGTCTTCCACACTGAAGACAGCTACGTCGCAGTCTGATTTGGGCGCTTCTGCGTGGAAAGTGGTCACTAACCACGGTGCTGTAACGATTTAGACGGGTGGTTTCTGACCGGTTTCTTGGGAGGGGGCGTCGGTGGGTCTTAGGCGTCGACATAGCGGCGACCCTCGAAGGCCCGTCCGAGGGTTATTTCATCGGCATATTCAAGATCACCACCAACTGGCAGACCACTCGCCAGCCGACTAACGCGTACGCCCATGGGCAGCAGCAGGCGGCTCAGGTAGGTGGCTGTTGCCTCCCCTTCCAGATTCGGGTCAGTCGCCAAGATCACCTCAGTTACCGTGCCATCCGCGAGCCGCAGGCACAGCTCGCGAATATTGAGGTCAGCCGGCCCAATCCCGTCGATCGGACTGATCGCGCCGCCCAAGACGTGGTAGCGACCGCGGAACTCGTGGGTACGTTCCACCGCGACCACGTCCTTCGCCTCCTCGACCACGCAGATCGCGGTCTGATCGCGACGCGGATCGCGGCAGATCCGGCATTGGGTGTCCTCGGACACGTTGAAGCAGATCTCGCAGAATTTGACGGTGTCCTTGACCAATTTGAGTATGTCCGCGAGCCGCCGCACGTCATCCGGATCAGCGGCCAGGATGTGGAAGGCCAGCCGCTGGGCACTCTTCGGCCCGATCCCGGGCAGTCGCCCGAGCTCGTCGATCAAATCCTGGACTGGGCCCTCGTACATGCTGAACTCTCGTTAGAAAGGCAGTCCGCCGCCCATGCCCAGCCCGCCGGCCAGCGGACCGAGCTTGCTGGCGGCGACCGCCTGGGCCTTATTGGTCGCGTCCCGGATAGCGGCCACGATCAGGTCTGCCAATGTCTCGGTGTCAGACGGATCGACCGCTTCGGGCTTGATCACCAGCCCTAGCAGCTCGCTGGCGCCCGTAACGGTTGCGGTCACCAAACCACCGCCGGCGGAACCCTCAACCTGCATCTCAGCCAGCTCTTGCTGAGCGTTCAACAGCTGCTCTTGCATCGCCTGGGCTTGGGCCAGCAGTCCGGACATATCGCCTTCGGGAATCATCGCGGGCCTTTCGGGGTGGAGGTACTCGCCCGCCCAGCCTATGCGCCGTGATCCTCCTCGGCGATGATCTCCGCACCCAGGTGGCGCGCCAGCAGCTCGGTATGCGACTGCGCGTCCTCGGTCAGGTCGCTGTCGTCGCGGCTCGCGAGCTCATCTGGGTCTTCAGCCCTGGCGTTCTGGGCGCCGTTCGTGACGCGGGTCGCTGCAGAGTCAGGTGCTGTTGGCGCCTGCTCGGCCCGAGGCGCACGCGATGCTCCCGCCGAAGGGGTGGCGCTGGGATCCACCATCGTCTCAATGGCGAAGTCAGCGCCCATCACCACGACGATCGCCTCCCGCAGCACATCCTCGTTCCCACCGCGAGCGAAGCTGTCGCGCGCGCCGGGGTTGGACATTGCCAACAGCAGGGTGCCTTTGCGGAGTTCGGCAACCCGGGCATTCTGGCTGAGCAGAATCCAGGTGAAGCGGCGCTTGCCCTTGACCTCTTCGAGCACATCTGGCCACAGTCGACGTACGTCGGTAACTGAGAGCCCGACCTGGGCTTCAGTGGTTACTGATTGGGTGCCTTGCGCGGGGACCGCAGCTGCGACTGGCTCCGAAGTGGAGGCGGCTGCGCTCGGCGATTCTCCCCGAGGCGGATGCGGCGGCATGGACGGCGTAGTCTCCGGCACCGTAGGGGGTGGAGTCACGTTCGCGATCGGCGGGCTGGGAGCCGGTGTGACCGAAGGTCTGGCGGGAGCGGGGTTGGACGAGCTCGTCACACCGATGCGCCGCTCCAGACGATCGAGCCGCGCATGCAGGCCACGATCGTCGACATCGGCGGCGGGCAGCAGCACCCGCGCACACATCAGCTCCAGATGCAGCCGCGGCGCAGTGGTCCCCCGCATGTCGGTGAGACCGGTGGCGATGACCTCGGCTGCTCGGGTGAGCTCGCCGGCGCCAAGTGATGCGGCCTGGGTGGTGAGGCGTTCAGCTTGATCAGCAGCCACATCGACGAGCCCGGAGGTCAGCGCATCAGGCACGGCGGCGACGATCACGAGGTCACGTAGCCGCCGCAGCAGATCTTCGGCGAATCGCCGCGGGTCCTGACCGACCTCGATCACCTTGTCCACGCAGGCGAACACTCCGCCGGCATCACCGGCCGCGAAGGCATCGACAAACTCATCGAGCAGCGAGTCAGGCGTGTATCCCAGCAGCGCAGCCGCCTGTCTATAGGACACCCCGGATTCATCGGCAGCGCCGAGAAGCTGGTCCAGCACCGAGAGCGAGTCGCGCACGGACCCTCCACCCGCTCGGACGACCAACGGCAGCACAGCGGGCTCCACCGCAATGCCCTCAGCGTCACAGAGCTTGCCCAGGTACTCGGTCAACAGCCGTGGCGGCACCAGGCGGAACGGGTAGTGATGGGTACGCGAGCGGATCGTGCTGATGACCTTGTCCGGCTCGGTGGTAGCGAAGACGAACTTGACGTGCGGCGGCGGTTCCTCGACAAGCTTCAGCAAGGCGTTGAAGCCTGCGGTAGTCACCATGTGGGCTTCGTCGACGATGTAAATCTTGAAACGGCTGCTCACTGGCGCGAAGAACGCCCGTTCCCGCAGATCGCGAGCGTCGTCCACGCCGCCGTGACTGGCCGCGTCGATCTCGATGACATCGATGCTTCCCGGACCATTGCGAGCCAGGTCACGGCACGATTGGCACTCCCCACAGGGCACAGCCCGGGGCCCCTTCTCGCAGTTGAGGGCGCGAGCGAGGATCCGAGCCGATGTGGTCTTGCCGCATCCTCGAGGGCCGGAGAACAGGTAAGCGTGGTTGACCCTGTTGTTGGTGAGTGCGCGCTGCAGGGGCTCGGTGACATGGTCCTGGCCGATGACCTCGGCAAAGGTGTCAGGACGGTAGCGGCGATAAAGCGCGAGCGGGGCCTGCGGACGCTTGCTCGGTGCGGGCTGGTTGAACAGCGCCTCGTCCTGAGTGTGCTCGATCCCGTCCAGCCCAGGCTCTGAGAGCCGCAGGTCGTCCAGTCCCGCTTCTTCCACGCATGCACCTTATGCCCGGATGGTGACAGCTGGCTCCGGTGCCAGCTGATGGGGAGCGAACTTTGGCTCGCTTGCCCAAACGACAGGGCCTTGGGTGGAATGCCCGGGCGCCTGGGCGCTTGTGATCACAGATGACCGCATTCGAGCCGGAATGCCGGACGTCTGGACGCCTGTGATCGCAAACGACCTGACTCGGGAACCCGAGTAGGCTGCGCTGCCGTGGAGCTCGACTGGGTGCTGTTTGACGCCGATGGCGTGATCCAGGGTGTTCGGCAGAGGCGGATGGAGGAGCTAACCGCCTGGGGAGGGCCCAGAGCTGAGGAGTTCCTGCTCGCCATAGCGGCCGCGGACGTGGCCTGCCTCACTGGCAACGACTTCGGAGCGGCGATGCGAGACGTGCTGCGGCAATTCGAGATCAGTGCTCCGCTCGAGGAGGTCCTCGATCGGCAGTTCTGGATCGAGGTCAGATCTCCGATGCTCGACGCAGTGCGCGCGGTTCGTGATCTTGGACTGCACTGCGGACTGGCGACCAACCAACAGAACCTGCGCGGGACGTACATGCGCAACTCACTGGGCTTCGAGACGATCTTCGATGAGCAGTTCTACTCTTTCGAACTTGGGTTTGCCAAGCCCGAGGCAGGGTACTTTCAAGCGATCATGGACCGCATCTCCGTTGCTCCGAACCGGGTGCTGTTCATCGATGATCATGATGGCAACGTCACCGGCGCCCGCGAGATCGGAATCCATGGCGAGCTCTTTCCATGGGATGGCGGCTTGGCCGCGCTGACACCGATCTTGGCCCGGTACGGCATACGGCTGTGACGGTTCGGATCGGCATTTCTGGCTGGACCTACCCACCCTGGCGAGGGAAGTTCTATCCGCCCGCGTTGCCGCATCGCGAAGAGCTCAGGTATGTGGCCGAGCGCATGAACTCTGTGGAGATCAACGGCAGCTTCTACTCCTTGCAGCGCAGGTCCAGCTTCGAAACTTGGGCGGCCTCGGTCCCGGAGGACTTCGTCTTTGCCGTGAAAGGCGGGCGTTTCATCACGCACATGAAGAAACTGAGCGGCATCGAGACGCCGCTGGCGAACTTCCTCGCCTCCGGCGTGCTCGCCCTCGATCAGAAGTTGGGTCCCATCTTGTGGCAGCTCCCACCGAATCTCGGCTTCGACGCGGATCGGATGGACGCGTTCTTTGCGCAACTGCCGCGTACCGCGGGGGCAGCAGCCAAGATAGCAGCCAACCATGATCAACGCGTATCGGATGATCATGCCTTGATCAAGGCAGGTCACCCGAGGCAGCGGCTGCGCCATGCCGTCGAGGTGCGGCACAAGAGCTTCCGCACGCGCGAGTTCTACCAGCTGCTTCGTCGTCACAAGATCGCACTGGTGGTCGCCGACAACCCTGGCCAGTGGCCGATCATCACCGAGATCACCACCGATTTCATGTATGTCCGGTTGCACGGCCATGAACAGCTCTATGCGAGCGGCTACAGTGATCGCGAGCTCGATGAGTGGGCGGCCAAGATCAACTCCTGGACAGAACGCGGCTGCGACGTCTACGTCTATTGCGACAACGACGCAAAGGTGCGAGCCCCGTACGACGCCATGGGCCTGATGGAGCGACTGGGCATTCGCGCTCCAGCCGCATGACCCATGCGCCCTGAGCTTGTCGAAGGGCTCCGGGCTTCGAAAGGCTCAGCCGCATCGACAGCAAGCGGTCCCCCGCGTACCCGAAAGAGCTCACTTACCCTTGCTGCCGTCAAGCCCTGGGGGGTTGGGTGAGGTATCGCCACGCGAGGGACCAGAGACGAGTGTACGGGATGTCCCGGGCGATGAGTTTGGAAACCGCAGCGGGTCAACATCGTAGGATCGGCTGACGGGAGCTACCTCTGATGTCCACGACCAAGACGCGTGCAATCGACCTCAGCAGGAGCACGGATCGCGCATTCGTGCATCTGCTGGTGAACACGCTGCTCGTGTCGGTCATCAACTTCACGGTGTGGTTTGCGGTCACCTTCTGGGTGTTCCTGGAAACCAAGTCGGTGCTGGCTACCGGAATGGTGGCCGGCATCTTCCTGGTGACCACGGCCCTCAGCGGGATCTGGTTCGGCAGCCTGGTCGATCACCACCGCAAGAAGACCGTGATGCAGGTCTCCGCCCTTGTCTCGTTGGGCTTCTATGCCGTCGCCTTCACCCTCTATCTGCTGACGCCGGAGCAAGCGTTCACCAATCCGGCCAGCGTGATGCTGTG
>DASUYM010000111.1:0-26491 GCA_036377435.1 Propionibacteriaceae bacterium
CGCGGCGAGAAAGTCGCAGAGCACATCGAGATCGGCCTCGGTCTCACCTGGAAAGCCGCAAATCACGTTGCTACGGATCCCTGCGGCCGGCGCCAACTGTCGGATCGATTCGATCAGTGCCAGGAATGACTCGGCGCCACCGAAGCGCCGCATCCTGCGCAGCACGGGCGGCGAGGCGTGTTGAAAAGACAGATCGAAGTACGGAACCACTTTCGGCGTGCTCGCCATCACCTCGATCAGGCTGGGCCGGACCTCAGCAGGTTGCAGGTACGAGACCCGAATCCACGACAGCCCGTCAAGCTCAGCCAGTTCAGTAAGCAGCCGCTCGAGGAGGCGAACGTCACCGAGATCTTTGCCATAGGAAGAGGAGTTTTCGCTGACCAGAAACACCTCACGAACACCTTGCTCGACCAGCCACGCTGCCTCGGTCATGATCTCGGCGGGCTGACGGGAGACGTACGCGCCTCGAAATGCGGGAATCGCGCAGAAGGTGCAGCGCCGGTCGCAGCCGGAGGCGATCTTCAGCGGTGCCGAGGGAGCGCAGTCAAGCCGACGACGGAAGACGCGTGGCCCACTTGCCGGACCGGCGGTGCCCAGGCGCACCGACCCATGGCCGGGGATGGTCGCCGCACGGGCAGCGGCTGGCCGCGCCGCCGGAGCGAGCGGTAGTAATGAGCGACGATCACGCGGCACGTGAGCTTGATGCTGGTGACCGGCCAAGATCGACCGGAGTCGACCAGCGATGTCGGCGTAATCATCGAATCCGAGTACGGCATCGGCCTCGGGCATGGTTTCGGCCAACTCGTGACCGTAGCGCTCAGCCAGACAGCCGACGGCGACTACGGCGTGTGCGCGGCCGGCCTTCTTGAAGTCACTGGCGGCGAGCAGCGTGTCGATCGAGTCCTTTTTAGCCGCCTCGATGAAGCCGCAGGTGTTGACCATCAGCGCATCCGCCGCACCAGGGTCGGCCACCAGCCTGAAACCATCGCGCTCCAGCCGTGCTGCAAGCTCCTCCGAGTCGACCTCATTGCGTGCACAGCCGAGCGTGACGAGGTGCACCGCAGTCGGCTTCAGACTGCTTGTCGGAGCCTGACTGGCGGCCAGGACGGCGGATACGGCGGACTCATGCATGGCCGTCCCAGTATGACCGATCGTGCGATCTCCCCGCGGCGCCCGGTCCTGGGGTGCTGGCTGCACTGCCGCTCTGCTAGCCGAGCCGGAGGTTCTCCATCACCGCGTCCAGCTCGTCCGGCGTCACCAGAACGTCGCGTGGCTTCGATCCTTCAGAAGGTCCCACAATGCCGCGCGTCTCCAGGATGTCCATCAGCCGGCCCGCCTTTGCAAATCCGACGCGAAGTTTGCGTTGCAGCATCGAAGTCGAGCCGAGCTGTAGGGTCACCACCAGCTCAACTGCCTGAAGTGCCAGCTCCAGATCGTTACCGATGTCCTCAGCCACCTTGGCAGAAGACTCCGATGCCAAGGTCACATCCTCCCGGTAGGTGGGCTTGAGCTGCTCACCGACATGGCTCACCACGGCTCTGATCTCGTTCTCGGTGACCCAGGCGCCCTGGATGCGGATCGGCTTGCTGGACCCCATCGGAAGGAACAGCCCATCCCCTTGGCCGACCAGCTTCTCCGCCCCAGGTTGATCCAAGATCACTCGGGAATCGGTCATCGATGACGTCGCGAAAGACAGCCGGCTGGGGACGTTTGCCTTGATCAGCCCGGTGACCACATCCGTGCTGGGCCGCTGAGTGGCCAGCACCAGGTGTATTCCCGCGGCCCGCGCAAGCTGAGTGATACGGACGATCGAATCCTCGACATCTCGAGGAGCCACCATCATCAGGTCAGACAGCTCATCCACGATCACCACAAGATAGGGATACGGCGCAGGCACGCGGTCCGTGGCTGCGTCGAGCAGGGTGGACGAACCTTCCGCGCTCGCGCCGTCAGGCGTCGGCGCCTTGACCGCCCCGGTCCGTACAGCCTTGTTGAAGTCGTCGACGTGCTTGAAACCGAATGTCGCCAGGTCCTCGTATCGCAGGTCCATCTCGCGCACCACCCACTGGAGTGCCTCGGCTGCCCTCTTGGGATGGGTGATGATCGGCGTCACCAGGTGGGGAATTCCCTCGTACGCGGTCAGCTCGACTCGCTTCGGGTCGACCAGGAGCATCCTCACCTCGTCCGGCGTGGCTCGCATCATGATCGAAGTGATCATGGAGTTGACGAAGCTCGACTTGCCAGATCCGGTGGCACCGGCCACCAGCAGGTGAGGCATCTTGGCCAGGTTGGCAACCACGAAGCCGCCCTCGACGTCCTTACCAAGACCGACCGTCATCGGGTGATGATCATTCCTGGCGCGGGCTGACCGCAGCACATCTCCCAGAGAAACCACTTCCTTGTCACTATTGGGGATCTCAATGCCGATGGCGGACTTACCGGGTATCGGTGACAGGATGCGCACATCGGCGCTGGCCACCGCGTATGCAATGTTGCGGCTCAACGCGGTTACCTTCTCGACCTTCACCGCAGGGCCAAGCTCGACCTCATATCGGGTGACAGTTGGACCGCGGCTGTATCCGGTGACATGCGCGTCGATCTCGAACTGGAGCAGCACCTCGGTCAGCTGATGCACAACGGCGTCGGAAGCATTGGTACGCGCCTTGTGCACGCTGCCGTGCTTCAGGGTGGCCGGGTCTGGGAGCAGATACTGCACATCGCCGGACAGCTGTAGCTGCTCCACGCGCTGTGGGATCGGGGTGTGTGGCGGCGCCTCCAACTCCTCCCCATCGACACCGTGCACTGTGACGCCGGGCGGCAATCCGGCTGTGACTGCACGACGTTGCTCGAGAGCCTCGGCACCGTCCGGCGCTGATGAGCTCAGCTCCGGCGCCTCGTCCGCCCCGCTGCCTGCTGGCCGCCGAGACCGGGTCTGATCGCCGATCACCGGAGTGTCGTAGGCTCGGTCGCCGCCGTACTCCAGCTCAGGTACCACCTGACCTTCGATGATCACCGGTCGATGTCGCAGCCGGGCTCGTACTGACCGCACGCGATCAGGGATCTGATGCAGCGGAACACCGACGACGACGATTACGCCGAAGATCAGCAGCAAGATCAGCAAGGGCACCGCGACATAGATCGTCAGCAGGTCCGAGAGCAGGCTGGAGGAGATATAGCCAATGATTCCGCCGGCTTCGCGGAGTCGCTCAGGCTCGTTGGTCCGCGGTAGTCCGCGGGCGATGTTGATCAAGCCCAGCAGGCCGAGCAGGATCGCACTCCAGCCGATCACCTGTCGGCCGATGGGGCCGTTGCGGTCTGGATGCCGCAAGGTACGCCATGCCATGAGTGTCAACAGAATGGGGGCCAGGTAACTGAGGGTGCCGATGGTGCTGGCGACGCCAGTGGTGATCGCGTCCCCGATCGCGCCCGGCAGATTCCACCAGACTGCCGCCCCGACGACAATCGCACTGCCGAGGAGGAACAGGCCGATTCCGTCTCGCCGTAGGGCTGGGTCGACTTCTTTCACGTCAGGTCCGATTCGTCGAACAGCATTGCCCAGGGCGTGGGCAAGAGCGGTCACGATGGCGGCGATACCGAGTAACAGCCGATCGAAGGGGGTCAGGCGTTGGCGGCGGCTTCCTGAGCGTCGCGTGCGGGGGCGCCTGCGCGGGGCAGTGGCCCTCGCTGCAGCGGTACGAGAGGATCTCTTGCTTCCGGTCGACCGCGGTTTGGCGCGCTGGGATGAGCCAGATCTGCTGCGGGGCCGCGGTGGGGAAGACGCGCGGGTCGCCATGCTTGGGAGGTTACAAGATCAATGGCCCGATGGACGGGTCACACGCCGCGCTCAGCGGGATCGGCGAGATGGTGCCGCAACCGCCACACATGATCTGTCGGACCAATGCCGGTGCCAAGTGCGAAGCCGGCAGCGATAGCTCCGGTGACGTAGGCCTTCGCCAACGCCATCGCCTCCGGGACGCTGTGGCCAATGCAAGCTGGCTCGCAAGGGCAGACGCAAGGGTGCAGCTCGTCCCCTGGGTATGCCGGTTGTCGTCTCGGGCGGCGGTGTAGGTGAAATCGCTGCCGTCCTGATTCTTCAAGTAATCGATCGCGTCACCGTCGCCATGACCGCCCTTGATCAAGACCCACTAAGGACCGCAACCAGGGAGGAGATCGGTGATCACCGGCGTCGGGGTCTCAGTTGAAACTCGGTCAGCGCGGCAGCCTCGTCGAGATTGGGAGTGATCATCATGGCGTGCGGGAACAACAGGGTACGGAGGCGCTCCGAGTGCCGCTTGATCGATCAGCTGATCCCTGCTGACACACGCTGGGTCGACGGCCAGCGGCGCTGACGGCGCAAGATCAGCCACCAGTCCTGCCACGCAGGCCACTGTCCCCCTCGTTGCCCAGCATGCCGACCTTCACCGCATCCACGCCGATGTCATCAACCACACTGCGGAACTGTGCCTGGATCGCCTCCGCTGGCAGCGGCCAGATGCCCTACACACCGACCGAGTTCTGTGCGGTCACGGTCGTGAGCACGCTCATACCGTGGACGCCGTGGGCCAGCATCGTCTTGAGATCCGCTGATACCTGCACCCCCACCTGAGTTCGAGCAGCAATCGTCAGGACTCGAGCGATAGGCAGGCTCATCTGCGCGACTCCGAGGCTCGCGGAGAGTTGAAGTGGTCGAAGCCGGCGGGCGATTCCCATACCGCGCCATCCACCAAGACGCCGGCATGATCATCATCTGCAAGTCCGACGCCGCCAACCACCAGCCAGCGTGCCGGTACGGCGTCGGGTGAGGGGAACGTGGCCGCCAAGGCGTGGTCGTCGCCGCCCGTGAGGAGAAAGGTGTACGGATCCGAGCCGGTGGCCGCGGCGACTGCCTGAAGTGGTTCCGCGACGTCGAAGGCATCCCGACGAACGTCGATCAGCACGCCTGAGGCCCGCGCCACGTGGCCTAGGTCGGCAAGCAAGCCGTCCGAGATGTCGATCATGGACGTGGCTCCCGCTCGCGCGGCAGTAGCGCCGGCTCCATAGCTGACCTGGGGTACGCGCTGCGCCTCAACCAGCGCCCGAGGCGATCGGAACCCCCTTCCGAGCACGGCGAGACCTGCGGCTGCCCAGCCCAGCCGGCCATGGATGGCGACCACGTCGCCTGGCCGGGCTCCGGACCGCAGCACCGGGGCGCGGCCTTCCAATGAGCCCATGGCTGAGACGGCAACCGTGATGTCGCGAGCCCTGGTTACATCGCCTCCGAGCAGGCTCGCCCCGGCCGCCTGGCTTTCTTGGGACAGCCCGTCGGCGAAGTCGAGTACCCAGCCCACGGGCAGGTCGGGCGGTGCGGAGAAGCCGACCAGCAGACCAGTTGCCCGGGCGCCAACCGCCTCGATATCGGCGATGTTGACGGCGACCGCCTTGCGTCCGACATCGCGAGCCTCCGACCAGTCACGCCGGAAGTGCACTCCCTCAACGAGCACGTCCAGTGACGCGACCACCGCGTCTCCGATCGCCAGCACGGCGGCATCATCCCCTGGGCCAACACGAACGTCAGCCGCGAGCGATAACCCTTCGGTGATTGCAGCAATGAGTGGAAACTCCCCAATCTCGGCCAGCGTGGCGGTGCGGCTGAGATTCACCGAGACCTCCGGTGCTGCCGCGTATCCGCGACGCTCCTGGAGGATGTAGCGTGACGCACATCGGCGAGCGTACGCGGTCTCCGCCAAGGACTGACGACGCACCCTGAGACTGAAAGACAACCCTCGTCTTGAAACGCAGGAGGTACCTCTCGATGGTCGTACAGGCATACATCTTGGTCCAGACCAACGTCGGCAAGGCGGCTGAAGTCGCGCATGCGATTGGCGCCATCCAAGGTGTCACGCTGGCTGAGGATGTGACCGGTCCTTACGACGTCATCGTGCGCGCCGAAGCCGCCAGCGTCGACGAGCTCGGCCAACTCGTGGTCGCCAGGGTGCAAGCGGTGCCCGGCATCACGCGCACCGTGACCTGCCCCGTGGTGCACATTTAGCTCTAAAAGCTGCTCGCGCATCGCGCTGTGTTTGATGGCTCGCTCCGCTGGCGTGCGATGTTCGCGAATCCGCCGCGATTCCCGACGCTCGAAGCTCCGCTAAGAGCTGCTCGCGCATCGCGCTTGGAATCCGCCGCCGTCATCCTCGCTCGCAGAGGGAACTAGGCCTCCGCTCGCTCCTCCTCCGTGCGACGGCGCGCGATCCCGACGCTCGCAGCTGTGTTTCTGAGCTGCTCGCGCATCGCGCTCTGAGTCCGCCGCCGTCGTCGTCGCTCGCAGAGGGAACTACGCCTCCGCTCGCTCCTCCTCCGTGCGACGGCGCGCGATCCCGACGCTCGCAGCTGTCACCGGAGCCCAATGGGACGACGCAGCGCCAATGTGATCAACCGCTCGACCAGCTCCGGATAGGGCACGCCGCTGGCCGCCCACATCCGCGGGAACATCGAGTGCTGGGTGAAGCCTGGCATCGTGTTGATTTCATTGACTAGGACCTGCCCATCGTGCGTCACGAAGACATCGACCCGAGCGAGACCTTCGCAGCCAATCGCTTCAAAGGTCCGTACCGCCAGCCGCTGGACCTCACTGGCCAGCTCCGGCCGCACCTCCGCAGGCACATCAAGATCAACTTGCTCTTCTAGGAGATACTTGGCTTCGAAGTCGTAGAAGCCTGACTTGCTGTGCACGCGGATCTCGGCGACCACGCTTGATATCGGCGGCCCGCCGTCGAGATCAGCCAGTACCCCGCACTCGAGTTCGCGGGCGCCCACGAACCCCTGCTCGACGATGATCTTGGGATCGTAAGCCTGCGCCACGCGGACGGCCTGCTCGAGATGGGCGGGATCGTCCACCTTCGAGATGCCCAGGCTTGATCCACCCCGCGCCGGCTTGACGAAGACAGGGAAGTGCAGCGCCGCGGTGGCTTCCAGGCAAGCGGTCTTGTCACGTTGCCACTGGACCGGAGTGATCGGGACGAACGGTCCGACCGGCAGCCCACACCCCGCCAGGACCAGCTTCATGTAGTGCTTGTCCATCCCTACAGCGCTGGCCAATACACCGGCCCCGACATAGCGAGTGCCCATTATCTCGAACAACCCCTGGATGGTGCCGTCTTCACCGAATGGACCGTGGAGCAGAGCGAGCGCGACGTCGACCGGACCGAGATGGGACAGAGCTGACTGCTCCCGTACGGCCAGCTCGCTACCGCTCGACACGCGCATCAGCAAGGCCTCGGCAGAGTTCTCGCTGAGTTCGGGCAGCTTGCCGTCGGTCACAGCCAGCCGGCTGATCGTCTCGGGATCCACCAGGACCCAGCGGCCCGTACGCGTTATGCCGATACCGACTACATCAAAGCGATCCCGATCCAAGGCGCTCAGCACCCCGGCTGCGGTCAGGCACGACACCCCGTGCTCGCTGCTAGTTCCCCCGAAGACCACCGCGACCCGCTGGCGGGAACCATTGACCCCACGGATGCTCGGCTGGCTCTCACTCACGATCCTCGACCTTAGCCGGGTGGGGCGGCTCGCGCCGCCAAGCTTCAGACTTGGCCTGTGATCAACCAGCCCCAGCCTCCGGAGAGCCCACGGTCAACCCGCTTGCATGTCGAGACTGTGGCGGTCACCGCCGGCCGCCCGGAGCGAGCGGTGGACGCTCCCTTGAATCCGCCCGTGGTTTTTGCCTCCACCTATGTCGGCGCCCACGACACCAGCGCTGCCACGATCGGATACGGCCGCTACGGCAACCCAACCTGGCAAGCGCTGGAGCGGGCGATCGGCGCCTTGGAGAGCGGCCGAGCGCTGACGTTCGCCTCGGGGATGGCGGCCGCACATGCCGTGCTGGAGCTCATGCCGCCGAACGGTGTCATCGCGATTCCTCACAACTGTTACGTCGGCGTAGCCGAGGCCATCGATCGACGGGCGCGGAGATATGGCTGGCAGGTACGGCGAGTCAACGTCGCCTACACCCCCGACGTTCTGGCGGCGGCCGAGGGCGCCGATATGGTGTGGATCGAGTCGCCCACCAATCCGACAATCGAGGTGGCGGACCTTCCCACCCTGGGTCAGAATCTTTCCCGCAACTCTTTGTTCGTCGTGGACAACACCTTCGCGACGCCACTGCTGCAACGACCGCTGGAGTCCGGTGCCGATATCGTGCTGCACTCGGCGAGCAAGCTGCTCTCAGGCCATTCCGACGTCGTACTCGGCGCCATCGTGACAAGAGCCGACGACACCCAGACCTTCGACGCCTTGGACGCAATCCGTCGATCCTTCGGCGCTTCTCCCGGTCCAATGGAGGCCTATCTTGCGCTCCGTGGCTTGCGTACTCTGCCGTTGCGTCTCGCGCAGGCCCAAGCAAGCGCCCACGTCCTCGCCGAACGGCTGTTCGCACATCCGAGCGTGCAGCGAGTGCGCTTCCCCGGACTACCGACCGATCCTGGCCACGAGCTCGCGCGGCGCACCATGTCTGGCTTTGGCTCGCTGATCTCAATCGATCTTCCGGACGCGAAGACGGCCGAGGCGTTCGTCGATGGCTGCTCGCTTTGGGTGTTTGCCACCAGTCTCGGTGGAGTCGAATCCACGCTGGAGCGGCGGCGACGCTGGGAAGGCGAATTCCAGTCGGTGCCGGAGGGCCTGGTGCGGATGTCGGTGGGGATCGAACATGTCGAGGACCTCTGGACTGACGTTGCGCAGTCCCTCGATCGCCTCTAGGGCTGTGTTATCCATCGCACTCTGACAGGCCCGCCCGCCCGATTCGCCTCCTTCGTCGCCCGCGAACATCAGAGCCTCCCATATGGGTTCAGCCGCGAGCTCCTACAGTCGACGAAGCAGGGGCCCGTCATAGTGCGCTAGTAACGCTCTGGTTTGGCCGAGCGGGACATCAGCGCCGTGATCATCTCGGTCGGCGTCAGCTCACCGGCAATGACGGCGGCAACGTTCTCCACGATCGGCATTTCAACCTGATGCTTCGCAGCAAGTTCGGTAATTGATGCACATGACTTCACGCCTTCGGCGACCTGTCGGGTCGAGGCGGTGATTTCCGCGACCGTGCGTCCCTTCCCGAGTTCCTCTCCAAAGGTCCGGTTCCGAGAGAGCGGAGATGAGCAGGTCGCGACGAGATCGCCGAGACCCGCCAGGCCCGAGAAGGTGTACGGGTCGGCTCCCAACGCTAAGCCGAGTCGACTGATCTCGGCCAGCCCTCGGGTGATCACCGACGCCGTCGCATTCGCTCCCAGGCCGAGCCCCATCGCCATGCCAACCGCCAGCGCGATCACGTTCTTGGTCGCCCCGCCGAGCTCGCAGCCGATGACATCGGTGTTGGTGTACGCCCGGAATCGTGCGGTGTGACAGACGGTCTGCAATGCTTCGGCGGTACTCAGCGAGACGCTCGCGACCACGCTCGCGGACGGTTGTCGCTCGGCGATCTCGCGAGCCAGATTTGGGCCGGTGACGACCGCAATGCGCTCGGGGCTGATGTTGCCTGCTTCAGCAATCACCTCGCTCATGCGCAGTCCAGTGCCGAGCTCGATGCCCTTTGCCAGACTCACCACGATGGCGTTCTCCGGGATACGCCACTGACTGAGGTTGCCGCGGAGGGCCTGAGATGGCACGGCGAGCACCACAAAGTCGGCGCCGATCATGGCTTCCTCGGGATCGCTGACCGCCTTCAAGGACGCCGGCAGCGGCAAGTCCGGGAAATAGTCGGGATTGCAGTGTTCGATGTTGATCTGGCTGGCGAGCTCAGGACGCCGGGCCCAAAGAGTCACGTGATTACCGGCGTCGCATACCACGAGCGCAAAGGCGGTGCCCCAGGAACCAGACCCCATCACCGCGACCCGCGCCCTGCTATCGGTGGCTGCAGTATTGCTCATGCTTGGTCTCCGGTCGTCTTCTCGCTATCCGGGTCGTGGCGATGCGAGGGCGGTGTCGCTGCTCGCAGCTCGGCGACCAGGACGGTGATGGTGTCCATCATTCTTGTCGTCGCCTCATCGAGTGTGGCAACAGTCACCGGCTTCTCACGAAGATCATCCAGCGGGATCGGGTCGCCCGCAGCGACCCGCAATGTCTTGCGAGGAAGGAGCTTGGGAAAGCTCGGCTTGAGACCAGGCATCAGCTCCTGGGCCCCCCACTGCCCGATGGGCACCACCGGACAACCGGTCATGAATGCTAGCCGCGCAGCTCCGGTTTTGCCCTGCATCGGCCACAGGTCGGGATCTCGGGTGATCGTTCCCTCTGGGTAGATCACGAGCGCGCGGCCTTGCTCGATGGCTTCTGCGGCGGCAATCAGCGCGTCCTTGGATTGTGTGGACTCGCGCCGAACCGGGATCTGGCCACAGGCGGCGATGATGCGTCCGACTAGGGGGATCTCGAATACCGATGCTTTTGCCAGGAACCGGGGCCAGCGCCCGGAGTACGCCAGAAACTGCCCGACAGCCAAGGGATCGGCATTGGAGATGTGGTTTGCAACAAAGATCACTCCGCCGGTCTGAGGCACCTTGTCCTGGTAGCGCCAGTCCCGCTTTGTGAGCGGCCTCATGATCGCATGGAGAATCCTGACCACGGTTGAGATGGTCTTCCCGCCAGGCTCCTGATTAACTTCCGACAGTGGCCTGAGCTCCGTGCGCTGACTCGCAGCGGCATTCTCGGCCATCAACACCTCAGTCTCGGTGAATGGGTTCTCGGCGACCCAGGTACGGTCGGCTCGGGTGGCTTCACCGCGCCATGAGTGGCTTCACCTTACGGGATCTTGGCAGCATCCCCGGATCACGCGCCGCTGTTCGGAGGACGAGGGAGGAGACACGCCTTCCGTCTCCGAGCGAGGACGACGGCGGCGGGTCATTCAGCGCGATCCGCGCGCCGCCGACTGTCGCAAATAAAATCGAATCACGACGTGCGATCCGCGCGACGCCGAGCGTCACAATGACACGGATCATGCGCCGTCATCTTGGATCATGCGCCGTCATCTTGGAGAGGAGTTCGTCAGCGTGCATGTTGACACAGACTCGGGATGATGGCCGGCTCCCCAGCGGCCGGGGTGATCGCACTCAAACCCGTTGAGCATGCAAAGTCGCGGCTCGCCGTACCCAATCCGCTGCGGCGCCGCCTCGCGTGGACGATGGCGCTGGACACCCTGTCCGCGCTGTGTCGCGCGCTGCCGCACGTGCTGGTCGTCAGTGATCAGCCCGCTTTGGAGGCGCGACTGCGCCAGGCAGGAGTTGACGCGGAGGTCATTAGCGACTCCGGCCACGTCGGCATGAATTCGGCCCTCAGCCGAGGTGCACGGGAACTCCGTGCCCAGGGGTTCTCATCGGTCTTGGCTTGCGTTGGTGATCTTCCTGCCTTGCGGCCAGAGTCTGTGTTGCGGATCCTGGATGCCTCGCACTCTCATCCGAGATCCTTTGTTGCCGATGCATCAGGCATAGGCACCACGATGCTCGTCGCACACGATGTCGAGTTGGCGCCGCAGTTCCAGGGGCGGTCGGCTGCAGCTCACTACGCCTCCGGCGCCGTGAGCCTTTCCGCGGAAGCAATCGGATCGCCGATTGCCGATGCCCGCCGCGATGTTGATACTGAAGCCGACCTGGCAGCGGCGATCGGACTTTCCGTTGGTCCGGCGACGAGCGCACTGATTGATCATGGAAAAGGGCGTCTCGGCCGCCACGAGGTGATCACCGCGACGCAATGGCGCAACGCAGACGGAGAGCTGCTGGCCGTCACCGCCACCGGGAGACGAATCGCGCTCCCGGCCGAGGCTCTCCGCGACGAACTGCGCCAGATCAGTCTGGGGCAGCGCCTTCACGCAGTGGAGGCTGACGGCCGGGTGCTCTCCGCGTGGCTGTAGCTGCGAATTAACGCTTGGCAGCGGTCTTCTTGGCCGTTGTTCCGGTCTTCTTGGCAGGAGCCTTCGCAACCGTCTTCCTTGTAGCCACCGCAGTCTTCGATGCCGCCGCAGTCCCGGAGGACGCCGCCTTCTTGGCGGTTGCCCGCGGCACCTTCTTGGCGCCTGAGACGTAGGCTTTCAGGTCCGTCCCCGCGCGGAAACGCGGAACAGCTGTGGCCTTGGCCCGTTTGCGCTCACCGGTACGCGGGTTGCGCACCATCCGTGCCGAACGAGGCACCTTCTCGAAAACGCCGAACCCGGTGATCGAGACCTTCTCCCCAGCTGCAGTCTTGTAGGTGATCGTTTCCACCACGGCGTTCAGGGCCTTGGCTGCTTCGCTCTTGCTGCCGTCGTAGTAGGCGGACAGCGCCTGAATCAATTCAGCCTTGTTCACAGCTTCCCTTCTCGATGCAATACCAAGCCTGCTGGGACCTTGGGCCTGCTGGGACTTTGGGCAGCGTACGGTACGCCTGCAGAGCCAACGCTAGGGGAAGATCGCGCAGCCAGACAATCACTTAGGTCGCACATTTTGGTGTGTTGTAAGGAAAACAGCTCGATCCTCAGCACTAGCTTGGGCTGGCGACCTTTGCTGGCAGTGTCTTCGGCTTGTACTCCGCTCGACGGCGCTCGAACTCATCGATCTGATCAACATGCCGCAGTGTCAGCCCGATGTCGTCCAAGCCCTCCAGCAGCCGCCACCTGGTGTAGTCGTCAATCTCGAATTCGGTGTGGAACCCGTCGGCGGTGATCTGACGGCTGACGAGGTCGACGGTGATGGCTGCAGCAGGATGTTCTTCGACGAAGTCCCAGAGCTCCTCGATGATCTTCTGATCGACGACTGCGATCAGCAGCCCTGCCTTGCCCGAATTGCCACGGAAGATATCCCCGAAGCGCGAGCCGATCACAACCTTGAACCCGTAGTTCTGCAACGCCCAAACAGCATGCTCCCGGGACGAGCCGGTGCCGAAGTCGGGACCGGCGATCAAGATCGTCGCTCCCGCGTACTGCGTCAGATTGAGCACGAAGTTGGGGTCGTTGCGCCAGGCCGCGAACAATCCATCCTCGAAGCCGGTCTTGGTCACCCGCTTGAGGTAGACCGCTGGAATGATCTGGTCGGTATCGACATTGCTGCGCCGCAACGGAAGTGCGGTCCCGGTGTGGTTGGTGAAGGCATCCATGATCATCGGCTCCCGGACAGATCGGCTGGTGAGCTGAGCGTGCCGTTCACGGCGGTCGCTGCGGCCACCAGCGGGGACACCAGGTGCGTCCGCCCGCCCTTGCCCTGCCGACCCTCGAAGTTGCGATTCGAGGTGGATGCAGCGCGCTCACCAGGAGCAAGTTGATCCGGGTTCATTCCCAGACACATAGAGCACCCCGCAGCACGCCACTCGGCTCCGGCCTCTTTGAAGACCACGTCCAGACCTTCGGACTCCGCTTGCAGGCGAACCCTGGCCGAGCCGGGCACGACCAGCATCCGCACGTTGTCGGCGACATGATGACCCTTGATGACCCCAGCCGCGGCGCGCAAGTCCTCGATTCGCCCGTTGGTACATGAGCCGAGAAAGACCGTGTCCACATGGATGTCACGCATTCGCTGACCAGGTTTGAGGGCCATGTACTCCAGGGCCTTGGTAGCAGCCGTCCGGTCGGCCTCCTCGGCGAAGATCTCCGGATCAGGTACCTCAGCACCCAACGGAACGCCCTGACCCGGATTGGTTCCCCAGGTGACGTAAGGCGTCAGCTGACCCGCGTCAAGATCAACTTCGGCATCGAAGATGGCGTCGGAGTCGCTGCGCAGTGTCCTCCAGTACGCCAGAGCCGCGTCCCAGTCCGCGCCTTCCGGAGCATGTGGGCGGCCCCTGAGGTAGGCAAACGAGGTTTCGTCTGGGGCGATCATGCCGGCCTTGGCGCCCCACTCGATGCTCATGTTGCAGATCGTCATCCGACCCTCCATGCTGAGCGCCTCAATGGCAGAGCCGCGATACTCCACGATGTAGCCCTGGCCGCCTCCGGTGCCCACCGTGGCAATCAGCGCGAGCACGACGTCCTTCGCGGTAACCCCGGTCGGCAATTCACCATCGACGTTCACCGCCATGGTCTTGGGCCTGGCCTGCGGCAGAGTCTGGGTGGCCAAGACATGCTCGACCTCAGAGGTACCGATGCCGAACGCGATCGCCCCAAACGCACCGTGTGTGGAGGTGTGGGAGTCGCCGCAGACCACAGTCAGGCCCGGTTGGGTCAAGCCAAGCTGCGGCCCGATGATGTGCACAATGCCCTGATCAAGATCGCCCAGACTGTGGATACGGATGCCGAACTCGCGCGCATTCCTCCGGAGCGTGTCGACCTGAGTCCGCGACACCGGGTCAGCGATCGGCTGGTCGATGTTCAGTGTCGGTGTGTTGTGATCCTCCGTTGCCAGCGTGAGATCGGGACGCCGAACGCCCCGACCGGCCTGCCGCAGACCATCGAAGGCCTGCGGGCTCGTCACCTCGTGGACGAGATGCAAATCGATGAACAGAAGATCGGGCTCACCGTCAGCGGTTCGTACGACGTGGTCATCCCACACCTTCTCGCTCAGTGTCTTGCCCATGGCGCTGATCTCTCCTTATCCCCGTTCCCACGATCTGCCACGCTGTCGATGGGGTGAATTCCCGCGACTGGCAAGCTAATCTTCGCACTTGCCTTCCAGCATCCGAGACGGCAGTATCAAGGCATGGACAACTCTAGCGGTGTCGGCGTCCTCGACAAAGCCGCCCTGGTGCTCAGTGCCTTGGAGACTGGACCGACCACTCTGGCTGGTTTGGTAGCCGCGACTGGGCTTGCCCGACCAACTGCGCATCGCCTTGCGGTCGCACTCGAGCATCATCGTCTGGTCAGCCGCGATCTGCAAGGTCGATTCATCCTCGGGCCGCGGCTTGGTGAGCTGGCGTCGGCCGCTGGCGAGGACCGGCTGCTGGCGACAGCGGGACCGGTGCTGGCTCGGCTGCGGGACATCACCGGGGAATCGGCTCAGATGTTCCGGCGGCAAGGCGACTATCGGGTGTGTGTCGCCACAGCCGAGCGAATGTCAGGGTTGCGGGACAGCGTCCCCGTCGGCACACAGCTGACCATGACCGCAGGCTCGGCCGCTCAGGTGCTGCTGGCCTGGGAGGAGCCGGACCGGATGCAACGAGGGCTACGCGGTAGCCGCTACTCCGCCGTCGCCCTTGCCGCAGTCCGCCGACGGGGCTGGGCGCACTCGGTAGGCGAACGCGAACCGGGTGTTGCCTCCGTCTCGGCGCCCGTACGCTCCCCTTCTGGCAAGGTCATCGCTGCCGTCAGTGTGTCCGGGCCAATCGAACGACTCTCCCGACAGCCCGGCCGGCTGCATGCGCCGGCAGTGATCGCCGCCGCGGAACGTCTGAGTGAAGTGCTTCGCCGGAGCGGCGGAGAGTAGTTCCTCGAGTTGATCATCGCTGTCACCAGGGCTCAGATTTCTGACCGTTGCGGACTTGCGAGCCCTATGTGACCACTGTTGGTCAAACCTTCGACCCGTGACCGATTCATACGAAGTGTGAAGCGGTCGCTAAGGTCACGTCTGTGGAGGAACCGGTCATCAATCGGGCTATTCGCATCGATCACGCGCTCCAGCGCTGGCGCGCTCGGCGGGCGCGGGATGCCGGGTACACCGCTGAGGTGATTCCATACACCAGCTACGGCTCGACAAGCTGGATACGGGTGCTTGCTCGTGTGCTGCTCGCGAAGCCTTCCCAGCGCCACGCCGATACGCCGACCGGGATACGCGGCTGGCGGAACTTCGTCGGTGTCCCGGTCGAGAACGCGAACGTGACCGTCGACACCGGGGAACGGTCGTACGAGGTGCAGGCAGACTACAGCGGCGTCGTCGATGTGGTCGTCGACGTTGATCTTGAGCCAGGCTGGCATCGGATCGGCCTAAGCTCCGAAGGCTCGGAGGTGGCGACGGCACTGGTTTTCGTTGTCGATCCACAAACCATTTTCGGGGTGGTGTCCGATATTGATGACACGGTCATGGTCACCGCACTGCCGCGGCCGCTGCTCGCAGCCTGGCACACCTTCGTTGTGAACGAACATGCGCGGGCGACGACCCCGGGTATGCCAGTCCTCTACGAGCGAATCTCCAGCCGCTATCCGGGAGCGCCGTTCATCTACCTCTCGACCGGAGCGTGGAACGTCGCGCCCACCTTGACTCGTTTCCTGTCCCGCAACTTGTATCCGGCAGGTGCTTTGCTGCTGACCGACTGGGGGCCCACAGCAGATCGGTGGTTCCGCAGTGGTCGCGAGCACAAGCGCAGCAGTCTTGAGCGCCTGGCACGCGAGTTCCCTCAGATCAAGTGGTTGCTGGTCGGTGACGACGGGCAGCACGATGAGTCGATCTACCGCGACTTTGTCGCGCAACATCCCGACAACGTGGCGGCGGTCTGCATTCGGCAGCTGACGCCGAGCGAGGCGGTGCTTGCAGGCAGCAGCTTCCGCGGCCACGCCAGCACACCTGATTCCACAGTGCCGTGGCTGGACGCCTCCGATGGTGCGGGCCTCGCCGACCAACTGGAACGCACCGGTTTGCTTGAGCCCGCGCCGCAGCAGCCAGAGATTGAGGCTTGACGACGGGCAGAGCTGTATGGCTCCGGGAGCGCGCTGGATGTAACGCGCCCGAAGTTAGGTGGATCTGCCGGTGCGATCCAAGGCTTGGGCCGGAGTTTGGTACGGACCGAAGCACACGCTTCCTGCCATCGACCGGCGAGGCCGAGGTGCCAGCGGAGACCCTCCGGAGTACGGCCTGGAACGGGAGCCGTTGCAGCCGTGGTGGATGCCCTGGCGGTGCTATGGAACTTGAACAGCATGCGACGCAGCAGTACCAGCAAGCATTCGACTCGTCCACGTCCCATACGCCCGGGATACCGGTGAGGAGTCCTTCACCCTCAGCCTGACCGGAATCTCCTCCCCAGCCACATCTGAGTCGGGTAGCCAATTTCACTGATGACGGTTCGGTCGGCGAAGGAGTCGCCACACACGACTAGCCATGCTGGGCGGCGGCATAACTCGGCCGGCCTTACCAGGCGTACGCCTGCGGGGCTTCACCGGGCCCCGGCCAAATCCGGTCGAGTCGTTTCGCCACCTCAGCGTCCAACTGCACGGTCAGCGCGTCGAGGTCCGCCCGCAGCTCCTCGGTCGTTGTCGCTCCGACGATCGTGGTGGAGACAACGGGGTTTCGCAGCAGCCAGGCCAGCGCCACCTCCGCCGGCTTCGCGCCAAACTCCCGGCACAGCTCTTCATAAGCTTGGAGCTGGTCGCGGTGCGCCTCGATGCGGTTGTGTGTCGAGTTGTCGGAGATGGGTCCCTCGGTGGCGGTTTGGAGCACGCCGGCGAGCAGGCCGGCGTGGAGCGGGCTGTACGGGATTAGGCCGATGCCGAGGCTGCGCAGCGCGGGGATCAGCTCCAGCTCCACGGTTCGCACGGCGAGGTTGTACAGGCTCTGCTCGGAGGTCAGGCCCATGAAGTGCCGTGCCGAGGCGGCGCACTGGGCCATGGCCACATCCCAGCCGGCGAAGTTGCTGCTGCCGACGTAGCTGATCTTGCCCTCGCGGACCAGCTGCTCCATCGCCTGCCAGATCTCCTCCCACGGCGTGGCGCGGTCGACGTGGTGCATCTGGTACAGGTCGATGTGATCGGTCTGCAACCGCCGCAGGCTCGCCTCGCAGGCGCGTCGGATGTGGTAGGCCGACAGCCGGCGGTCGTTCGGACCCAGTCCCATCGGCTGGTACACCTTCGTGGCCAAGACGATGTCGTCGCGCTGCCCGCTACGCTGCAGCCACCGCCCGACGGTCTCCTCCGCGATTCCGTACCCCTTCTTCATATCCGGCGACTGCGGTCCGCCGTAGACATCGGCAGTGTCGAAGAAGTTGATGCCCGCATCGATCGCGGCGTCCATGACCGCGAAGCTACTCGGTTCGTCCACGGTGTAGCCGAAGTTCATGGTGCCGAGGCCGATCCGGCTGACCATCAGACCGGAGCGGCCCAAGTGCCCGTACGTCATCTCCTCGCTCATGCCGCGAGGATAAGCCACGGCTATTGGTACCGGCCGCGGGAAGCTCACGTTTGGGGAGCCGGAGACGGCGCAGTCTCGCCGCACGGTTCCCTTTGCCCGCAGCATCACGCGAGAGGTCGAGCAGCACCTCAGTGAGTACGTGGCGCCCGGCCCGGAGGCGTCGTCTTCACATCCCCCACCGGCAACCCGCTTTACCGTGAGCGAGCAGCTGCTGTGCGCGCTGGTACGCCAAACCGAGGATCGACCCGATGTCCCGTACGGTTAGCCACTGATCTGCCAGGATGTGCGCAACGTGACGAACGCGCTCGCTGGCCTGTTCGGCCCGCCTGCTTGGCCTCTGCGCGGAGCCGCCGGGCTTCAGCTAAGTCCTGGGCGATTCCCGCCGAGACCACCGGTTCAAGGCGGAGATCGAACGCGTCCTCTGGCACATCCAAGAGCAGCGCAATCACTTCCCGCGCCATGGCCTCGGCCTGCTCAGTCCGCCGGGCCTGGGTGAACGCGGCGGGCACTTCTGGAACACGTACCAGCCACCAACGACCATCGCGTTCCGCAGTTACTGGAACCGCTGTGACACAGCCTTCGACCAGAAGACGCCGAACACATGTGGAGCTTGACATCGATCCCGCTGTGCGCGGTCCCACTCGGTGTCTACCGCGGTCGGTTCAGCTGTTGGGATTTCTGGTCCGCAGTCGGTCTGGCAATCACCTACTCGCTGTTCGATCTCGGACTGATTGCCGGGCCATCGACGCTGGGACGGCTGAGTCAGCCCTCGGATCCCATCATCCCGATCGGGGCCACGCTGCTCATCGCCCGAAGTTTCCTGCTCCTCATGATCAGCGTTCACTATGCAGCCCCGCAGCCCGCAAAGATTTGGAGCCACGCGCATTTCGTTCGCGAATGTCTATGCCTCGCTGGTGAGTTTGGTTTATGCCACCTGGCTGCTTGTTGTCGAGCCGCACGTGCTTAACGGCACCAGAGTCAAGGTTGAGCTGCTGGTTTTCAAGCCGGGGTCTTTCATGCAGATGGTCGTCTGGTCCCGACGTCGGCTAGCCCGTCCGGGGGTCTGGAAAACACGGGGGATCCGGCCTAGCCGAGTCGACCATTGACCAGGTTCGTGCGGGGGTATGGACTATCGCTGACAAGCGCCATCCGGGCGCGATGTCAGACCTCGCAGAGGGGAGCCGCACGATGGAAACGGAACACAATAAGGACGTCGTCCGGCGGTTCATTACGGAAGTGTTAGTCGGCGGCCAGATCGATCGGATGGACGAGTTGGTTGCGCCGAACTATGTGAACCGCGCGTTTGGCGTCGACTTGGCGGCGTTCAAGGGGATGCTCGCCGGCTTGGGGGCCGCTCTGCCCGATCGCCGGTTTGACATCGAGGACCTGGTTGCCGAAGGCGACGCCGTGGTAGCTCGGTTCACTGGCGAGATGCGCGACGGGAGCGGGAACACGATTTCTCTGCGGGGCCTGACCTATTACCGCCTCGCCGAAGGCAGGATCGTGGAAGATGATCCGATAACGACGCCCGATCTTGCGCAGGAGCTCGGCCGCCTGATGCCCACGCCGCCCGCCTGACCGGGTCGGCAGAATGCGGCAGCGGTTATATCCGCCCATCCGAGAGAGGGTCCTGGATTAGTCGGGTGTTCGGGGAAACGCGCATATCTAATGCCGCGCTAGGGGTCTGGCTCTGGTCGTTTCGCCAGGTGTCTATTACCCCTTCTGCGCGTTGAACGTCTTGGGTCTTGGTCCTACCAGCCCTTGAGGCCGACGCATCGAAGGCCATCTGGGCTTCGCAGAAATGCCGAGGACCACAGCACCGCGTCCGACCTCGTGTGCGCGGCAGACCCAGCGGGTTCGACAGCACAGTTGCCCGTTCATGCCCTCGAGCGGGAACGCGCGGCGTGTCGAGCGGCGCAGGGCATCTAGATCGGGTTCGCGCTGGAGCGCCTAGTCCGTCATGCCAGCTGCCTGACAACCGTGGCCCGGAATGGTGCGGCCAGGAGTTCCAGCAGCGGTTCGTAGGCACCCGTGGCCGCAGCTTCCTGCATGTGCGCTGAGCGCGCTTCGACCGACTCCCAATCGGCGATCTCGACGAGGATGTCTGGGTCGTCCAGCACCTCGTAGCGGGTGCTTCCCAGGAATCCGCGCAGGCTCGATCCCTGTCCTGCGATCATGTCCTCGAGCAGATTCTTGAGAGCATCCCGCCCACCCGGCCTGGCCCTCAGTTCGACGATCACTTTGATTGCCATGGGTTCTCCTCTGAGGTGGCTCGCCTAACGTTATGACCGCGCCGGACCGTCACACCAAGTGGGTCTCAACCGGCTTGAAATATCGGATTCTCAGTCCTGCACGAACAGCTTTCACCAGCGTATGCAGGTCGGCGGCCGCCTCCTCAGCGGAGTGTGGCGCCGGTCACTGGCCCGGGCCTCGTCAAGATCTTCGCCGGAGGTGGGGCTTTCGGCGCACGCTCGCCCAATAAGGTATGGCTCAGTGAGGTTGGCGCAACTCGATAATCGAGCGCGAGCCGGCCGACATGCCGAGCTGACCTGCAGGCCGGCTGATTGGCCAGCTCACCAGCTGGTCAAGGGCGCTCCTGGCCGCGGATATAGCAAAGATGCGCGGGTCCCTTCGTTGTCTGTGTCGCCTTGGGCGTCGCCAATGTGGTTTGCGACGAGTAAGTTTCCCGTCCCCGAGGCGTCGGCGCACCGTTGCAAGGTGAGTAGGGGTCGCCCCTGACACGCGACCAGCTCCCTGCTGCGTCAATGCGTTCGGCGAGGACTTCGATGGTCGCTACAGCGGGCGCACCTCGTACCGACCGCTGTCTTCGACAACGAGCACTCCCTCGCCTTTGCCCATCGCGGCGATCGTCTCGCTGACCAGCCCAGAGACGGCCGCTTCGTTTGTCGGGCTGTGGCCGACAACCAATGCCCGACCACCCTCGGGCAGGCCTTCGACCACCCGCTGTAGCGCTGAGCCGAGCAGCTGGGTCTCGTGCTCGACAAGATCGGGGTCGACCGCGCGCATCTCCTCGATCGAGGCTCCCCTGCCGGCCACCTTGGCGGCTTCTCGCCACCGGTCCTCGACACTCGACCGCAGCCCGGTTTCCGTCGTGATCGGTATCTCGTCCTGACCGGCTTCCCGCCGCAGAATGCGGAGCATCTCGGTGGCGCGCTCGGCGCCTGTGGATACAAACGCCGCGTATGGCGGATTCAGCCCGGTCCGACCAATGGCCTCAGCGTCTGCGACGCCTTGCTCACTGAGCTTGTCGCCGTCGTTGTCGGTGTGCCGGCGCAACTCGACGTATCGCATAGACACATCCTGCCCATGTGTCGATAGTCCTGGCCATTACCATCGGCGGATGCAACGTGGACGGCTGGGGGGTTCGCATCTTCAGTGAGTCGGCTTGTTCGATACCGGAAAGCGGATCCGCGACTAGACCGGGGAGAAGATGCAGACCTTCCATTGCGTACGAGGGCTCGTTTCACGTGTCCAGGAGTCCTTCACCCCTCGGATGCCCGGTAAACGGTCGGCATTCGGGGCGCCCTAAGGGACCAACGGCGGGCCGGCGCCATGCTGGCCGTAGCCTCGCCGTGCGTGCTCAAGCTGATACGCGGAGTGCGCTGAACACGCACCCGGAGCTCAGTCAGCAAAGACGTTGTTGCGGACCCCGAAGATGTTCTGAGGATCGACTCCCCGCTTCAGGGCGCGAACCGCGTCCCGGCTCTCGGGGGAGGCGACCCGGTCGACGAAGCTCTTGCGGAGCTTGCCGATGCCGTGGTGGTGGGAGATCGAGCCGCCGGCTTCCATGATGGCCGCCCTCATGTTCTTCTCCATCTCGGCGAACTTCTCGTCACCGTTCTCGATGCCCTTGTGAACCAGCCCATGGGTGAAGTAGATGCAGACCCCTGTGTGGTACATCTGCGTCACCCGCGGCGAGGTGAACGGCTTGCCGGGGAAACCGAGCCGCTTGTGCTCGGCATTCGCGACCCGCTTCACCGCGTCGCAGACGTCGTGGATCCGGCTCCACGGCACCGTCGTCTCGTAGGTCTCGCCGACGATGTAGTAGTCGCTCAGCAGGTCACGGATGTAGGCGATCGCGTAGGTGAGCATGTACCCGCGCTCTCCGTTGGACGGGCCGCCGGAGATGCCGCCGAACTTCTTCGCGGTGTCGGAGACGACCTTGTACTGGTAGTCGACCTCGGCCTTGCTGCCCTCCAGCACCATCGTCGCGGCCACCATCTGGTGGGGGTCGAAGCCCTTGACCTTGGTGACGACGAGCTTCTCCACCTTGCTGATGAGGATCTTCCTACGGTCGGTGGGGGCGGGCTTGAGCGCCTGGCCGAGCCGGAACTGGACGTTGTCCACCAGCCGGATGCTGGCCGGCTGGGCGCCGGTCTGGTTGAGCGCGGCCATGAACGCGACCCCGGTCTTCCAGTCGGCGAAGATCACAGAGCCGTACCGCTTCGCCTCCGGCAGCTTGTGGATCCTGATCACCGCCTTGGTGACCAGGCCGAGGTTGCCCTCGCTGCCGAACGCCGCCTTGTACGCCTCGACACCGGCCGCCTGCCGGGGCGTCCAGTACAGGTTTTCGACCACCCCGGACGGGGTCACAAGGGTGACGTTCTCGACGATGTCCTCGATGTTGCCGTAGCGGTTGCGCTTCATGCCGCTGGCGTTGGTGGCGATCCACCCGCCCAAGGTGGACAGCTCCATGCTGTCGGGCTCGTGGCCGCAGGTGAAGCCGTCCTGCTCCAGCAGTTCCTCCAGCCTGCTGCCCAGGATGCCGGCCTGGACGCAGGCGGTGAGGTTGTCGGCGTCCACCCATTCGATGGCGTTCATCCGTCGCATGTCGAGCGAGACCACCGTCCGGGTCTCCGCCTCGGGGATCTGCAGCGCGTCGGAGACGTTGGTGCCGCCGCCGTAGGGGATCAGGCAGACGTCGTGCTCGCAGGCGAGGTTCACCACGGCGACGCAGTCGTCCTCAGACTCCGGCCACACCACCAGGTCGACGGTGCGGTGCAGGTTGCCGTAGAGCACCCGTGACACCTCATCGGTGGTGGTCTGGCCGTGGCTGTGGATCAGCCGTTCCCGGTCGTCGACGGAGACCTGGTCGTCCCGGAGCGCCGCGGCCAGGCCGGCCAGGAAGCCCTCGTTGCGGTTCACCGGCGACACGTACGGCGCCTTGGTCAACGGCCGGGTGTGGGTGAAGTCGATGTCGAAGCCGAGTTCCTCCCGCACGAACGGGATGAGGTAGGGCATCGGGTACCCGCACAGGTTGTACCGCGACCCGGTCATGATGACGCACTCGTCCGCTTGGACCACCATCTTGGTGTCGCTGAAACCCCAGCGGTGGTCCCAGGTGGTGGAGTCGAGCTGCGAGGTGTCGCGGTTCAGTGCCTTGTCTGCCATCAGCGGTGCTGCTCCTCGGGAGGGCTGGGGGCCGGTCAAACCCTCCCGGAGCATAGCGAACGCCGCTGTCGTCAGGCAGGACGCGGACGATCGCGGCCATTGGGCCCGATCATCGAGCCGGTCTATGACTCGGCCGCAGTGCGCGAGCTCGTGGGATTGCCCGCATAAGCGACATGACGACCACGGCGAGGCAGAGCCTGCGGGCGCCGCGTCCGCAGCAACCTCGACCACCACTGTCGGCCGTGCCTTGACGATCGGGTCTTGCCCGGGCGGCTGCCACCGCGCCCTTGAGGGCAGTGGCCAGGCTCATCCGTGCGGCTCACTCAACGTATTGACCGTCTAAGGAATCCGGCGCAGTCGCCCCGAAACCGTCTTGCAGTTCTCACTGTCCCTTGACACGCTGTCGGATCGCGTACAACCGGCGTACCAGAAAGTCATCGAAGAAGTCCGGGAGGCAGTGTCGGATCGGCGCAGAGGTGTTCGTAGCAGGGTGAGAGGCCGCCCACGAGAGGCGCCCAAGAGAAGGGAACCGCGATCATGAAACTGACGACCACCACGCAGGTCTCCGTCGATGGAGTGATGCAGGCAAACGGCGGGCCGAACGTGCTCGACGTCGGATTCGAGCGCGCCGGATGGGCCAGGCCGCTGTTCAACAGCGAGGCCATGACATTCGTCGACCAGCTGTACCAGAGCGCCGGCGCGTTCCTGTTCGGCCGGCGAACCTACGATCTTTTCGCCGGCTACTGGGGCGTGATGGATCCGGGCAGCAGCCCCATCGCAGATGCCTTGAACACCCGGCCCAAGTACCTGGCATCGACCACGCTCACCGACCCGCGCTGGGCGGACACGACCGTCCTCTCCGGTGACCTCGCAGCGGCCATCGGCGAGCTGAAGGCCAAGCCGGGAGGGGAATTGCAGGTGCACGGCAGCGGTGCCCTGACCCGGTGGCTGCTCGAGAACGACCTCGTCGACGAGATCAACCTGCTCGTCGCCCCGGTGGTCGTCGGCCAGGGCACGCGGCTGTTCCCCGACAACGGCCCGGACATGGCGCTTGACCTGGTCGAGTCGCGAGCCTTCCCGAGGGGCATCACGCTCCAGGTCTACCGGCCGGCCGGGCGCCCGCAGTATGCAACCGACTGAAGCACCTGATATAGGTGACGCACTCGACGACCGACCGGTTCCAGCCGTTACCGCCAAGACCGAGCCACGTTGGAAACGAGAAGTACCTCGCCGGCTTCGGGATCATGGAGGCCTTCGACCTCGACGTGGCGCTCAAGCTTGCCGCCGAGGGGTCGAAGGCCTGCAATCGGAACATCAAGGTGCGGCGCAACGCTGCGAAAGCGGCCGGCCGCGCCTACGGCCGGCGCAGGTGTCCAGCGATGGCTTTGACGAGTCGGATCGTTCACCACCGGCGCAGCAGAAAGTCCTTGAAAGACATCCGGGAGGCGGTGTCGGATCGGGGCAGCGGTGTTCGTAGCGGGGGTGAGCGGCCGCCCACGAGGGGCGCCCCAGACCACAGGAGATGATCTGTGATGCAGTACCTGGTTTCGGTGATCGACGACACGGCCGGCCTCGCCACCCCGGACGAGATGGCCGCCATCAACGTGTTCAACGACCGGCTCCAGGCGGAGGGCCACTGGGTCTTCGCTGGCGGCCTCGCGGCGCCCAGCACCGCCACCGTCATCGACAACCGGGGTGGGGAGGCGATGTTGACCGATGGGCCCTTCGTGGAGTCGAAGGAGTATCTCGCCGGCTTCTGGATCATGGAGGCCGCCGACCTCGACGTGGCGCTCAAGCTTGCCGCCGAGGGGTCGAAGGCCTGCAATCGGAAGGTCGAGGTGCGGCCGTTCCTGTGAGCGTGGTCGTCCGGGAGGCGATCACCCAGGCCCACCATGAGGAGTGGGCGCGGGTGGTCGCCGCCCTGACCAGACGTTTCGGTGACCTCGACATCGCCGAGGAGGCAGCGGCCGAGGCGTTCGCGACCGCCGTCGCGCGGTGGCCGGTTGACGGCGTGCCCCCCAATCCCGGCGCCTGGCTGACCACCACCGCCAGCCGCAAGGCCATCGATCGGATCCGGCGCGAGAACAAGCGGGACGATAAGCAGAAGGAGGCTCAGATGGTCCACGACGACGACCCGCCCGAGCCTCTCGGCGCCATCGACGACGAGCGTCTCCGGCTGATCTTCACCTGCTGTCACCCGGCGCTCGCGATGGAGACCCGCGTAGCGCTGACGCTGCGCATGGTCGGCGGTCTGACCGTGCCCGAGATCGCTCGTGCTTTCCTGGTGCAGGAGACTGCCATGGGGCAGCGGATCACCCGCGCGAAGGCCAAGATCAAGGCTGCTCGCATTCCTTATCGGGTGCCGTCCGCGGAGGATCTCCCGGCACGCGTCTCCGGCGTACTCGCCGTCCTGTACCTCGTCTTCAACGAGGGCTACCTGGCGACCGGCCCCGACACCGATCCCGTACGTCACGACCTGACCGCCGAGGCGATCCGGCTCACTCGCCTGATCCGCGCCCTCATGCCGGAGGACGGTGAGGTTGCCGGGCTGCTGGCGCTGATGCTCCTCACCGAGGCCCGCCGCACCGCCCGGGTCTCGGCCAGCGGCGAACTGGTCACCCTCGCCGAGCAGGACCGTGGGGCCTGGGACGCAGCGCTGATCGCCGAGGGGCACCGGCTGGTGCGCGAGCGCCTGGCCACCGGGGTGGCTCCTGGTCGCTACCAGATTCTCGCAGCGATCAACGCCGTACACACCTCCGCCCGCGATGTACGCGACACCGACTGGTCGCAGGTCGTCGCCCTCTACGACCAGCTCGTCCGCCTCGACTCCTCGCCGATCATCGCCCTCAACCGAGCCATCGCGGTCGCCCAGCTTGACGGCCCGGAGGTGGCACTGGCGGCCATCGACCGCCTTGAGGACAAGCTGGCCGGCTATCACGCCTACCATGCCACCCGCGCCGACCTGCTGCGCCGGCTGGGCCGCAGTCAGAAAGCCCGCGCGGCCTACGACAAAGCCATCGAACTAGCAGGCAACACCGCCGAGACCGCCTACCTGACACGCCGCCGCGACCAGCTGGTGTAGTACCCGTCGAAACCCCGCGCAAGCGCGC
>DASUYM010000112.1:0-6783 GCA_036377435.1 Propionibacteriaceae bacterium
GACTGGACCCGCGAACAGTGACTTTGAGCTTCCAGACCACCCCTGGAGGCCTCCAGCTGGCAGTTAACGGCGCCAGCGCCGCGTCGGCGTTCACCCGTACGGTGATCGTCGGGTCGAGTAACACCGTTAGTGCGCCGTCTCCTCAGACGAAAGGCAAACAGACCTACAGATTCACCTCGTGGTCCGACGGTGGCGCCCAGACACACACAATCGTCGCCCCGGCCACCGCCACGACATACACTGCACGTTTCAACAGAAGTTGAGCCGCAAGACAACCAACCCAGGCAAACTCGCCACCACCGACACAGTGCTCTGCACGCAATCGAGCGCCGGTGAGCGCCCGACGTTGACCTCGGCATACTTGTCCTCTCGATGAGGTGCTCCCGCTAGCGCAGAATGGCCGGTGGCAACGATAGGCGGCCCGGAGTAAGCATGATCAAGTCGGCACTGCACTATGTCAGGTGGCAACGCCTGGCCAGCCTGGCGTGGCCAGCGCGGCCAACGCGATGGCGGGACGTGCCGCGCAGGCTTTGGCCCACTTTCGTCAATGTGCTCCGGCTGACGACCGCGGCCGTGATCTCCTACGTGCTCACGTTGGCCACCACAAGTGGCGCGATCGATCTGACCGGACCCCTCACCACACTGCTCGTCATGCAAGCCTCGGCGTTCTCGACGCTCAAGATGGGTGCGGTCAGAGTGGGCGCAGTCTTAGCGGGAGTCCTGGTCGCGACACTGGTGTCAATCTGGATCGGCCTCACCTGGTGGAGTCTGGGCGCAGTCATCGCCGCCTCTTTGATACTGGCCAAGATATTCCGGCTGGGCGAGCAAGCGATGGAGGCCCCGATCAGCGCGATGTTGATCCTCGGCGTCACCAATCCGAATGTCGCAGCCGAGATAAGGGTGTTGAACACCTTGATCGGCGCCGGAGTCGGGGTTGCGTTCAATCTCATCTATCCGCCGGCATTGCCCACCAGACGCGCAAGTCGAGCGGTCATCAGCGCCGCAGATGCGACAGCCGCTCCGCTCGACGCCGCGAGCAAGGGCCTCGCGAAAGGCCCGATCAATCGCGAACAGGTGCAGGACTGGCTGGATCGGGTGCATGCCGGCACACTGCGCCTCAAATCGGCCACCGAAACAGTCGCATCGCTTAAAGACAGCCGACGCCTCAATCCGCGAGCGATCGGTACCACTGATATCGAGCCAGTGCTGGCAAGTGGACTGCGCACGTTGGAAAGCTGCCTGCTCTCGATCCGCGCCCTCTTCACATTGCTGCTAGCCGAACTTCCCACCGAGGACAGGCCTGACGACCCGTACGGTGAGGAGTTGCGGGCTGCATTTGCCATAGTGCTGCACGATGCCGCGGACTGCATTCGCGCGTTCGGCAGCCTGGTCCTTGCCGAAGTTGAGGAACGAGAGGAGGAAGCTGAGCGGTCCCTCGATGAGAGCCTCGAGATCCTCCGCGAAACCCAGATAGTCCTGACCGACCTGGTAACAGTCGACTTCCAGGAGAACAAATCGTCGTGGCTACTGCGAGGATCCATCCTGGCAGCGGTCGAGCATGTGCTCAACCAGCTCGATCTCGAGGAACACGTACGCGCCCGGCAGCACTGGAAGGACGCGCAGCGGATCAGGCCGCTCTCCCAACTGCCACCGATCGTCACCGCGGCTCTGCCCCACCCTGACCGACCATTGCTACGCGGGCTCCCACGCGGAACCACCTGGCGCAGTGCATTCGTCAAGCAGGCCGATGAGCAAGATCATCTCGAGGATCCCGACCGCGCCGGTGACTGAATCACGTCCGCGTCACCGAGTGACGGAGTCTGTCCGAGTTTGAATTCGTTGCTGCCGACGCAACGTTGCGACCAGCAATACAAGGGCGACGACTTGCGTGGCTGCGACGGCCACAATCAGCATGGGGAGTGATCGCTCGTACAGCGCACCGGCCATGACTCCACCGCCGATGGCGGCTGCGCCTTGAACAGCGGCGAACACGCCGTACGCGGTGGCGAGTCTCGCTGTCGGGACCAGGGCGGCCACCAGCGCCTTGATGCTGGAGTCCAGCACCCCACCTGCAGCTCCCCAGAGCAGCGCACCGGCAATGGCGATCAGCGGGGAGCCGGCGAACGCCAGCACCGGTACGGCCGCAACGAGTAGCGGCAGCCCTACCAGGACGCGACCTCTGGTGCGATCGAAGAGCCAGCCGGATCCGAGGGCGGCCAGCGCCGCCGCACCCATAGCTGCGGCATAGATCAAGGGGACGGCTGCGATGGGTACAACATGATCTTGTGTCAGGTGGTAGCCGATAACGGCAAAGCTGACAAGGCCTGCGGTCGTCGCAGCAGAGGCGGCTGCGAATATCCAGAACGTGCGCGGCAAGGGGCTAAGCCACCTCGAAAGCACACCCTCTGCCGGTTTCCGCTCAGCGGTCATCTCTATCGGAGCGGCGTCCTCCGCGCTCACGACAGAGTTGCCCATGTTCCGACGAATCCGGGCCAGTACCAGCAAAGCCACCGCTCCAGGAATGATCAACACGGCCATGGCCGGCCAGATCGCTCCCGCGGCCGCGATGATCGCCGCCACCAGAAGTGGCCCCGCGACGCCGCCGACCTGGTCCAGTGCCTGGTGCACGCCGAAGCCGCGTCCGAGTCCGACGTCAGCAGCGGCGTGCGCCAGCAACGCGGTCTTGGCGGGGCTGCGGACCGCCTTCCCAACCCGCTCACCCAATATCAGGACGCAGGCCAGCGCCAACCCGGCGCCGGCTACAAACGGAGTGATTGCCAGAGCCGGCACGCAGATCGCTGTGAGGGCGTAGCCGGCAAAGGTGAGTGTCCAGTAGCGCCCGCTGCGGTCCGCCCACGATCCGGAAAATATGCGGAGCAGCAGTGCCATAGCCTCCCCCGCGCCGCTGACCAGACCCACCAGGACGGCGGAGGCGCCGAGTGAGGCCAGCAACGGCCCCGTGACCGAGCGAGCCCCCTCGTACACCATGTCGGCGGCCAGGCTCACCACACCAAATCCGACGACCGTACGCCACGGCGACCAAGACCACTCAGCGGTGCTGGACGCGCTCGATGAGACGAGCTCACCAAAGGCCACGCGCCGCCCGGTCGCAGGCTTCTTCACCGCTCCGCCACCTGCGCACCCGAGGTGACTCCAGCGGTGTCGCATGAGTGGTCGTTCGGCACTCGCCGCTGGCGGCGGTATTCCCGCCAGGTCAGTAGGACGATCAGCGCGTCGAACACCGTGAGCGCAACCAGGCCAGCACCGGGATGCAGCGCAATCCGGTACAGCTGGTAGCCGATGAAAATCAGCAGAACAACGATCATGCAGGGATACGCCCACAACTTGTTCAGCAACAACGCGACAACCAGGACGACCTTGACCGCGCCGTGCAGCAACAAGTACACGGCGCCGAAGAGCACGGCGCTGCCAGTGAGTCCGTTGGCGGTATGCAGTACGTAGCGGGCAACGAAGTCATGCGGATCCTCCGACAGCTCACCCTGGGTTAGCACCACCGCCAGATGATGGATGCCCCCCGGGGTCGCGAAGAGCAGAAGCAGGCCGCCCAGCAACTCGGCCAGGCCGTTGACGCCCTTGACGATGATGCCGATCTCGAAAATGCGGTCCAGCCAGTCCTTGGGTTTGAACATCGTTACCTTCCGCAAAGCTTGTGGGCCCTCTGGGGAGTTTCGGATGATCAGCCTGTGGGGCTGCTGAGGGCCGCGTACACGTGGTCCGCGTACCTCTCGAACCGTTCCTCGCAGAACTTGAGGGCCGTAGCTGACTGCGTGGTTGAGGGAGTGCCGAGCAGATCCCGACTCCGCAGCTCGCGATACCAGCGGCGCAGCCGGTCGAGGCTCTGCTCCTCCTCCTCAAGCTCGGCAAGTGTGTACTTGCCGATTCGCTCCTCCTTGTCAAGCTCGGCCAGGAACTTGCCGCAGTCGGTATCGAACTCTGCCCATTCCTCTTCGCGCGCGGCCGAGTACAACTGCTCAAGCCGGGCGACGTCGCCGTCCGCGAACCCCTTGGCGGCCAGCAGCAACAAGGTGCCGCCGGCGGCCTCGACCAGGTCGGCAAGACGCTCCAGCAAGGGCCGCACTGCGGGCAGGTCTGGGATGGCCCACACTGCCTGCCCCAGGGGAATGGCGCCAGAACGTCGCAGCTCGCGCCACACCGCCATCCGGTGACGCGCTGGTTCCGCCGGCAGGCGCGCGAGCACCACGATCCATGTGCGAGCCTTGGCCTCAGCAATATCTGTCACAACGGCCAAGTTACATCTGTAACCAAGCCGATGATTACGGTGTCTTGAGCCGGGCGTCCTCACGATCTGTGGCCGCTTGCACGACCGCCTCGATCGTGCTCGCGACGACCCGGGCATGCTCGCGATTGGAGATCAATGACTCGTGGCTGGCGCCCTGCACGACCTGGAAACCGGCGTTCTCAGTCAACTCGGCGAGCTCGTGCTGCAATGCCGTCAGCAGCTCACCCCCGACGGGTTGCTCGCTGACCGCGATCACCGCCAATGGCAAGTCGCCGAGCGGCGCGGCAGCGTTCAGCTGCTCCCGGCTTAGCGACCATGAGCGGATCTGCGCAGCCTCGGTGGCGGCGAAACCTGGCAGCGCCGCACCGGCCCGCAGCTCGGCTGCCTGGCGTGCCGGCAACCCGGCAGAGATGCCGCGCGCAAGGTGGAGCGCGCGCAGCAGGCCGAACCAGCCGAGCCAACCGAGAATCTTCTGCGAAGCCTCGAGAATCCGGTCCGCACGCGGCGTCGGCCAGCGCACCCACTGGTCGGGATGGGAGGCATCCACCAAGATCAACCCAGCGGTCAGATCGCGGTAGAGATCTGCGAAAGCGCGGATCGGCAGGCCGCCAAAGGAGTGCCCGGCGAGTACATACGGTGGCTCAATCCCGGCCTTGCTCAATGCATCGCGCAGCTCGACAGCGATCGTCTGGGCATCCCGCGGTTGCCGGCTGCGCCGGCTCCAGCCAAGTCCGGCGCGGTCGTAGGCAACGGTCCGGATCTTGGAGGCAAGCTCCTGCTGGACCCAGTACCAGTTGGGCGAGAAGGAGCCCATGCCGGCCTCGAGCACGACGGTCGGTCCGGCTGTGTCAGGTCCGCGGACCTGTAGATGCAGGGGATGGCCGTCGACGTTGATCAACAACCCTGGTGGCGGATAGCGCCGACGATCACGAACGGTGAGCGCCTGCTGGACTGCTGCCGCCGAACTCAGCACCGCGGCTACAACCAGCGCCGCCCTCCCCCACCTCACCGGCTATACCTCACCCCGGCACGTTACTCGGTAGGCGGATCGATGCGGAACATGTGCCAGTTCCAGGCGCCTAGCTCCACGAACAGTCCATCCACAAGATCATCACCCGAACGCACAAGAGCGATGTTCTGCGTCGGATCCGTGAGATGCCACTGGCGTCCCCGCAGGCCAGCCCATGGCGTTCGTACCAGGCCTGCTGCTGTGCCATCGCTGAGATTGACCACCATGAGCCACCGCGAATCACCTTCCCAGCACCACGCGACAAGGTTTTGGTACCGATCATCTCCAGGCCATCCCGATCGATCGCACAATCGCCAGTGCCCGTCGCGGAACGTCGGGTCCGCCACGGCTGGCAGGAAGGAGCGATAGAACGCCAGAAGGGCCGAATCCGTCGGCTCGACAGGGTATCGGCCGAGGAATACCGGCAGATGTACCGTCGCTCCCTCGAGTTGGCCGTTATGGACGAGTCGCGCGCCGGTCTGGGTCAGCGCCGTTACTGCAGCGACCTGCGATCTCCTCGATCCGAACGCCGAGGCAGCGCGCGGCTCGTCATGATTCTCCACGAACCGTACGAGGCCGCGCTGATATCGGTCGTCGGCCAACAGGTGCAGCCGCACCTGCTCGGCAGGACCCTGCAGAATCCGGTCGTAGAGTCGCTTGTCGTAGCAGTAGTTGAAGCCCTGCTGCTGCAAGGGCCACTCCAGGTCCCAGTAAGCCTCGGCCATGAACAAGAACCCTGGATGCGCCGCGCGGACCGCAGGAATCACGGTCGGCCAATAGTCCGAGTCCGGGGCAGGTCCGACGCGATCGCCCCAGGTTCGCGCGAAGACGTCGTTCATCACGAGCATGGCCATATCGCAGCGAACGCCGTCGCACTGCCCACCGATCTCGATCAACATCTCGATCACCGCGGCACGCAATGCGGGAGCAAAGGCATTGAGCTGAACGACATCCGGCCACGCCGGAAAGTACGGGTCGCGGCCATTGGCGAGCACTCGGCCATCAATCTCGACAAACGATGCCGGATCCCTCTCCAGGTCCGCTGCAGTGCCCGACACGAACACCTCCGGCTTGAGCCTGGTCCAGGGATGATCGGGCGCCACGTGATTGGGCACGAAGTCCAAGATGAGGCCCATGCCACGCTCGGCGAGCGCTTGGCGGGCGCTGGCAAGACCGTCGGGTCCACCGAAATGATCATCGACAACATAGCTGCGTACGCAGTACGGGGATCCGACGACGTCCTCTGCCTGGCAATCAGGAAGAGCGGCTCGGAAGCTGCCTACCAGGCTGTCATTGGACAAAGCGATCGCGATCCCGGCGGGACTGCGCTGCCAGACACCCATCAGCCATACGGCGTCGAATCCGAGATCGGCGATTTCGTCCCAATGACGCTCCGGAACCGATCCAAGATCGATAGCCCTTCGCTCGTTTGTGCTGATTGCTCCCAGCCAAGGCCACGTGTTGATCTCGTAAACAAAGGGTTGAGCGATCTTGCTCAGATCTGATGCCATGG
>DASUYM010000113.1:0-3829 GCA_036377435.1 Propionibacteriaceae bacterium
GTTGCTGAACGTCGCGCGTCGCGGGGAACGGATGAGTCGCGCGGCTATCAAGACGACAAGGACTCCCCAGGCGAACCCGACCGCGCCGAAGATGGCGGCTGGGAGTGGACCGCCCAGGCTGCCAGCGCTTGCTCCAATCAGTGAGGTTCCCGCCACGGCCGCGATCGCGGGGGTCCGCAACTCCGGTACGGACTTCGCTAAACGTGTCGCCTCCATCGTATCCTCCATTTCGGTGCTATCTTGAGGCTGAGCTATCTTGATGCTCGAGTAAAATTTATCTTGATACTAGGGATGCTTGAATGTCAAGTAACAATTTGGATGAGTTACGTCACGCGCTCGGCCAGGAGGTCCAAGCGCACCAGGCAGCAGTCGACGCGGTAGACGCTGCGGCGGCCGCGTACCTCCACGTCAATCGGACCGACATGCGCTGCCTCGAAATCCTCTACCAAGGCGAGGCTGTGCTGCCAAGCCAGTTGGCCGCCAAGCTTGGCCTCACAACCGGCAGTGTGACGGCGATGTTGGACCGCCTGGAACGACTGGGTTACCTGACGCGCTCAGCCGATCCATCCGACCGCCGCAAGGTTGTCGTACGCATCACGCCGAAGGCCGCTCGAAGGGCGACAAAGATCTACGGTCCGGTCGCGCAGGAAGGCGAGCGAGACGTGCTCTCCCGCTACACGGCCGCGGAACTCCGAGTCCTTCTTGACTTTCAGCGACGAAGCCGTGAGTTGCAGGAGCGCCATGTCGCACGAATCAGACAGCTTTAGCACACACCCAGGTACCCAGGCGATGATCGCTGCTCTTCAATCGCCAGGGCCTCGTCCCGAGCTAGCCGAACATCTACAGCTGTTCGGTCAATTCGTGGGTTCGTGGGACCTGGACAGGACGTCGTACGCGCCCGACGGTACGACAGCCACCGTGCCGGGTGAATGGCACTTCGGATGGGTGCTTGACGGTCGCGCCGTTCAAGACGTCTGGATCTGTCCCCCGCGCGGGCTCCGCGACGAACCCATCACCCCAACGGGCGAATGGGGGACCGTCATACGGTTCTACGACGCGCGCATAGATGCCTGGCGAGCCACCTGGGCCGGCCCGGCTTCGGGTGCGATGTACAGCTTCATCGCCAGCCAAGAAGGGGACGAGATCGTACTCCGCGGCCACGACGAGGACGGCAATCCGATGCGGTGGATTTTCTCCGATATCAGTGCAGACGCGTTCCGGTGGCGCAGCGAGGTGTCGGCTGACGGAGGAGCGACGTGGCGTCGCACTATCGAGATGCGCGTCCGACGTCGGCTCGCCTAGCGACACAGCAGCCAACACCACAGGGCCAGCCGCGATGCCGGTATCGCGTTGCTCGCCCAGGCGTGGGGGCCATGGTTCATTCCCTGCCTGCAAGGTCGGTCTCGCCCGGCTGCCATGGCCGCCGGCGCGGCCACCAGGCCGGCACCGCACGCCGGTATGCCTCGAACTCGGCGCCGAACCGGTCAGCCAGGGTCGGTTCTTCGTAGCCATGGACGAAGGCAGCCATGGCAGCACCGACGGCAGCGGCGTAGGCCAGCAAGACTGGCTGACTCAGCACTAACGCCTGCCCGACAATGGCCGCGAGGACCGCCAGGTACATGGGGTTGCGTACATAGCGGTACAGTCCGCCAACGACAAGCTTCTGAGTCGGTGCAATCGGCGCGGGTGTGCCAACGCCCTCCACCACGAAACGCGTGAATGCCTGTACCAACACGACAGCGCCAGCAGCGATCAGTGCCACTCCGAGGACTCGCAGCGGCGTCACGGCCCAGGACGAAAGGGGTTGCCGAACCCGCCAGCCCGTCAACCACCAGGGAACAAATACCGCGACGACTCCCGGCGCCAGCACGAAGAAAATCATGCTGCCAAGCGCCGCCGTTGTTCTGCGCATATCGCCTCCTCGGCAAGTTCCTATGTGCGGTTTGCTTCTGAGCGCCAACCTGGTCTGCTCATCCGTTCACGCACGAGTGCCAGCCCATCCGGGCCACAGCCAGCCCGGGCCATCCTTGATGACGTCAACGTCGGCTCTGATCTTGATTGCGTCAGGCATCGATGCAATCCCTCCTGGCGATTGCGGTGACCTCGACGGTGAGCCAACGTGCGGCCAGGCCCTTGGCCCCGGTTATCTGGTGGGCGTATCGGTCGACCTTGGCGCTGGCCCGCAAGATCAACTCTCCGGCGTCGCCGTAGCGAAGTTCCTCGAGGGTGAGATCGACGGGCGCGGGGACGCCGTGGGCCGTGAGCGTCCCGGCCGCCACCCACTTCCCCTCGTGCTGGCGGACCAGCTGGGAGTCGAAGGTGATGTCGGGGTAGGCAGTCACGTCAAGGTACTTGGCCGACCGGACATCGCTGTCTCGCCTGGCATTGCCGGTCTCGAAGCTGGCGGCGTCCAGGACGGCGTGCACCGTCGCGGACCTGGGCTCGGTCACGCTGAAATCGGCTTCCCGCAGCCTGGCCGTGCCCGCGACGGCCCCGAGGCCGAGCAGGTGCCGGGTTGAGAACCGCACCGTTGTGCGGGTCGGGTCGATGCGGTAGTGGCCGACGGCGGGCGTCGGCGTAGGCGTGGTGTCAATGGTTGACGCGCTCATTGAGGGTTTCCTCTCCGTCGATGGTGGACGTCGTTTGAGCTGTGCTGTTCGCTGGATGGTGTGTTCGTCTCACTAGTACGACGACACAAGCCGTCGGAATGTGAGGCCCTCGGAACGTGAAGCGATGCGCCAACCTCACATTCCGGTGCGATGTTTCGTCGAACTGGTGAGGGCAGATGCAACCAAGGGAGTCGGCGACACCATGACCACCCAATCCGAGCCGGGACGCGGCAGGTCCGATCCGAGCTTGAGCGCGATCATGAGCGAGCGGCGTCAGCTGATCAATCTTGCGTACCGACTCCTCGGTTCACTGGCTGATGCTGAGGATGTCGTGCAAGAGACGTATGCCCGCTGGTACGCCATGTCCCAACAGCAGCGGGAGGCCATCGAATCTCCCGGCGGCTGGTTGACGAAGGTCGCCAGCCGCATCTGCCTGGATCTGCTCGGCTCGGCACGGGTCAGGCGGGAGAGCTATGTGGGTGAATGGATCCCGGAGCCGCTTCCTGATCGTGGGGAGTGGATCAACGGACGGGGCGGCACAAACCTTGATCCGGCAGACCGAGTGACTCTCGATGAGTCGATCAATATGGCGTTCCTCGTGGTGCTCGAATCGATGACCCCTGCTGAGCGCGTCGCATTCATCCTTCACGACGTCTTTGGCTACTCCTTCACCGAGGTGGCCGAGATCGTCGGCCGTACGCCGGGGGCATGTCGCCAGCTGGCCTCGGCGGCTCGCCGTCGTATTCGCGCATCGGAGGCGCCCGCACATTCGACAGCCCAGCAGGCCGACATCGTCAGGTGCTTCAAACAGGCATGGGAAGCCAAGGACATCAACGCCCTCATCGGCCTCCTCGACCCCGACGCCATGGCAATCGGCGACAGCGGCGGCCTGGTCAGCGCCGAGCTCCGCCCAATCGAAGGCGGCAAGGAGGTCGCTCGCGCCGTCGTCGATATCGCTGGCAGGGCACCAGACCTGACAATCCTGGAGCGTACGGTCAACGGTCAACCCGGTCTGGTAGCTCAGCAAGATGGTGTCACCGTGACGGTGTTCGCGTTCGACATCGCAGGCGACCGGATCAAGCACATCTGGGCAATACGCAACCCTGAGAAACTCCGGCACTGGACGACCGGCTGACGCGCGTCTGGCGGACCATCGGGCCCGCTGCGGAGTTCGCGCTTCCAAGGCGGCAGCTCGGTTTCGAGTCCCGTTGGGGATACAA
>DASUYM010000114.1:0-4329 GCA_036377435.1 Propionibacteriaceae bacterium
CATGAACGCTCCCACGGCCGGTGCCCACGGCCACGAGGCCAGGCTCACGAAGATCGCGCCGGCGAGCAGGATGATGATCCCCGGCGGCGGGTAGATCGGGAACTCGACTCCCGACGCCCACAGGATCGCGATCCCCAGGGCACCGGCCACGAGACCAACAACCGTCGCCGCCCGTGGTCTGGACAACGTTCTCTGCGCATTCATCGTCTCTCTGCTTGCTCATTGTCGGGATCCTGCCCGGCAGCTCTGCCTGGTGGCGGCCACGCCGGCCGACCCACGGCTCCGGCTCGCCGTGCTCATGCGATGGCCACGTTGCCGTCGCACACCACAAACTCACCGGTCCTCCGGGTGGCCATTGCCAGTGATGATGGCGCGCATGCCGATGATGATGGAAGCGAAGAGCCCTATCGTTCCGATGAGCTCGTACACGCCTAGGTCCGCGGCCACCTGTGGACCGCCGGGCGTCGCGAGCAGCATCACGGAGGCGATGGCAATCCCGCTCGCGAGCAGTGCAAGGACAACCCGTTCGACCAACCCGGCGAGTATCTGCACGTCGCGTGGATCCGCTAGGGGTCGAGCGTGGACCGACAGATTCCCCCGCTGCATGCCGATAGCTATTCGGTCGAGGTGACGCGGCACTCGGCGAAGCAGCGGCAGCGCATCGGCCAACTCTGTCCGGACGGCATCTGCCACGCTGTCCACCTTGATGTGTGCGCCGAACAGGTCTCGAGCGGCGTGCTGCGCTTCCTCGATGACGTTGAACTTGGGGTAGATCACCCGCAGGGTCCCCTCGAGGGTGATGATTGCGCGGAAGACACCGGCAAGGTCGGCTTCGAACGCCAACCTGAAGTCCAACAGCAGCCGGAAGAGATCTTCGAGAAGTTTGGCGGATACCGGCATCCCTGGGGCTAGCCGGGTGACGAGGAAGCGGGCGAGGGCGCGCTCCAGCGACTCCTGGCGGGTAACGTCTCGTACGGTCGTGACGCCACTGATTGCGTCCGCGAGCAGCCGCGGATCGCGATTCCTGAGCGCGACGAGGAGGCCCTGCAGTGCTGACTGCTGCAACGGATCCAGTCGGCCCACCGAACCGAAGTCGAGCAGCGCAAGTGTGCCGTCCTGACGAATGAACACATTGCCTGGGTGTGGGTCCGCGTGGAACACACCCGAGCCGAGGATCTGTTGCAGGATGCTGCTGAGCAGGGTCCTGGCAAGGTCCCGACGGTTCACGTCCAGCCGGTCGAGCAGGGCTCCGGCCCGCTGGAGACTAACCCCTTCGATCAGCTCCGATACCATCACGCGTCGCGTCGTGAACTCCGGATAGACGCGAGGGATCTGCACCGCCGCCCCCGGCCCCAGCTGCTCGGCGACGGTCTTCGTGTTCTGCGCCTCGATCCGGAAGTCCAGCTCTTGCCTGAGGTTGTTGGAGAAGCCTTGGACGAGATCCAGCAAGCCGATGCGGCGCCCCCATCGTGTGTTGGTATGAGCGGCGCGAGCTGCCCGGAGCATGATGTCGAGGTCACGCTCGACGAGCTCCTCGATACCAGGCCGCAGTGCCTTGACCGCCACGAGCGCGCCGGAGCGCAGGCGGGCACGGTGCACTTGAGCCAGCGAGGCGGCAGCGAGCGGAGTGTCGTCGAACTCGGCGAACAGATGCTCTGGTGGCTGTCCGAGCTCGCTCGCAACCAAGTAGGCAACCTGGGCGGCGGGCACCGGATCGACACGGTCCTGCAGCGCGGCTAGACGGGCAAGCACGTGGGGCGGCACCATGTCCGGCCGCGTCGACAGCACCTGGCCGAACTTGACAAACATGCCACCCGCTTGTTGTAAGGCAGCAGCAAGGTCGAAGCCCGTCTCATCCGCAGGCGCATCTGGGTGGATGCGCAGCCGTCTCCGCGCGGCCCGGGCAGCCACCATGTATTTTCCGGCCAAGAAGGAGACCTGACCGAGGCGACGTGTCCTTGACCAGCGCCGTCTTATCGCCTGCAGCGGGCGTGGGCGACGCATTCCAGGCATCGGTCCGTCACGGGCGCCGGGGTCTGCCAGCAGGCTGAGCGCTGCAGCGCATATCAGCGTGGTGAGAAGGGAGATCACCACGAGGTCGACAGCCCACAGCTCACGTCCCGGGTTGTTGACCCAGAGGAGCGTGGCGCCGCCCAGACCGGCCAGCGTACCGATCAGCACCGCAACCGCATGCCGGACGATCGGCAACTGCCGGCCCAGGAGGCGGCGAACAATCGATATCGATACCCAGAGCCCGATCAAATACCAGATCGTGCCGCCAACCAGCCACTCCACCTTCATTGGCTACTCACCTACGACCGTAGGCCAGCCGGGTTGTCGGTTCATGGCGTGCAACCTAGGCCCGCCATGGACGCACGCTGGCCAGCCGCACCAACGAGAGGGCCGTCACCAGTGTCATGCCGATGTGCAGGAAGTCGTTGGTCATCGTATGAGCCTCCGGGATTGATCCCATCGCGAGGCGTGCCATGCCCCAGAGCACGCCGGCGAAGCAATACCACAAAACCCACCAGCAAATCCGGTACGCCCGTTTCGCTCCACCAGCTATGGCGACCAGTGTGATCAGCAGACCGGCGGCGCCGACACCCTCGATGATCGCTGCCGGAACCAATAGAGGTTCTTCCCAGGTGCCGAACCCGAGGAGGATAGGAATACCCGAATGCGCGACTGCTCCGCCCGCGAAGAGAAGCAGGTCGATCGCCAATAGCCCGGTGAGCAGACGATCGGCGTGCCGAGTCACGCCTGGCCCCGCGCCGTCCGCCTTGCTCGCTGCTTGTTGAGTGCTCATGACCTCTCCCGAAGGTGCCTCACGCCTGGCCGGTGTCAGATGTCTTCACGTGGGCGTTGAAGAGCGCCGGGTCGCAGCCTGAGCGCGATCGCGCCGGTGCTGGTGGTTCGGTTCTGGACCGTCTGAAGGCGGTTGGCACGGTACCGTCGCCGAACAGCCGCTTGCCGGTGCCAAGCACGACGGGGAACACCAGCAGGCGGTACTCGTCGACGAGGCGGTGCTGGTTCAGCGTCTGGACCAGCTGCGCGCTACCGTGCACCTGCAGCTCGCCGCCGGGCTTGTCCTTGAGTGCCGTGATGGCCTCCACGAGGTCGCCGTCGATCACCGAGGTGTTCGCCCACTCGGGCGAGCGCAGCGTCCGGGAGACGATGTGCTTGGGCAGGTTGTTGAGCTTCTGGGCGACCACCTCGTCGGGATCGGTCACCTGCGACCAATAGCGGAGCATGCGCTCATAGGTGGTCCGTCCGAGGAGGAACTCGCCGGCATAGGCGAACCAGCCGTCCATGATCTCGCCAAAGTCCTGGTCGGCGAACGGCACCATCCAGCCGCCCTGGTCGAACCCGTTGCTGGTGTCCTCCTCGGCGCCCCCGGGCCCCTGCATCACGCCGTCGATCGTGACGAACGTAATCACTGTCAGTTCCATCGTGGCTGTCTCCTGCTATCGGTCGAACGTGGATGTGGCTTTCGAGCGCGCCTGGTGCTACCAAGGCGCCCTTGGTGCGGGACCTGGATCACCTCTGACGCTGCCGCGGCTAGACCGCCGCAGCCAAGCCCGGCGATCGGTGGCTTGATCACAAGACCTCCTAACTGGAACGGGACGATCCGTATGCGTCGACTCGTGTGGTTGACCCTTCAACACTGCCCGGGTCTGGAGGTCGGGGACGGACTCCACCGGGCCGAGGACGAGGATCCCGGCGGCGTTGCCCAGCACGTCAAGCCCGTGCCCGCCGGGCTCGGCCGTGATCTGGTCGTGGGCGCGGTCGATGGCGGCGGCGTCCGTCATGTCCAGGACGACCAGGCGGACCCCCGGGATGCTCGGCCGCACGGGCCTGCAGCGCACCCGCCCGACGGCAGGGTTTCTGGTTCGTTGCATGGCGCCGGCCTTTCGCGACTGTGAGGGTTGGTTGCGCCCCCTGCTCATGTCCGGGTCCTCCCCGGTAGCTCCGCCTGGTGGCGGCCACGCCGGCGGCCCGCGCACGGGCTCATTGCCGAGCCTGAGCCTGCTTCCGGTAGTTGGCTTGCGTGGCAACCACGCCCGCGATCAGGGAGGTGAGCACACCCATCATCTGGATCCAGGTGCCGATGAGCACACTGGTTCCGTCTCGGCCAAACAGGTTGGGCGGCCCGCCGCTCACCACGAACCCAACGGTGACGAACAAACCCATGAACGCTCCCACGGCCGGTGCCCACGGCCACGAGGCCAGGCTCACGAAGATCGCGCCGGCGAGCAGGATGATGATCCCCGGCGGCGGGTAGATCGGGAACTCGACTCCCGACGCCCACAGGATCGCGATCCCCAGGGC
>DASUYM010000115.1:0-2760 GCA_036377435.1 Propionibacteriaceae bacterium
GCGGCGGCAACTGCATAGTCCGGATCGACCGGCTGCCGGATGATCTGATTCAGCAGGTCCATGCTGGCGTCTGGCGCCGGGACCGCCGATTGCCTGGCCGATTGAGCGGCAGAGTTTGCGGAGTCGCTGCGACGGACTCGGCGGCGTGCGGAGGTGGGTGTCATCCGGCTGTGGAGCGAGTGCGCGGGGCCTCTAGCTGGTCACGCTAGAGCGACGGCGGTCGTGGATTGGCGGTGTGGAGCGGAGCAAACGGACAGTCTGAACAACATAGAGGCCTCCGGCGTACCAGTACAGCACCGTGCCCCAGATCGCGAATGCCCAGCCCACCACCCAAGCCAACTGATGCCAGCCCTCCTCGCCTGATCCAAGCAGCACCAAGGGGAACGCGTAGAGCAGGCTGAACGTGGCGACCTTGCCAACGAAGTGCACGGGCAAGGACGAGTAGCCTCTCGTCTTGAGAACTGGGACGAGCAGCGGGACAAAGACATCTCGTCCTACCACGATGACGACCAGCCACCACGGCACGATCTCTCGCAACGCCAGTCCAATTAGAACCGCAAGGATGTAGAGGCGATCGGCGATCGGATCCAGCATCTGCCCGATCCGGGAAGTCTGGTGCCAGGCCCGCGCCAGGTAACCATCCAGCCAGTCGGTGAATCCGCCAAGCGCGAGAACCAAGACAGCTAGCCCATCCGCCTCCGGGCCGACAATGAGCCAGAGCACAAGGGGCGCACCGGCCAGCCGCAGGAAGCTCAGCATATTGGGCAAAGTCCACGCACGATCTGTGTCGTACAGCGGAACAGCTCGCGCTGGTGTGGCCGGAGTTGCCGACAATTCGGCGGTGGCTGTCGTCGGCGGTTTTTCAGGATCATGCGAAACGCCGGCGCCTGAGATCCGCCGCTCGCTGTCACTCACAAGGCCAGCCTAGTTCTCGGCCGCACGCACTATGACGGTTAGCCAGCCTCGCCGACTTCAGGAGCTCGCGGCTCGCCCGCGTGGACGGCTGCGCGCACGTACGCGAGCGACGAAGGAAGCGAATCCGGCGGGCCAGCCGTCAGAGTGCATGTCAAACCGTCCGCCATTTCGAACGGACGCGGTTCGGCGGTACCCCCCGCCAACCGCAAGATTCGGACGGTAAATCGGCGGCGAAGGAAAAGGGCTGTGGCCACGGCATCGTTGTGCAGCCTGCGGCAGATGCTGGCTCGCGCTCGTTCCGAAGCAAGCTCTCTGGGGCTGGCCGGGAGCATCGGATCGACCGCATCGAGTACATGACTCAAGTCACTCTCGGCACGCTCGCGGTCACCCTGGCACAGGTCCGGCTCTAGGGCAGCGGCCGCCGCGTCCAAAACGAGCAGCGCTGTGGCCGGGTCGATGCCAGGCATCATGACGAGCTCAGCGGCGCGCCGGGCGCGGCCCACCAAAGCGGCGTTAAGCGCCGACCAGCTGCGTTCCGTGCGCATGGTTGCCCGATGGACTCGACTGGCGAGCCAGGTGATCCGCCAGACCAAGATCACCACGACGATGATCAACATGGCCAGGATCTCCAGTGTGCTCATCACATACCGCTCCCGGTCCGCCTCGCAGGCGCTGCGGAAAGGGCGGCTCGATAGATGGCAAGGACATTCGTGCCCACACTCGACCAGTCGTAGCCACGGGCTGCCTGTTGCGCCCTTGCTGCTCGAAGTGGATTGGGATGGCGGAGAACCTGGAGCACTGTACGCGCGAGTGCACGGTGGTCACCGACGGTGAAGACTTCGCCGAGTCGCCGTTCGTCTTGTGGCCCACCGAGCAGGTCGATGAAAGATGGAAGATCGGAGGCCACGATCTGGACCCCGCTCGCCATTGCCTCCAGCAGCACAATGCCAAAGCTCTCCCGGGCTAGCTGTGGCGCGACGAAAACGTCGGCGGAAGCGAGGAGTGCGATCTTGGCCTCGTCATCGATCGTGCCAACACTGCGGCACCAGGATGGAAGCGGCCGGCTTCCCTGACCTGCGACGATCACCTCGAGATTGGGTCGAGCCTTTCTGATCAGCGGAACTGCGGCGAGCAGCACCTCCAGCCCCTTGCGCGGCTCGTCGAGGCGACCGATGAAAACCAATCTCGGCTGCACGGATGGCCGGGGCGAGTCGGCTACGTGCCCTGAGCCTGTCGAACGGCGCGCTTCGACAGGCTCCGCGCGCATATGCCGCCGTTGGGCGAAGTCGTCGAACCGGATCCCATTGGGAATGACCACCGCATCGCGCCCCAGGTGCTGGACTACGACGTTGCGGGCCGACTCCGACACCGCGATGCCTGCATCGATCTTCTCAATCGCGGCCCGCAGCACTCCACTGGCCAATCGCATAGATCGCGATCGCGGGGTTGCGGTGTGGAATGTAGCGACTACTGGCTGTTCTGCTGCCCACAGAGCCAGTAGCGAGATGCTCGGCGTAATGGGCTCGTGGATGTGAATGAGGTCGAACCTGCCGCTTCGTAGCCAGCGACGTACGCGCGCGGCGCTGAGCGGTCCGAAGTTCACGCGGGCCACAGAACCGTTGTAGGGGACCGGCATGGCCGCACCGACGCTGGCAAAGTCTTCGAGGTCAAGTGCTGCTGCTGACGGGCCGAGCTCGCCTGGAGCCAACACGTACGGCCGATGCCCAGTCTGACGCAGGTAACGCGCGAGGCCGAGGACGTGATTCTGCACTCCACCTGGCACGTCGAAGGAGTAGGGACAGACCATTCCGACACGTAGGGAAAGGCGCGGGTCAGTCACCGAGC
>DASUYM010000116.1:0-37920 GCA_036377435.1 Propionibacteriaceae bacterium
CATCGACACCATGGGGCCGGGCCGGCGCGCTGATGATCTTGCCTGCATGATCGCCCACCTTTCCACGATGCAACGGATGACAGTTGAACAGGCCGCCGGGCTGACGCGCTTGATCAATCTCTGGCTGCAGGTCTTCGACACCCGGGTTGATCCGGCCGAGCTGCGGCTGCGTGCGGCTGGGGTGATCGTCTCGCTCGCCACCGGCCCCTATCGAGGCCAGGAGCCGAACTGGCAAGCCGAGACCGCACGCATGATCGAGTCTGCAGTGAGTTTGGTGAAGAGTTCCGTCCGGGTCTGACATTCGCCGCCCTGCGAGCGTCGGTAATCGCGGCTGATCCAAAGCGCCGGTGATCGCGCGCCGCTGTCCTGGACGAACGAGCGAGCGGACGTCCTTTTTCGTCCGCGAGGGAGAGAGGAAGGCAGCGGCTTCCAGAGCGCGATCTTCGCGAGCGGAGCGAGCATAAGACACTGCGCGAGCAGGGCACAACCCCCTGCGAGCGTCGGTAATCGCGCGCCGGCGGGCGGAGGAGTGATGAGTGAACATGCCGTTGCGTTCGCGAAGAGCGACGACGCCGCCGGCTCCCCAGCGCGATGCGCGAGCAGGGCACAAACTGCGCGTGCGACTATTCCCAGGTGAGTGCACGGACGGAGTCTGAAACGCAATTCAAAGCCGTCTACGGGCCGGAGGATCTCGCCGAATTCGATCCTGATCTTGCACTCGGTGAGCCCGGCAACTATCCCTACACACGCGGCATCTACCCGTCGATGTACACCACCAGGCCGTGGACCATGCGCCAGTACGCTGGCTTCGGCACCGCCACGGATTCCAATGCCCGCTATCGCGAGCTGATCGCACACGGGACTGCGGGTCTATCTGTTGCCTTTGACCTGCCCACGCAAATGGGCTACGACTCCGATGCACCAATCGCGGCGGGAGAGGTCGGCAAGGTCGGGGTCGCCATCGACTCAATCGATGACATGCGTGAACTCTTCGCTGGCATTCCCCTCGACCAGGTCTCGACGTCGATGACCATCAATGCCCCGGCGGCTGTCCTCTTACTGCTGTACCAGCTGGTTGCCGAGGAGCAGGGCATTCCACCGGCGAGGCTCTCCGGAACCATTCAGAACGATGTCCTCAAGGAGTACATCGCGCGAGGCACCTACATCTTTCCGTCCGCCGCATCGCTGCGCTTGGTCGGCGACACATTCGCCTACTGCCATGATCACTTGCCAAGGTGGAACACGATCTCGATCTCGGGCTACCACATGGCGGAGGCCGGCGCCACACCGGCACAGGAGATCGCATTCACACTGACAAACGGGATTGCCTACGTCGAGGCCGCATTGGCGGCTGGTCTAGCGGTGGACGACTTCGCGCCGCGGCTCTCGTTCTTTTTCGTCTCCCGCACCACGCTGTTGGAGGAAGTGGCCAAGTTCCGGGCCGCGCGACGGATCTGGGCGCAGCTGATGCGCGACCACTTCGGCGCACGGGAGGAAAAGTCGATGATGCTGCGCTTCCACAGCCAAACTGCCGGAGTGCAACTGACGGCTCAACAGCCGGAAGTGAACCTCGTACGGGTCGCAGTTCAGGCGCTGGCCGCGGTGCTGGGGGGCACCCAATCGCTGCACACCAACTCCTTCGACGAGGCGATTGCGCTACCCACTCCCAAGGCAGCGCGGCTGGCGTTACGGACCCAGCAGGTGCTCGCGTACGAGACGGACGTGACCAAGACGGTTGATCCGTTTGCCGGCTCGTACGCCGTCGAGTCGCTGACCAATGATGTCGAAGCAGAGAGCCGCCGCCTGATGGAAGCGGTCGCCGAGCGGGGCGGTGCAGTGGCAGCGATCGAGCAGGGTTTCCAGAAGGCTGAGATCGAGCGCTCGGCATACCAGGTGGCGCGTCAGATCGACGCCGGGGAACGGGTTGTCGTCGGGGTGAACCGATTCCAGCTGGACGAGGAGGAGCCATATGAACCGCTGCAGGTGGATCCAGCCCTCGAAGTGACGCAATCCGCCAGGCTTGCCGCCCTGCGAGCAAGCCGAGACCAGGCTGCCGTTGATACCGCGCTAGACGAAATCCGAGCTGTTGCCCGGAGTGTCGGCAACGTGCTGGTCCCGATGAAGGACGCTCTCAGGCTGCAAGCCACCGTTGGCGAGGTCTGTGATGCATTGCGTGATGTTTGGGGCGTCTACCGGCCGAGAACGTGACTCTCTTGTTACGACCGTGAACGCTCGCGGCCCGCGAGCGATCCGCGTGAAAGACTGACCCCGATGCCCGTACCCGACTCTGACGCCGCGCGACGCGCCGAGATCACACGACTCGCAGGCGCGTTGAATGAGCGTCTGATCGCCATCCGGCGCGACATTCACGCCCACCCGGAGATCGGACACCACGAGCATCGCACTACAGCCCTCATCGTCGACCAGCTCGAGCGGTCCGGGCTGGTGGCGAAGGTGCTTCCCGTTGGCACCGGCGCCTACTGCGATGTGCTGCCAGGTGGCTTGGACGACTCCTCCGGTCTGCTGGGACTGCGCGCCGACATCGACGCCCTTCCCATTCCCGACGGCAAGAACGTCGACTACGCGTCCAAGAACCCCGGAGTTTGCCACGCATGCGGGCACGACGTGCATACCGCGATCTTGCTCGGAGTCGGCATCGTGTTGTCCCGGCTCCGGGACCTTGACCTGCTTACCCGAGGCGTGCGGCTGATCTTCCAGCCGGCGGAGGAGACCAGCCCCGGGGGAGCCCTCGACGCGATTGAGGGGGGCGTGCTGCACGACCTGACCGAAATCTACGCGCTGCACTGTGATCCGCGAACCGATGTCGGCCAGATCGCCCTCAAAGTCGGGCCGATTACATCCGCGGTTGACCAGGTGAACATCGCCCTGAGCGGCACCGGCGGTCACACCTCGCGGCCGCAGCTGACCCAAGACGTCATTGGTGCACTCGGCGCCTTGGCAACAATGACCCAGCTATTGCTGTCCCGTCGGATCGACCCGCGCAGCGGGGTTTCGCTGATGTGGGGATCCATGCATTCCGGTTCGGTCGCGAACGCCATCCCCCGCACTGGGGAGATCGCGGGAACGCTGAGAGCACTCGACGCAGCCGGCTGGCAACTGGCCAAGCAGCTCATCCCAGAACTGGCCGCGGACATCGTTCGGCCGTTCGGAGTCGACGTGGACGTCGCTGTCACCGATGGAGTGCCTCCCGCAGTCAACCACGCGCGCGGCGTACGCCGGCTGACCCGAGCAGCCGAGGAACTGCTCGGCCCCGATGCCGTAACGACGACCGAGCAGTCGCTGGGCGGCGAGGACTTCTCGTGGATGCTGCAGCAGGTCCCCGGCGCCCTGGCGCGACTTGGCGTACGAACTCCAGGAAAAGTCTGCCCAGACATTCACCAGCCAACCTTCGTGGCGGATGAGAGATGCATCCCGGTCGGCCTCAAGGTACTCGCCGAGGTGGCGACCACCTTCGAGCGAGCGGCGATCTGAGGGCCGACAGCGCGGCAGAACCTGCTGTGCAGTTTCGGTAGGTGCTTGCCGTGGGTATGTCGCGCGAGCAGAGAAACTGATACCGAGTCCTTGTCGACACGAGCAACCCGGGACTTCACGGTCGGAGTTAGAGTCGGTCCCAGACCCGGCCGGGGCGAGATGCGCTTCACGAAGCGGTTGGGGCGACAAAAGTTGTGAACTCCATTGCCGAGGAGGCAGTACGTGAAGAAATCCCTCACGTTGGTCGGCGCGCTCATCTGCGCGGCTGCTCTGACTCTCACCAGCTGCGCTGAGGCGCCCGGCACTGGTGGTGCGTCGGGACCTCCGGCCGAAAGCCCGAGTGCCACCGCGCCAGGTGGCGCAGGTTTCAAGGCCTGCATGGTTTCCGACTCAGGCGGTTTTGACGACAAGTCGTTCAACCAGACCTCGTACAAGGGCATGACCGACGCCAAGGCCGAGCTCGGAATCGACACTGGTCAAGTCGAGTCACAAACGGCTGCTGACTTCGCGAAGAACATTCAGTCGATGGCGGACGCGAATTGCAGCATCATCGTCACCGTCGGCTTCCTGCTCAGCGATGACACACTCGCCGCAGCCAAAAAGAACCCCGACATCAAGTTCGCCATTGTCGATAACAATGACCCGAAGACCTACCCAGCTGTCACAAACCTCAAGCCGCTGGTCTTCAACACCGCACAGTCCAGCTTCCTCGCCGGGTACCTGGCCGCAGGCATGACGAAAACCAAGAAGCTCGGCACTTTCGGTGGCGCCAAGATCCCAACAGTCACGATCTTCATGGATGGCTTCAGCCAGGGCGTGGACTACTACAACAAGCAGAAGAGCGCGGATGTGAGTGTCCTCGGCTGGGATGCAGCCAAGCAGGACGGGCAGTTCACGGGTGACTTCGAGGACATCAAGGGCGGCCAGCGTACGGCGCAGAACTTGATCAGCCAGGGCGCTGACATCGTCTTTCCGGTCGCCGGGCCAGCTGGTCTCGGGGCGCTGCAGGCCGCGAAGGGCAGCGGCGGCAAAGTCAATGCGATCTGGGTTGACACCGACGGCTGCGTCAGCGCGGAGACCTACTGCCCCAACATCATCACCAGCGTCTACAAGGGCATGGATCTGTCGGTGGCAGATGCGATCAAGGCCGCCAAAGATGGCTCTTTCTCCAACGAGCCGTATGTGGGCACCCTGGAGAACGATGGCACGGGCTTGTCGCCGCTCCACGAGTTCGACTCCAAGGTGTCTGCGGAATTGAAGTCCGAGGTGGATGCGCTCAAGGCTGACATCATCAGCGGCAAGATCACGATCGAGTCCAAGTCGCAGCCCTCGGCATGATTGAGGGGTGACACAGACCTCGCCCCCTGCGGCTGGAACGGGCCTTCGGCTGCGGGGGATCACCAAGCGGTTCGGCGACCTAGTTGCCAACGACTCGATTGACCTGGACATTACGCCTGGTGAGATCCATTGCCTGCTTGGGGAAAACGGGGCGGGCAAGACAACGCTGATGAACGTGCTGTACGGGCTGCTCCAACCCGACGCAGGCACGATTTCGATCGACAGCGTTGAGCATGTCCCTGACAACCCCAAGGAGGCCATTGCCGCCGGGATCGGCATGGTACACCAACACTTCATGCTGGTCGAGATCTTCACTGTTGCCGAGAACCTCATCCTCGGCCAGGAGGACAGCACGGCCGGCCTGCTCAACATGGGTCAGGCGCGGCGCACAGTCCGCCGGTTGTCGGAACGCTATGGCCTAGATGTCGACCCAGACGCGCTGATCGAAGATCTTCCGGTAGGCGTCCAGCAGCGGGTCGAGATTTTGAAAGCGCTAGCCAACGATGCCAAGTATCTGATCTTCGACGAACCGACTGCTGTGCTCACGCCGCAAGAGACCGACCAGCTGATGGGGGTGATGCGTTCGCTTCGGGACGAGGGTAGGGCGATCGTCTTCATCACCCACAAGCTCCGAGAAGTTCGGGCCATCGCGGACAAGATCACCGTGATCAGGCACGGCAAGGTGGTTGGCGCGGCGAGGCAGACCGATTCCGAGGCGGACCTGGCAGAGCTCATGGTGGGCCGCGCTGTCAAGTTGGTCGTGGACAAGAAGCCGGCCTCGCCCACTGCAGAGCCACGACTGGTGATGAAAGGCGTCTCAGTCGCCAGCCCGAACGGCACGCTGGCCGTGCAGGACCTCGACCTTGGGGTGCTCGGCGGGGAGATTCTCTGCATCGCCGGCGTCCAAGGCAACGGCCAGACAGAGCTGGCCGAGGCGCTGCTCGGCGTAACCCCGGTCTTGAAAGGTTCGGTCCACCTGGACGGCAAGCCAATAACCGGGCTGTCGCCGAGGGCGACTATTGACGCTGGCGTTGGGTTTGTCCCCGAGGACCGTAAGCAGCACGGCTGTGTCGGCTCGTTCACCGTCGCTGAGAACCTGATCTTGAACCACTATGACGAGCATCCGTACGCGCGCGGAATCGCCCTGGATCTGTCAAGAGTCAGGCATAACGCCGCCCATCGTGTCAACGAGTTCGACATCCGTACGCAGTCGATCGAATCAACGGTGTCCTCGCTTTCCGGAGGCAACCAGCAAAAGGTCGTGTTAGCTCGCGAGCTGTCTCGGTCATTGGCCCTCCTGGTTGCCTCCCAACCCACCAGAGGGCTCGACGTGGGCGCCATCGAGTTCGTCCACAAGCGGCTGATCGAGGAGCGTGACCGGGGCACCGCCGTAGTGATCGTGTCGACGGAGCTTGATGAGGTCGTCGCCCTTGCCGACCGGATCGCCGTCATGTATCGCGGTCGCATCGTCGGCATCGTCCCGCCGGACACCTCTCGTGAGGTACTCGGCCTGATGATGGCGGGTGTCCCGACCGATGAGGCTTTGGCCAGCGCATCCACGACAACCCTCGCTGAGGAGGACGCGGCCCTGGAGGCCAGTCTCGAAGAGGTGACTCATGAGTCCTGAGCGGCCTAAGCGCCACGTCGTCATCCCATGGTCCGACGTGCTCATCACCATCGCCTCGATCGTGCTGGCCTTCATCGTGGGCGCGTTGCTGATGATCTTCTCCGACACTGAAGTACGCAGCAAGTTCGCGTACTTCTTTGCACGGCCTGCGGATGCCCTGATCGCCTCCTGGGACAAGGTCAGCAGCGCGTACGGCGCGTTGATCATGGGTGCGATCGGCGGGTACGGACCGATCACCGAGACGACCGCCCAGGCGGCTCCGCTGATCTGCGCCGGACTGGGGGTGGGCCTGGCCTTCCGCGCTGGCCTGTTCAACATCGGTGCTCAGGGTCAGGCGATCCTTGGTGCGATCGTCGCTGCCTATATCGGCTTCACCTGGCACTTGCCACCAGGCATCCACCTCCTTCTGGCCGTCCTCGGCGGGTTGCTCGGCGGTGCAGCCTGGGGCGGCATTGTCGGCTGGCTCAAGGCGAAGACCGGCGCGCACGAGGTCATCGTGACGATCATGATGAACTACATCGCTGCCGGCCTGCTGGCCTACTTGCTCACCACACCGGCCTTTCAGCGACCCGGGCGGACCGATCCGATTTCGCCCATCGTGGACTGGAACGCCACCATGCCGCGGCTGGAGGGCGGCCAACTGCATCTGGGTTTCGTACTCGCTCTCCTTGCAGCAGTTGCAGTCTGGTGGGTGTTGGACCGCTCGACCACCGGCTTCGCCATCCGCGCAGTCGGCGCGAATCCCCACGCTGCGGCGACGGCCGGAATGAGTGTGGGACGGACGACGGTAATCACCATGCTCCTAGCGGGCGGCCTGGCGGGCCTGGCCGGAGTTGAGGCGGCCCTCGGTCCGAGTGCCTCGGGACTGCCGGTGCCGCTGTCGGCAGGAATCGTCGGCTCTGTGGGCTTTGATGCGATCACCGTTGCCCTGCTCGGCCGCTCCAGGCCATTGGGCATCGTGCTGGCCGGCCTGCTGTTCGGGGCGTTGCACGCCGGTGGACTGGCGATGCAAAGCATTGCGCAGACGCCACTGACCCTGACCACGGTGCTGCAGGCTCTGATTGTGCTTTTCGTGGCGGCTCCCGCGCTGATTACCAAGATCATTCCCTTCCTGAAGCCTCGCCAGACTCGGGCACTCGGCCCGGTTCCTGAGGGAGGACTGGCTTGAGCGTCAGCACCATCGAGCAGGCCGCGCCGCCCACTGAGGACGCTCAGTTCGAGACCCCCCAGAAGCGCCGGCAACGCATCTCCACAGGCATACTCATTGCGGTCGTCGCGGTGCTTCTCCTGATTGGCCTGGCATCCACCACGGGCAGCGCGCGCTTTGCTCTCTCCGACGCATTTGACGCGGTGCAGCTGCCGACGGTGACGGTGCCTGGTTTCGCCACAGTCCTGGTCTGCGCCTTGCTCTGCCTTGCGGCTGCAGTTGGCTACCTGTCCGGCCGGATGAGAGGTCGGTGGCCGGTCTTGGCGGGTGCCGTGGCTGCACTGGCTGTCGTTATGGGGTTCCTGACATGGGCGGCGTCTGGTCGCGATTTGCCTTTCCCCGTCAGTAACCAATTCGCCGGCACCCTGTCACTCGCTACGCCTCTGGTCTTTGGTGCGCTTTGCGGGGTGTTGTGCGAACGCTCGGGAGTCGTCAACGTGTCGATCGAAGGTCAGTTCCTCTCGGCAGGCTTTGCTGCGGCCGTGGTCGGGAGTCTCACCCAGTCGGTGCCGGCCGCCATGATCGCGGCAGTGCTGGCAGGCCTCGCCATGGCCGCGTTACTTGCGCTCTTTTCGATCAACTACCTGGTCAACCAGGTGGTGCTGGGTGTCGTGCTCAACCTGCTGGCCGTCGGAGTCACTGGCTTTCTCTTCGACCAGCTGGTGCAGCCAGCGTCGTTGAAGTACAACTCTGCGCCGGTGCTCGAGCCGATCCCGATTCCCGGCCTGGCAAAGATCCCGTTCTTCGGTCGAGTGCTCTTCGAGCAGAACATCCTGGCCTATCTGGCAGCAATCTCGGTCGCTGTGGTCTGGCTGGTGCTCTACCGGACCACGTGGGGCCTGCGTATCAGAGCCACGGGCGAGCACCCTGAGGCGGCCGACACGGTGGGCATCAGCGTCCGTGGAATACGTTGGTCAGCAGTGCTGGCGGGCGGGGTCTTCGGCGGGCTGGGTGGGTCTTTCTTCACACTGGCCTCGACCGGCTCGTTCACCAAGGAGTTCACCGTTGGCAACGGCTTCATCGCCCTCGCGGCAGTGATCATGGGCCGCTGGCATCCGGTGCTGGCATCGATCATGTGCCTGTTCTTCGGCTTCGTCACCCAGATGGCCTCCCAGCTACAAACCTTGAGCACGCCGATGCCGAGCCAGTTTCTGTTGATCTTGCCGTACGTCGCCACGATCATCGCTGTGGCCGGGCTGGTGGGGCGGGTCAGACCACCAGCCGCCGACGGCATTCCCTTTGAGAAGTAGTCATGTGCCCCGATCCCGTCGAAGGGCCAGTCGCCGTTGACTGGGACCAGTTGCGTGCCGCGGCCAGAAAGGCCAGTAGCCACGCGTATGCGCCGTACTCGCACTTTCCGGTCGGTGCGGCGGCACTGGTCGACGACGGACGGATAGTGACTGGTTGCAACGTCGAGAACGCCTCGTACGGGGCGACCCTCTGTGCCGAGTGCGGGCTGGTTTCGGCGCTCCATGCGAGTGGTGGCGGGCGGCTGGTCGCTTTTGCCTGCGTCGACGGGGCGGGGTCCGTCCTGATGCCGTGCGGCCGCTGCCGCCAGCTGCTCTGGGAGCATGGCGGGTCCCAATGCCTCGTTGACACGCCCGCCGGCATTCTGCCGATGAGTGCGGTGCTGCCTCAGGCCTTCGGGCGCGACGACCCGGCGCGGGGCCGTCATGAGCCTTGACGCCGAAGCGCTCCAGGCCTTTCCCAAGGTTTCACTCCATGATCATCTCGACGGTGGGTTACGGCCGCAGACGATCATCGAGCTGGCCGCCGACATCGGACATGTACTGCCAGCCGATACTGCCGATGATCTTGGTCGCTGGTTCGCCGAGTCGGCGAACTCGGGATCTTTGGTGCGTTATCTGAAAACCTTCGATCAGACCATTGCGGTCATGCAGACGGCACCGAGCCTGCGGAGGGTAGCTGCGGAGTTCGTAGAGGACTTGGCCGCTGATGGAGTCATCTACGGTGAGGTGCGCTGGGCGCCAGAACAGCATCTGAGGGCTGGGTTGACGGCGCCCGAGGCCGTCGAAGCCGTACGTGACGGCTTGGCCGAGGGAGCGGCGGCGTGTCGCGCGCATGGGCACGAGATCGACGTACGCCAGCTGGTTGCGGCCATGCGGCAGTCCGAACCGACTCGCGATATCGCCGAGCTGGCGCTGAGCTACCGCCACGATGGCGTCGCCGGCTTCGATATCGCCGGTCCGGAGAGGGGGTATCCGCCTTCTCGGTTCCTGGAGTCTTTTCAGCTGCTGCGGCGCGAGAGCGCCTACTACACCATTCATGCTGGTGAAGCTGGTGGCTGTGAGTACATCTGGGAGGCGGTGCAGGTGTGCGGAGCCAATCGGATCGGTCATGGTGTCGCGATCATCGAGGACATTCAGCACGATGATGCCGGCGGTGACGCGCTCGGGGACTTCGCGGCGTACCTTCTCAACGAGCAGATTCCGCTCGAGATGTGCCCGTCCTCCAACGTGCAGACCGGCACGGCGGCCTCTATCGCTGAGCATCCGATTCATCGCTTGGATCGGCTCGGCTTCCACGTGACGGTCAACCCGGACAACCGATTGATGAGTGCCACCACCTTGACCGGGGAGTTCGCCCTGCTCGCCGAGACATTCGACTACTCGCTCGAAGACGTACGCCGACTCGGCATCAACGCTGCCAAAGGCGTCTTCGCGCCCTACGGCGTTCGCAAAGCGCTGGTTGCGCGAATCGCAGCGGCCAGATAGTCGGGGCTTGCGCTGGGCACACCCCAGATCGTGCGCGTTGACCCGTGTCTGCCTGGGCCAAACACATCCTTCTGGTAAGGGCGGCGCCCTCACTTGGGAACAAATCTGGGAGCACCGCGTGTCCAGCTAGGGTTTAGCGCATGACTTCGCGTGTCCTGACCGCGGTGGCGTGGCCGTACGCAAACGGCCCTCGCCACATCGGCCACGTCTCTGGCTTCGGGGTTCCCTCAGACATCTTCGCGCGCTTCATGCGGATGAGCGGTCACGAGGTCTTGATGGTGTCCGGGACCGACGAGCACGGAACGCCGATCTTGGTCCAGGCCGAGCGCGAAGGGCTGAGCCCTCGTGAGCTGGCGGACAAGTACAACCGGGTGATCGTGAACGACCTGCGTAGCCTCGGCCTGTCGTATGACCTCTTTACCCGGACGACGACGCTCAACCACTATGCGGTCGTTCAAGATCTCTTCCTGGGCCTCCATCGCAACGGCTATGTGGTGCCCGAGACCACGATGGGTGCGGTGAGCCCGTCCACCGGACGGACCCTGCCAGATCGCTACATCGAAGGCACCTGTCCGATCTGCGGCTATCCCAGCGCCCGTGGCGATCAGTGCGACAACTGCGGCAATCAGCTGGACCCGGTCGATTTGATCAACCCGGTGTCACGGATCAATGGCGAGACGCCCAAGTTCGTCGAAACCGAGCACTTCTTCCTTGACCTTCCGGCGCTGGCGGGCTCGCTGGGCAAGTGGTTGAGTGACCGCAACGACTGGCGACCGAACGTGCTGAAGTTCAGCCAGAACCTGCTGGAAGATCTCCGGCCGCGGGCGATCACTCGTGATCTTGACTGGGGAGTGCCCGTACCGCTGGACGGCTGGCGCGACCAGCCGATGAAGCGGCTCTACGTGTGGTTCGACGCCGTCATCGGCTACCTCTCCGCATCGGTCGAGTGGGCGAGGCGCAGCGGTGACCCGGAGGCGTGGCAGCGGTGGTGGATCGACCCGGACGCGCGCAGCTACTACTTCATGGGAAAAGACAACATTGTCTTTCACACGGTGATCTGGCCCGGAATACTTCTCGGCCACAACGGCGACGGTGATCATGGTGGCGCGGTTGGGCCGCTTGGTGAGCTTCGGTTGCCGGACGAGATCGTGTCGAGTGAGTACTTGACCATGAGCGGCTCTAAGTTCTCTACCAGCCGGGGCAAGGTCATCTACGTCGGCGATTTCCTGCGTGATTTCGGGCCCGATGCCCTGCGTTACTTCATTGCGGTTGCCGGGCCGGAGACCACCGATTCCGACTTCACCTGGGACGAGTTCGTGCGGCGCACCAACTTCGAACTCGCCAACGAGTGGGGCAATCTTGTGAACCGCTCCCTTTCCATGGCACACCGAAACAATGGGGCAATCCCGCAGCCCGGGACGCTGCTGGATGTTGATCATGAACTGCTGCGCACGTCCCGCACCGCGTTCGATGCCGTTGGTGCATTGCTCGGCCGCAACCGGTTCAAGCTCGCGATCACGGAGGCTATGCGGGTAGTCGGCGCTGCGAACAAGTACCTCTCCGACACCGAGCCGTGGAAGCTCACCGGTGATCCCGGGCGGCGCGACACCGTGTTGCACACTGCACTGCAGGTGGTCTCGGATGCCAACACGCTGCTCACCCCGTTCCTGCCGCACGCATCGCAAAAGGTCCATGCGGCCTTAGGTGGGAACGGTGTGTGGGCGGCGGAGCCGGAGATCCGCGAGGTGACCGAGGAGGGCGGGCCTGATTACCCGGTGATCATGGGCGACTACGCGGCTGAGCAGGCCCGCTGGGAATCCCGCCCGATCATCGCGGGAACACTGCTGGAGCGGCCAACGCCACTATTCACCAAGCTCGATGAGACTCTTGGTGAGACCGGTCCCGAATGGGCCCCGATCGAACGAAGTTGAGCTGTCGAGCTGAACTCACTCCGCATTAGCTGCTTGGAACGCCGCACTATCTGCGACTGGTGCGAAGTCCAGGTGAGGGGTGCCAAGTGGTCTGGGCAGCCATCCACTCCGGCCGTTTGGCTCGTCGAGGCACGACACTAGGGCCTGGCGGACGCCAGGGCGGCGGTCAGTTCATCGGCGTTCAACCGCTGGACGTAGCCGGGCGTGCCGGGTTGGATGCGCCAGCTTTCGGCCAGCGGGCCGGCATCGACCACGTCGAAACCGAATCCGTCGATCAGTTCGGCCACTCGAGCCTTTGCGATTGGGTCGTTGCCTGCGATCGCCAGCGCTCGTCTGTTCCGCGTTCCCGGCGGCGTGCCGTCGGTCGTGATCTGGCGAGCGTTGATGTGGTTGAACGCCTTCACTACGTGGGCCCCCGGCAGACGGGCCTGTAGCAGCTCGGAGCTGGTCAAGCTGTCATCGTCGAGGGCCGCGATGTTGCCGTCTCGCCGCGGGTAGTAGTTGTTGGCATCGATCACCGCCTTGCCCAGTAGTGGCTTGACGGGGACCTCGCCGATCGCCCGTAGCGGGATGGCCACGACCACGAGATCACCAGCTGCAGCCGCCTCCTCAGTGGTGCCGGCTCTGGCTCGCGGTCCCAGCTCGGACACCAGGCCAACCAACGTCTCTGGCCCTCGCGAGTTGCTGATCACGACGTCGTAGCCGCTGGCGATTGCTGCACGGGCGACCTGGCTGCCAATGTGCCCTGCGCCGATCAGCCCCAAAGTTTTGACTCCGTCTATGGTCATGCCGGTCCGAACTCGCGCGCGCCCTCGGCTATTCCTTGTAGGCCTCGAAGCGCCTGGCCATTCCGAGTGGTCTGGTGTGGTCTGCACACCTTCGCGGCACGGTGCATCCGTTGCTACACATGCGGAGCGTCGGGAACGACCGTGCACATGCGTTTCCGTCGAGGCCGAGGAGGTGACCGGACCCAGATGCCAGGAGAGGGCGGCTCCTAGTGTCTAGTACGAGGTGCCGCCTGAGAGCGATAGGGCACCTGTTGGATGCCACACCGTCTTGATCTCCAAAAAGGCGCGGAGTCGAGCGGTGCCGGGGACGGCTGTAAAGTCCGGGACGCCCTTGGGAGCGTAGACGCGCTTGACGGTCTCGGCCGCAGCTTCCTCCAGTGACGTACGCAGCTCTGCGTCGGCGCCGGTGAGGTCCAAGGCGTTGACGTCCGCGTGAGCCGCGAGGTGCGGGGCAAGCTCAGAAATTCTTCCGGTGAGGATGTTGATCACTCCGGCCGGCACGTCGGATGTTGCGACGACCTCGGCGTAGGTGATCGCGACGCAGGGATCTTGCTCGGCAGCGATCACCACGCAGGCATTGCCGCCAGCGATCACCGGCGCGATCACCGAGATCAAGCCGAGTAGCGGCGATCCGGGTGGCGCAAGAATCCCGACGACACCGGTCGGTTCGGGAGCGGAGTAGGAGAAGTGAGGGCTTGACACCGGGTTGGCACTGCCCAGCACAGCTGCCAATTTGTCTGTCCAGCCTGCGTAATGCACCAGCCGATCGATCGCAGAATCCAGCTCAGCGCTGGCGATCTTGGTTGAGGCGCCGGTACTGATCATGATCAGTTCGACGAATTCAGTCCGTCTGCCTTCCAACATCTCAGCGATCCGGTAGATCACCTGGCCGCGGTTGTACGCCGTGGCCTTCGACCAGGTGGTGTAGCCCTTACGGGCTGCGACGACTGCATCGCGTAGGTCCTTACGCGAGCCCAGTGCCGCGTTGGCCATGAAGTCGCCCTTGTTGTCGCGCGCCTGATAGGTACGGCCGGACTCCGAACGGGGGAAAGCTCCGCCGATGAAGAGTTTGTAGGTCTTGGAGACCGCCAGGTGACTCACCGCACGACCGCCTCGTCGTCGGTATTCAGGTAGGCGGCCAGACCCGATGGCCCGCCTTCTCGGCCGAAGCCGGATTCCTTGTAACCGCCGAAGCTGGCTGCCGGATCGAACCGATTGAACGTGTTGTCCCAGATGACACCAGACCGCAGCGCCGCGGCCATACCCATCGCCCGCGAGCCCTTCTCGGTCCACACCCCCGCCGATAGGCCGTACGGGCTGTTGTTGGCCTTGGTGACCGCCTCATCTGGGGTCCGGAACGTCATCGTCGTGAGCACCGGTCCGAAGATCTCCTCGCGGGCGATCCGCATCGACGGGGTTGCATTGGTGAAGATCGACGGGGAGAGGTAGAAGCCATTCTTCGGCAGCGGGCAAGAGGAAGACCATAGCTCAGCGCCCTCGGCGATCCCAGCGGTCATCAATGAGGTAATGCGGCCCAGCTGTGCCTCGGAGTTGATGGCGCCTACATCGGTGTTCTTGTCCATTGGGTCACCGACCCGCAGTGTCTCGACCCGCTGCTTGAGTCGCTCGACGAACTCATCGGCGATGGACTCCTGCACGAGGAGGCGGGAACCTGCACAGCAGACCTGACCCTGATTGAAGAAGATGCCGTTGATAATCCCCTCGACGGCCTGGTCCTGCGCCGCGTCCTCGAACACGATGTTGGCGCCCTTGCCGCCAAGCTCCAAGGTGATCTTGCGGCCGGTCCCCGCCAGCTCACGCTGGATGCGGCGGCCCACGGCGGTGGATCCGGTGAAGGCAACCTTGTCGATGCCCGCGTGATTGACCAGCGTCGAGCCCACATCTCCTGCGCCGGTGACGATGTTGACGACTCCCGGCGGCAGCTCGGCATCGGCGATGATCTCGGCCAGCACCAAGATCGACAAGGGTGTGGTTTCGGCCGGCTTGATTACGACGGTGTTGCCGGCAGCCAGCGCCGGTGCGATCTTCCAGGCAGCCATCAGCAGCGGAAAGTTCCACGGAATGACCTGGCCTGCCACACCGAGCGGTTGCGGCGCCGGTCCTAGCCCAAGGTGTTGTAGCTTGTCAGCCCAGCCAGCGTGGTAGAAGAAGTGCTGCGCGGCGGACGGGACGTCGAAGTCCCGGGTTTCCTTGATCGGCTTGCCATTGTCGAGGGTCTCCACGACGGCCAGCTCGCGGGACCGTTCCGCGATCCCGCGAGCGATCCGGAAGAGATACTTGCCACGCTCGGCACCCGGCATAGGAGCCCAGACGTCCTCGTACGCCCGGCGGGCCGCTTTGACCGCTCTGTCGATGTCGGTCCCCTTGACTGTGGAGACTGTCGAGAGCCTTTCACCGGTCCCGGGATTGATGGTGTCGCGATCCTCGCCGCTGCCTTCCTTGAAGGTTCCGTCGATGAACGGCAGGTAGCGGTCCTTGATATCGGCAATGGCACTCGACTCGGGCGCCGGGGAGTATTTCCATTCCATGATCAACTTCTCTCAGTCCACGGTCACGTAGTCGGCGCCGGAGTAGTGGCCATTCAGCTGCGCCCGGCGTTGCATGATCAAGTCATTGAGCACTGATGAGGCTCCGAACCGGAAGTAGTACGGATCGAGCCACTCGGGTCCGGCAACCTCGTGGACCGCAACGAGATAGCGGATTGCGTCCTTGGCTGTTCGGATGCCGCCGGCGGGCTTCACCGCGCGCTGTTCGCCCGTTTGGGCCTTCCAGTCCTTCACTGCCTGCAGCATCACGTGGACGACGGGCAACGTCGCGGCCGGCGATATCTTGCCGGTCGAGGTCTTGATGAAGTCCGCGCCTGCGAGCAACGCCAGCCAGGAGGCGCGGCGTACGTTGTCGTAGGTAGCCAGCTCACCGGTTTCCAAGATCACCTTCAGCCGCGCGTCACTGCACGCCTGCTTGATAGCGACGATCTGTTCGAAAACGGTCCCGTAGCGGCCGGCCAGGAAAGCGCCCCGATCGATCACCATGTCGATCTCGTCGGCACCGCCTTCGATGGCGATCTTGGTGTCGGCGAGCTTCACCTCGAGACTCGATCGGCCGGATGGGAAGGCGGTGGCGACCGATGCGACTTTGACTCCGGAGCCTTTCAGCTCCGCGGCAGCGATGGGCACCATGTCGGGATAGACGCAGATGGCCGCCGTCGATGGGGTCTCGGGATAGTCCGGATCGGGCACCATCGCCTTCCGCGCAAGGTTGCGCACCTTTCCAGGCGTGTCACCACCTTCCAGCGTGGTGAGATCCACCATCGAGATCGCCAGGTCGATCGCCGCAAGCTTCGACGCCCGCTTGATGGACCGCGTCGCAAGTCCGGCGGCTCGCTGTTCGATCCCGACGGGGTCGACACCAGGGAGACCCAGCAGGAAGCGGCGCAGCGAAGACTCATCCGCGGCCGCGTCGACCAGGTGCGCCGGCAGTTGGCCATCCGTAAAAGAGACAATCGACGATTCCCGTCTCATATCGCGATCCTAGATTGCGGGCCGACGCTCTAGGCATCCGGAACTCGGGTAGCAGAAATCACCTGCGAGCGTCGAGAATCGCGGCCCGCCGTACGGAGGAGGAGCGCGCGGAGGCGTCTTTGCTTTGCGAGCGACGACGACGGCGGCGGGTTCAAAGCGCGATGCGCGAGCAGCTGGGAAGATTGGTCACGTGCAGGCAGGTCGCTCACTCATGCGTCAAGACCTGGACCAGGCCAGCGTCACACCATTGGAGCTGTTCTTCGACCTGGTGTTTGTGTTTGCCCTGACCCAGGTAACAGCCTTCATGGCTGATGAGCTGAGTTGGCAGGGGATCTTCCGCGGTGCGTTGGTGCTCATGCTCCTGTGGTGGGCGTGGGTCGGGTATGCCTGGCTGGCCAGCGTGGCCAGCGCCGAGGAACGGCCGATCAAGCTGGCCATCCTCACAGGAATGGCGGCGATGTTCATCTTGGCCCTCTGCATTCCGGAGGCCTTCGACGATGCGCCCGGCGGGTTGCGCGGGCCTGTGGTGCTGGCCCTGTGTTACCTGCTCTTCCGGGTCATGCACTACGTCATGTTCCTGATCATTTCTCGGGAGGATGCCGGGCTGCGGTCGCAGGTTTACCGGTTCGCCCCAGTGTCGTCGCGAGCAGCGTTGTGCTGCTGGTGGCATCGCAAACCGAAGGCCGGCTGCAGACCGGCCTATGGGTGCTCGCGCTGGTGGCTGATTATGTTGGGACAGCATTGGCTGGCTTTTCTGGATGGCGGGTGCCGGCCCCAAGACATTTCTCCGAGAGACACGGACTGATCGTCATCGTCGCGCTCGGGGAGTCGATCGTGGCTATCGGTGTCGGGGTGGCCAAGGAGTCGATCTCCTGGGTCATCATTGCCGCTTCTGTGCTGGGCCTGCTCTTGACCTCGGCACTGTGGTGGGCCTATTTCGACGTGAGTGCGCTACTGGGGGAGCATGCCCTGGCCACGGAGCCTCCGGAGACCCGCGCCCGGCTGGCCCGCAACGCCTATTCCTTTGCGCACATGCCGCTGGTTCTTGGCATCGTCCTGGGGGCCTTCGGGCTCAAGGAAGTACTGCTGTATGTCAGCGACAGCTCTCACCACAACCTCACAGATCCATTACCGACCGTTGCGCTAGCGGCCCTGGTCGGCGGTGCGGTCATCTATCTGCTGGGCCATGTGATCTTCAAGTGGCTCACGGTGCACACATTGTCAGTGGTTCGGCTGGCAGCTGCGGCTGCGCTGCTGCTGTCGCTTCCGTTGATCATTGGGCTGCCAGCATTGGCTCAGTTAGCTGTCGTGGCATTTCTGGTGACCGCCGCCGTGTTGGTTGAGTCAGTCGTGTTCGCTGAATCCCGGCGCAAGATCCGAGCCGAGCTGTCCCATCACTGAGGCGACGTTCAGGTGAAGGCGTTCTCGCCGGTCAATGCCTGACCGATCACCAGCTGGTGCACTTCCGAGGTGCCCTCATACGTCAGCACCGATTCCAGGTTGTTGGCGTGACGCAGCACCGGGTACTCCAAGGTGATGCCGCTGGCGCCAAGAATGGTGCGGCATTCCCGAGCAATGGCCAGCGCTTCCCGTACGTTGTTGAGTTTGCCCAGGCTGACCTGCTGCGGCTGTAGTCGATGATCATCTTTGAGCCGCCCGAGATGCAGCGCCAGCAGGAACCCCTTCTGCAGCTCCAGGGTCATGTCTGCCAGCTTTGCCTGCGTCAGCTGAAGGGAAGCAAGCGGGCGGTCGAACACCTCGCGTGAGATGGCATAGTCGATTGTGGTCTCCAAGCAATCGCGGGCTGCGCCGAGAGTACCGAAGACGATGCCGAAGCGCGCCTCGTTGAGGCAGGACAGTGGACCGCGCAGGCCAGTGGCTTCCGGAAGCACCGCGTCATGTGACAGGCGGACATTCTCGAGCACCAGCTCTGAGGTAACGGAGGCTCGCAGCGACAGCTTCTTGGTGATCTTGGGAGCCGAGAATCCCGGCGTGTCGGTCGGGACAATGAAGCCCTTGATCCCTTCATCGGTCTGCGCCCAGACAATGGCCACGTCGGCAACTGAGCCGTTCGTGATCCACATCTTCGTTCCATCGATCACCCAGTCGTCGCCGTCCCGTTTGGCGCGCGTCCGCATGCCCGCCGGGTTGGAGCCGAAGTCCGCCTCAGTCAGCCCGAAACAGCCAATTGCCTCGCCTGTTGCCATCCGGGGCAGCCAGGTCTTCTTCTGTTCCTCGCTCCCGAATTTCCAGATCGCGAACATTGCAAGGGAACCCTGCACTGACACCATGCTCCGAACACCCGAGTCACCGGCCTCGAGCTCGAGGCATGCCAGCCCGTACGAGACCGCGTTGGCTCCTGCACAGCCATAGCCCTGCAGGTGCATGCCGAGCAGCCCGAGTGCACCAGCCTCGCGCATCAGGCCAAGATCAAGATCGCCACGCTCGTACCAGTCAGCGATGTTCGGCTTGACCCGCTGTTCCACGAATTCGCGAACTGTCGCCTGGATATCGCGCTCTTCCTCGGTGAAAAGATGATCAATGCCAAGCAGCTCAAGTGGTCCGGTCCGGCTCATATGCAGTCCCATCTATCCAGTGCGGCAATCGTCAGCCCCAGCGCTGCTTTCTCAATCTCATCCTCGCTGAGCAGGACGTGGTCGGCTGCGGTGCCCAATGGCACGAAACTGTCTTGGCTCGCAACCCGGTGAATGGGGCCGATAAAGCCGCCTTCCACCAGGGCTGTGACGACACCTTCGCCGACACCGCCACTGTGTCGGGTCTCGTCGACGACCAGGACTCGGCCTGTCGATTGCGCCGCAGCCAGGATGTCTTCGACGGGTAGCGGAGCTAGCCAGCGCAGGTCGAGCACCTCCGCAGCGATTCCCGCGGCCGCAAGCCGGCTGGCCACACGGAGGCTCATCGGCACCCCATTGCCGAAGGTGATCATGGTCAGCATCGCGGATTCGGGGTAGTAGCTCCTTGCCCGACCAATCGGGACATGCCCGTCATGATCAACCGCCAGCCAGGCATGATCGCCTGGCTCGTAGAGGTCCCGCTGGTGGTAAAGCGCAATAGGCTCAAGAAAGACCGACAGCGTCGAATCTGCGATGGCAGCAGCGACGCAGGTCCGCAACATGGCAGCAGCGTCGTCAGCTCGCGCCGGGCAAGCCACCACAAGCCCGGGAATGTCCCGCAGCACCGCCAAAGCATTGTCATTGTGAAAGTGCCCGCCGAAGCCCTTCTGGTAGCCAAGACCTGCGATGCGGACAACCATCGGATTGCTGAAGCGACCGCGGGAGAAGAACGGCAGGGTGGCGCCCTCACCGCGTAGTTGATCTTCGGCGTTGTGCAGGTAGGCGAGGTACTGCACCTCGGGAATCGGAATCAGTCCGGCGAGGCCTGCACCTAGCCCAAGGCCCAGAATCGCCTGCTCGTCCAACAGCGTGTCGAACACTCGAGCTGTGCCGTGTGTGCGGGCCAGACGGGCGGTAACGCCATAGACGCCGCCCTTGACGCCGACGTCTTCACCAAAAACGATCACTCGACGATCGGCGGCCAGCAGCTCATCGAGCGTGGCATTGATCGACTCGGCGAGTGTGCGCGACCTCGGCTTATCCACGGGTTGAGTGGCTCTGAGCGCAGCAACAGTCTCCGCGACTCGGGCAGGGTTGCGGGGTGCGATCGGCGCCATGACCTCCGCCGCCGAACTGAGTCGTGGCTCGTCCTTGAGCCGTTTGGCCTCGTCATCGATCTCGAGGCGGATGCTGTCGTAGCAGGCCAGAATGTCGCCGGCGCTGGCGCCCATCTCACGCAGGCACGATGCCGTCGCCAGTAGCGGATCATGTGCGTAGTCCGCCTCGATTTCCCGCGGCTTGCGGTAGCTGATTTCGGCATCGCTGCCGGCGTGGCCTCCGAAGCGTACGCACCGCAGGTGGAGGAAGACTGGTCGTCGCTGCTCACGCACGGTGTCCACCGCTTGCATGATCGCGGGCCAGGCTGTCGCGGGATCAGAGCCGTCGGCCGCCACGTAGGCCAGCCCTGGCCGGGACCCGTACGCCGTCTCGATCCAACCCGTAGGCGTCGGCACCGAGATGCCGAAGCCGTTGTCCTCGCAGACGAACAGAATCGGTACGGGCAAGCCACGGAAGGCCGTGGCGAGGGCGGTGTTGATCGCGCCGGCTGCGGTGGAGTGGTTCGCCGAGGCGTCTCCGAACGAGCACACCACCACTGCGTCCTTTGGCCACTCGCAGTCCACCCGGAGCCGGTGTGCCCGTTGCAGGGCGATGGCCAGACCAACAGCCCTCGGAAGATGGGAGGCAACCGTGGAGGTCTGCGGGATCACGGCCAGCTCGGGATGGCCGAAAACCTTGTGCCGGCCGCCGGCAATGGGCTCGTCTGCCAGGCCCATCAGCCCCTGCAACACGTCTCGGACTGGCGTCGACCCGGGCACCTGTCGGGCTCGGGCCACGTAGAACGCCCCCGAGCGGTAGTGGAGCAATGCCGGATCTGACGTACGCGACGCCAGCGCAACCATGGCGTTGCTCTCATGCCCCGCCGAACCGATGGTGTAGAACCCCCGACCTTGCTGCTGCAGCTCCCGCGCCACGAAATCAAGGTGCCGGCTGGTCGCCTGCGCCCTGAAGAGCCGCCACCACCCGTCCGACGTGTCCGCATCGGTGGTCGCCGTGGCGACCGCCGATGCGGACACGTCGGTGAGAGAGGTGCGGAAGTGGCGGTCCAGCGGGTGCATCAAGAGAGTTCTAGAGGCGGAAGGTGGTGTCCGGAGTGAGCTCGACGATGTCCATCTGGGCCTTCTGGAGCCGGCCGGAGTAGTCCCAGTTCACTGCTTGCCAGCGAGTGAACTGGTCCAGCACCCAAATGCCGGACTGCCGGGACCCATGACCCGACTTGCCGTTGCCCCCGAATGGCAGGTGGGCCTCGGCGCCAGAGGTCGAGTTGTTGATCGACACCATGCCGGCGCTGATCTTGTCACGGAAAGTGAACGCATCTTTGGGATCCGTGGTGTAGATGGAAGAGGAAAGACCGTACCCAGGAGCATTCGCCATCTCGATCGCCTCGTTCAGCGACTGATAGCTGGTCACGCCGACGATCGGCCCGAACGTCTCCTCCATAAAGATCCGGTCACCGGGGCGTACGCCATCAACGACCATCGGGTGGTAGTACAGCCCGCTGCGGGGGTCACCGACGAAGCCGTCCCGCGGATTGTCTTTCGTGATCCTGCCGTACGCCGCTTGGACAGTGTGATGCGGCTGAACCCAGCCCAGAAACTCCTCATAGCGTTCGGCGAACTTGGCGTCCATCATCGGACCCATCAGCACGTCCCGAGCCGGATCGCCAATGCCGGCGCCAGCTACGGCCGTATTGAACCGCGCCAGGAACTGATCATGGATTGACTGGTGCGCGATGACAGTGCCGAGCGATGTGCAACGCTGACCAGCGGTGCCGAAGCCCGAGAAAAGGGCGCCTTCCACCGCAAGATCAAGATCGGCGCTCGGGGCAACGATCAGCGGGTTCTTGCCGCCCAGCTCCAAGCACGCTGTCTGCAGATGGCGTCCTGTCAATGCGCCAATCTCCCGGCCGACGGCAGACGAGCCGGTGAAGCCGACCTTGTCGATCAGCCCACCCTCCAGCGACTGCTCGAGGCCTGAGAAGGTCGCAGCTCCGTCGGCATGCACGACATTGAAGACCCCGTCAGGGAGGCCGCCGCCTCGGACGAAGAGCTCGTGGAATGCCGCGCTGCTGACTGCTGAGTATTCGGCGGGCTTCCACACAACTGTGTTGCCCGCCAGCAGCGCGGGCACGATGTACCACGACGGCACGGCTACCGGGAAGTTCCCGGCGGTAATCACCGCGACGGTGCCAATCGGCCTGCGGAAGGTGAACAACTGCTTGTCCGGCATCTCGCTTGGCACGGTTTGCCCATAGAGTCGCCGGCCTTCGCCGAGGAAGAAGTCGCAGGTGTCGATGATCTCGCGTACCTCACCCAGCGCTTCTCCATACGGCTTACCGATCTCAGCAGTGACCAGTCGTGCGAGTGCCTCCGCATTGTCTTCGACCAGCCGGCCGATGTGTGCGATCGCGCGTCCCCGGATCGGCGCTGGTATCGCCGCCCACTCTTCCTGTGCCTTTTTGGCTGACTCGGCGGCCCTTACGAAGGTGGAGGCGTCGCCGAAGGACACCTCGCCCACGACCTCATCAAGGCGTGCCGGATTTGTGCTCGGCAGCGTACGACCACCGGGCACCGGTGCGCCGTCGATTACCGAGGTCACCAGCCCGCGAAGCGCGGGCGGCCTCTGGGGGATCGCCTCCCCCGACGTAGCTCCACTCACGAGTACTGCAGCTCCTTGCTCGCGACGCGTACCACGGAGCGGCGGGTCGCTCCGAGCGCCTCGTCAATCTCATCTTGACTCACTGATAGCGCAGGACGGAAGCGGATCGAACGCTCGCCACACGGCAGCACGATGACCCTCTCGACTACTCGCAGATCGGTAACCACCGCATCCCGCTCCTCGCGGCTTTCGAGGTCAAAGGCGACGAACAGGCCGCGACCGCGGACGTTGCTGATCAACCCAGACTCCTCGCGAAGCTGCTCGAGCCCGGCCACCAGTTGCTCACCCTTTGGCCCCGCCTGCTCGATGAGACCCTCGGCCTCGATGATCTCCATTGCCCGGCGTGACCGAACCATGTCGACCAATCCGCCACCCCAGGTGGAGTTGATGCGTCCGGAGACTTTGAACACGTGGTCCGGCACCTCGTCGACCCGGCCACCGGCCATGATGCCGCCGACCTGCGCCTTCTTGGAGAACGCGACGACATCGGGCTGGATGCCCAGCTGCTGGTACGCCCAGGCGGTTCCGGTGGTGCCGACTCCGGTCTGTACCTCGTCCAAAATGAAGAGCGCATCGTGGGCATGCACGAGCCGGAGCATGGCCTGCAGGAACTCCGGTCGCATGTGGTTGTCGCCGCCCTCGCCCTGGATCGGCTCGGCAATGAATGCCGCAATGTCGTGCGGGTTCTCGGCAAACGCACGCTCAGCTTGGCGCAGAGCGCGTTTCTCTGCCGCGATCACCTCGTCCAGATGCTCGTGGAGCGGGTGAATGATCGCCGGCACATCGATCCTCGGCCAGTTGAACTTCGGGAATCGGTCGGTCTTGTTGGGTTCGGTGTTGGTCAGCGACAAGGTGTAGCCGCTGCGGCCGTGAAAGGCGTGCGTCAGGTGCATGATCTGGGTGCCCAGGTTTCGGTCGCGCCCGGCGGCTTCGTTCTTCCGACTCTTCCAGTCAAAGGCGACTTTGAGGGCGTTTTCGACGGCCAGCGCTCCGCCCTCGATAAAGAACAGGTAGGGGAGCGCGGGATCGCCGAGCACGCGTACGAACGTCTCGACGAACTCGGCGTAGGCAGTGCTGTACATGTCCGGATTTGCCGGCTTGTTGACAGCGATCTCGGCAAGCTCGGCCATGAATGTCGGGTCATCTGCGATGCCCGGCGGGTTGAGCCCAAGCGGAGCTGAGGCGAAAAAGGTGTACATGTCGAGATAGCGTTGCCCGCTTTGCGCATCGAGCAGACGGCTACCACGGCTGCGCCGCAGATCAAGAACCAACTTCATACCATCGGTGAGAACATGCCGCGCAAGCACCTCTCGCACCTCCGACGGCTGGAGGTGTGTCTGTTCGGCCATTGAACTCCTTCCCCGAGCAAAAAAAATCCATGTGACCCCCACACAGGTGCCATAGATTCTAACGCAGATTAGGCCGATATCGCGAATATGGCGGGCGGTAGATATGTTGTGCTTAGTCGCAGTTTGGTACGCCGACGCTGCACGCCGTCGCTTCCAGGGCAAAAGCACTGAGCAGCATGATCATCAAGAGGATCAGGACCGCCCCGATCATCACGTTGGCCGTCATGACCGCGCCCCTCTGGGATGGCGTCCGACCTCGCTACCAGGCGAGGTGTGCTGCGGTGGGGATAAATCGCGTCGATGCCTATTGGCCCGCGGAGGCGAGGCAGCAGGTTGATCACTAGCCCAGTTGGGGACGCTCAGCAGGACAGCCATCATGAAGATCCGGCCGATGGTGTTGGCGTGCAGTCCGGCTCGCTCAGCAGTGACACGAATCGCGGCTCATAGTCGAGTCTGACGAGGACCAGGAGCAGCAGCAGCGGCGGCCCGCGCTGAGCACGGTTGCCCACCTCGCACCGGGTATGCCGACATCCTAATCCGCTGGGTCGATGGAGGAGGTGCGGAGTCCCAGGGCCGCCGATGTCTCAGACCGGATGGTCGAGAGCATGGAGCGTGCTGCGGCCCGGGCGGCCATCAGGTCCGCGCTGCGGGCGGCAGGTAGATGTGCCTCGAGGTAGCACTTGAGCTTCGGTTCGGTGCCTGAGGGCCGGACTACGACCTTGATCGTTTCGCCAGTGATCAACACCGCATCGCTGGGTGGCAATTCGTCACTTCCCTGGGCCAGATCGACTACCGAGGTGGGCTGCCCAGCCAGTACCTCCGGTGGGTGCGCTCGAAGCCGAGCCATGGCCGCCGTGATGATCTTGGCATCCTGGACGCGTACCGACAGCTGATCGGTCTCATAGACCCCATAGCGGCGTGCGATCTCGTCCAGCCGGTCCGCCATGCTCCGTCCCTCCGCCTTCAGGCCGGCGGCGAGCGTCAGCACCCGCACAAGCGCTGATATGCCGTCCTTGTCACGCACCGCCTCCGGATCGACGCAATAGCCAATTGCCTCCTCATAGCCGTACGCGAGGCCAGGTACCCGTGCGATCCACTTGAATCCGGTCAAGGTGTAGACGAAGGGTTGACCGTAAGCGGCAGCGATGACCGAGAGCAAGGAGCTGGAGACGATCGAGCAGGCGTACGTCCCGCGGACGCCGCGCCGTAGTGCGTCCTCGCCAAGCAGCACACCGAGCTCGTCACCCCGCAGCATCCGCCACCGTCCGTCCACGATCGCGGCTGCCGCACATCGGTCAGCATCCGGGTCGTTGGCGATCACCAGGTCCGCGCTGATCTGCCACGCCCGGGCAAGAGCAAGGTCGATGGCACCCGGCTCCTCTGGGTTCGGAAATGGCACCGTCGGAAACCTTGGATCCGGGTTGGCCTGCTCAGCGACCACATGGGCGGGTGGAAACCGGCAAGCCTCCACCACCCGATCCACCAGTGGGCCGCCCACGCCGTGCAGTGGGGTGTAGACCCAGCGCAGTTCACGCGGCGCATCGGGTGGTACTAGAGAGGCGATCCGATCCAGATAGCCCGTCACCAACTCCTCTCCGAGGACCGCGTAGGACTGCGAGCGTGGCACGTCGTTCAGGCTGTGCGTGGCGGCCTCCTCGATCCTGGAGGAGATGTCGACGTCGGCGGGCGGGATGATCTGCGAGCCGTCGCCGAGAAAGACCTTGTAGCCGTTGTCCTGAGGCGGATTGTGGGACGCTGTGACCACGACGCCGGCCACACAGCCCAAGTTGCCGATCCCGAAGGCGACCACGGGGGTCGGCAACGGTCGTGACGTGATCATGGTCTGGAAGCCGGCACCCGACATGATCTCTGCCGTGTCTCGGGCAAAGACATCAGAGTTGTACCGCGCATCGAAACCGATGATCACCTTGCCGCCAGCCAGGCCCTGATCAAGAAGGTAGCCGGCGAGCCCGGCGGTCGTTTGCCCGACGACGACCCGATTCATTCGGTTCGGTCCCGGACCGAGCGCGCCGCGAAGCCCAGCTGTGCCGAACTGGAGTCGGGCGGAGAACGCGTCGACAAGCTCGGCCATCGCAGAGGCGTCCCGTGAGTTCGCCGCCGTCAGAAGATCGTCCAGCTGCTTCCGGGTCTGCGGATCCGGGTCTTGCTCGGTCCAGCTGGCGATTGCACTCGCGAGGTCGTCAGAGAGCGCCGCCGTGTTTGGTGTCACAGTGCCGCTGCGATGCCCGCGAGTAGTCGCCGCAGCTGCCCCGCCGCTTGCCGCCCGGCTTCGAGCACCTCCTGGTGGCTGAGCGGTGCCGGCGAGATGCCCGCCGCCATATTGGTGACGAGGGAGATGCCGAGCACTTCGGCGCCCAATTCGCGGGCCGCGATGGTTTCGAGCGTGGTTGACATGCCGACCAGGTCGCCGCCCAGCGCAGCGGCCATCCGCACCTCGGCCGGAGTCTCGAACTGGGGCCCGCGGAACTGTACGTAGACCCCCTCCGGCAGCCCAGGATCGACAGAGCGAGCAAGATCACGGAGCCGGGTTGAATAGGCCATCGACATATCGATGAAGCGTGCGCCGGTCAAGGGGGAGCTGTCCGTCAGGTTGATGTGGTCGCGGATCAGCACCGTTGAGCCGGGCGGCCACTCCGGGTTCAGGCCACCGCATCCGTTCGTCAGCACGATGACGTTGGCGCCCGCACAGACGGCTGTGCGCACTCCGTGCACCACTTGGTCCGCCCCTTGGCCCTCGTACAAGTGGGTACGCCCTGTGAAGATCGCGGCGATTCTGCCCGTCGGCGTGGAGGCAATCCGAAGTGCTCCGCCGTGGCCAATGACGGTGGGCTTCGCAAAGCCCGGCAGCTCGGCCAGTTCGCAGCTGCCCATCGGCCGACCAAGATCATCAGCGGCGGCCGACCACCCGGAACCGAGCACGAAAGCGAGGTCAAGCTGCGCGATTTCGAAGCGCTCGAGGATGACAGATGCAGCGACCTTGGCGAGCGCGTACGGATCGGATGGCAAGCCAGCAGTGGGCATGGTCGCACTCTAACCGTGGGACGATCTTTGGGCCTGGCGCCCGGTTCACCAGCCACTGACGCAGGGACGTGTGCGCAACTCTGTGACGTAGTCACTGGGCGCGCCAGCCGCCTCGGCCGCGTCCGCAAGGATGCCAATGGTCCGGGCACTCGGGATGCCGCCCTCGAAGTCGTTCAGCACATAGACCCAGGCGGTCACCTCGCCGTCGAGCGTCGCCACGCGTACTCGGACCTTGCGATACAGACCGGTGTCGGCGCTCTCCCACTGGTCCAAAGTGTTCTCATCACCGCTCGTCACGTCGTACAGGGCGACGAAGACCTGGCTGTCGGCTTCCTCGACCAGCGTCGGCAGCGCTCCGTCCCAACCCTCGCCACCAAAGGTGACACGCCAACCCACAGCCCACCCCGTGCCGCGCTGTGGCGAGTGCGGGCAGCGGTCGGCCATCTGAGCTGGATCAAGATTACTTCCGTACGCTGCGTACAGCACAGCAGCCCACGCTATCGGGTCCTGGCCGCCTCAGCGAGATGGAAGAATGCCGAAGGTGACCCGGGTGGTGATTGTCGGTGGAGGCCCTGGCGGTTACGAGGCAGCGCTGGTCGCCAGTCAGCTTGGCGGTGAGGTCACTCTGGTTGACAGTGACGGTGTCGGTGGCTCCGCCGTCCTTACCGACTGTGTTCCCTCGAAAACCTTGATCGCTACAGCCGAAGTCATGACCGACGTCCGCCAGTCGGCCGATCTTGGACTGCGGTTTGGTCCTCTTGATCAAGGAGATATCGATGCCGGCGTACGCGTTCACTTGGCCGCGGTCAACCAGCGAGTGCTCGACCTCGCAAGAAGACAGTCCGCCGACATCGAGGAGCGCCTACTGCGCGAGAACGTCCGTCTTGTGGCCGGCCGCGGCCGGCTTGACGGCCCCGATCAGGTGATCGCTGAAACCGCAGACGGTGAGCAGACTTTTTCCGCCGACATGATCTTGGTTGCAACAGGGGCACACCCCCGCGATCTCCCTGAGGCCAAGCCTGACGGCGAGCGGATCCTTACCTGGAGTCAGGTGTACGGGCTGGCCGAGTTGCCGGAACGGCTGATCGTGATCGGCTCGGGCGTCACGGGTGCAGAGTTTGCCAGCGCCTACGACGCCCTTGGCTGCGAGGTGGTGCTCGTCTCCTCCCGGGACCGAGTGCTTCCAGGTGAGGACGCCGATGCAGCTAAGGTCCTCGAGGAGGTCTTCACCCGGCAGGGTATGACAGTGCTGTCGCGGTCACGAGCCCATTCGGTTGCTCGGGAGGGCGACAAGATCACCGTGACGTTGACCGATGGGCGCGGTGTCACCGGCTCGCACTGCCTGCTTGCTGTCGGATCGATACCCAACACGGCAGGCATTGGCCTTGAGGAAGCTGGGGTCAAGCTGAACCCCGGTGGCTTCATCGAAGTCGACCGGGTGTCCAGGACCTCGGCAAGGGGTGTCTACGCAGCCGGCGATTGCACCGGTGTGCTGATGCTTGCCTCCGTGGCCGCGATGCAGGGCAGGATCGCCATGTGGCACACGTTGGGCGAAGCCGTGTCTCCACTCGACCTCAAGACCGTGTCCGCGAATGTGTTCACCGCACCCGAGATCGCCACGGTTGGGGTAACCCAGCAACAGGTCGATTCGGGTGAAGTGCCAGCGCGGGTGGTCACTCTGCCGCTGGGCGGGAATGCCCGCGCCAAGATGCAGGGCAGCCGCGACGGTTTCGTCAAGATGATCTGCCGAAAGGTCACCGGCATCGTGATCGGTGGTGTGGTGGTCGCCCCGCGGGCCAGCGAGTTGATCTTCCCCATAGCGATTGCGGTGGCGCAGCGGCTCACAGTTGATCAGGTGTCGGAGTCGTTCACTGTCTATCCATCGATGACTGGATCCATCGCCGAGGCCGCGCGCCGGCTCAAGGGCACGGGCACCATCAGCTAAGTCGCCGGTTCTCGGGTTTGGTCGCGACACCGAATCTTCTGGCGCCGTCATGTTTCCGGGTACGGTTCATGCGTGACAGTGGCATCTCCGGCCGCCGTTGCGGCGACTGCTGAGCTGCTCCGTGACCGGACCTGGGTTGCGCTTAGCGGTGCAGGTATGTCGACTGACTCCGGGATTCCGGACTATCGCGGGCCGACTTCGGTACGTGCCACGCCAATGCAGTACAGCGAATTCATCAGTTCTGCCGAGGCGCAGCGGCGGTATTGGGCTCGTTCCTATCTCGGTTGGCGCCGGATCGGCGGCGCGAAACCGAACCCTGGTCATCGCGCACTGGCCGACCTGCAAGTGGGCGGGCTGGCGGGGGTGATCACCCAGAACGTCGATGGGCTGCACTCAGCAGCCGGCAGCAGGCGCGTGATCAACTTGCACGGCGACATCGGCAGCGTCGTGTGCCTGGAGTGCGGTGATCGTTCAGCGCGCAGCGAGCTACAGAGCCGGTTAGCGAGCGCCAATCCGCACCTCGAGGAGCCGCGTGTCCTAGAGCATGCAGAGCTGCGCCCGGACGGCGACGCAGTAGTCCAGAATTGGCGGCAATTTCGGCTGGTCGGCTGCGCGCACTGCGGCGGGCGGCTCAAACCCGATGTCGTGTTCTTCGGCGAGTCCGTGCCCAAGCCACGAGTCGAGGCAGCGTATGCGCTCATGGAGCGTGCGGAGATCTTGGTGGTATTGGGCTCGTCACTGACCGTGATGTCCGGGTTGCGTTTCGTTCGGCACAACGCGAAGCATCAGCGACCGGTAGTGATCATCAATCGAGGTCCGACACGAGGCGACGAGTTTGCCAGCCTGAAAATCGATGGTGGTTGTTCGGAAACGCTGACTGAGCTTCGGGGGGCGCTTCTCGGGTAGCGGCTGCTACTCGAACATGTCTCCAAACATGTCGCCAATCCCGCTTCCGACGTCGCTGACGCCATCGCCGATCCCGCCCATGAGATCACCGACCCCCTCGCCGACTCCGGAGAACATGTTCCCCATACCACCAAACAGCAGGCCACCGATCAGCATCCCGGAAAGCATGTCGCTACCGGACCAGCGGCTGTAGTAGCCCTGGGCCCACGGCGCGTACGCCTGGCCACCTTCCCAGTAGGGCACGCGTTGGGCGCCGACCTGCACGGTGCGGATGTAGGGATCGGCTCCGGCTAGCACCCGTTCGGCGTCAGCGGGGCAGGCAGGGACGGATCGCGGCACACCTCCCGGAGGTGCCCATGAGACGTCTTGTGACGAGGGGCCGTGTGCGGGATTGAAGAAGCAGGGTGGACGCTTGGCTGGCAGCGGCTCACCTGCGATCCGTGCCTTGACACATGCGACTGCGTAGCGCCCGTCTTCCAAGATCTCGGTGACGTGCCGGATTTCCTCGGGCTGGGTCACCGCGTCCAGCGACATCTTCGCGTTGTCGTACGCGTCCAGAGCACGCTGGTAGTCCTGCTGCATCGGCTCGTCGAGCGCATGCCCAGCGACATCGGAATCCAACCGCTGCAATTCCTCGCCAAACTTCGTGACATCCTCATCTGCTGCGCGCTTTGAGGTGGAAAGTTGGGTTTCCAGTGCCGCCCGCTCTTCGGCGTGCCGCTGCTGGATGGCATGCCGCCGGTAAAGGGCAACACCACCCACGACCAGTGCCGCCACAATGAGCAGCACCAAGAGTTCCGCCATGGGTCACAGTGTGCCTGCGCCTACTGTGGTTTCCCCTTGTGAGCGCGTCTTCTTACCGACCTTTTATTCCCTGGAAGAGTTCTGCCGTCGCTGGGCCTCAACCGGTTGCTCCGAATCTGATCAGTCGACGATCTCGCACAGAATGGACCCGCTGGTCACTGTTGCGCCGACTTGCGCTGCGAGGCTTTTCACCGTGCCACTCCGGTGAGCTGTCAGCGGCTGCTCCATCTTCATCGCCTCGAGTACTACGACGAGATCGCCAGCCTCGACCACGTCACCATCGGCGACCGCAACCTTGACGATCGTGCCTTGCATGGGCGAGGTCAAGGTATTCCCAGGCGGACTCTTGGTCGCGGCTCCGCTCTGCCGCCTGACCGGCTTCTTGGAGCGCACACCGGCCGCGGATCCATTTGCGGTGCCGAGGCCGGCTGGTACCAGGACTTCCAGTCGCTTGCCATTGACCTCGACTACGACCTTGGAGCGCGGTATTGACTCCGGAGCCTCGCCGAGCGGGCCCGCGTACGGTGCAATCTGTTCGCTGAACTCGGTCTCGATCCAACGAGTGTGTATGCCGAAGTGCCCGTCCTCAGCGGTAAAGGCCGGGTCGTCGAGAACAGCCAGATGGAAAGGAACGACGGTCGGCATGCCCTCGATCACCAGTTCCTTCAGGGCGCGACGCGATCGTTGGAGCGCCTGCTTGCGATTCGCGCCGGTGATGATGATCTTGGCGATCAGCGAGTCGAAGCTCCCCGGCACGGTCATGCCCGTCACGTAGCCCTCGTCGACTCGGACGCCGGGCCCGGACGGCGGACGCCAGGCCGTCAAGGTTCCTGGTGCGGGCATGAAGTTGCGGCCCGCATCTTCCGCGTTGATCCGGAACTCAATGGAATGCCCAGCGACGACAGGATCCTCGTATCGGAGCGGTTCGCCCTCGGCGATGCGAAACATCTCACGGACCAGGTCGAGCCCGGTGACTTCCTCGGACACCGGGTGCTCGACCTGGAGGCGGGTGTTGACCTCGAGGAACGAGATGGTCCCGTCCTGGCCGACCAGGAACTCACAAGTACCGGCTCCGACATAGCCGGCTTCGGCCAGGATCGCCTTGGATGCGGAGTAGAGGCGTTCGGTCTGTTCAGTGGTGAGGAAGGGTGCCGGCGCCTCCTCCACCAACTTCTGGTGACGGCGCTGGAGCGAACAGTCTCGGGTCGAGACCACAACGACGTTGCCGTGGCTGTCGGCCAGGCACTGGGTTTCAACATGCCGCGGCTTGTCGAGATAGCGCTCGACGAAGCATTCACCACGGCCGAAGGCGGTGACTGCCTCGCGCGTTGCGGACTCGAAGAGCTCAGGGATTTCGTTCATCTCGCGGGCGACCTTCAGGCCTCGGCCGCCGCCGCCGAATGCAGCCTTGATCGCGATAGGCAATCCGTGCTCTCTCGCGAAGGCAATGACCGCATCTGCGTCATCGACTGGATCAGGCGTGCCGGGCACTAGGGGAGCGCCGACCCTCTGGGCGATGTGCCGGGCTCGGACCTTGTCGCCCAAGGCCTCGATGGCCTCCGGCGGGGGGCCGATCCAGATCAGTCCGGCTCCGCGCACAGCCTTGGCAAAGGTCGCATTCTCAGCAAGAAAGCCGTATCCCGGGTGGATGGCATCGGCGCCGCTGCGGGCGGCGATGTCAAGAATCTTGGGGATATTGAGGTAGGTCTCCGCGGGACTGGCGCCGACCAGCGCGTATGCCTCATCCGCGAGTGAGACGAACAGCGAGTCGAAGTCCGGGTCGGCGTAGACGGCGACGCTGGCCAGCCCCGCGTCGGCTGCAGCACGGATCACGCGGACGGCGATTTCGCCCCGGTTGGCGACAAGCACCTTGCTGATTCCCACGCGTCCTCCCCGTCGAAAACCCCAACTCTCGCCACTCTAGTGCCGCATCAGCGAGCGCGATTGACCTGAGCGATGGTGGACAATCCGAGGGAGTTAGGGCGCACACGCGTTCGCTCTGGATTGCCGCTCTCTGACGCCAGCACGGTGTCGTCGCCCAACCTTCGCGCTTGTCAGGAACCTGGGTTTACCCAGATTCCTGGCACTTTGCACAGGTTGCAGCCTGTGCAGACCGTCTGAAACCTGGGTTAACCCAGGTTTCCGCACATGCGGGGCCCGGGCTACGCGGCGATGGGTCGGAGAGGCAGCGGCCACGTGGCTGCGAGCGGCGGCAAATCGCACGCCGCTTTAGAAATCGGCTGCGAGCGTCGGTATCGCGCCCCCTGCCGTGGTGAGGAGGAGCGAACGGAGGTGTTCTTTCCTCCGCGAGCGACGACGAGCTAGGCAGGTCCAAGGCGCGATGGCGAGCAGTCGCCAAAAACCAGCGTGGGCCCCTCCAAGTATGAGTTGCAGGGGCCCACTGTGTAGCCGGAGTTAAGCGACGTCTCCAGCTGACCAGGAGACCCGGCGAATCCCAACGGCCCGTCACCGGCCGCTGCGGCGAGTTGCCTCACCGGACGAATCCTCGGTTCTGTCCCAGTCGCGCCCTCCCTTGCGGAAGTGCGTAAGAGATTTCTACAGCCTTGGGAGGCGGCCCGCAACCGAATCCAGAAAAGAAAATCGAGCAATTTTCTTGTCCACCGGGCTGTCCACAAAGCGGCGTAGTTCATGCACCGACGTGATCAATTTCTCCACAGCCGGGACACTCGTCTTGTGGACAGTCGACGGGTCCTGGCGGGCGCCCGATTCCCGATGGAGTGGCACTAGGCTTCGTGTCGTGGAACCTCCGCCAGACACCAAGGACTGGACCTGGACGCTGACGCGACGCTGCGACCAATGTGGATTCGCGGCGGGCGAGGTCGACCTGGCTGATTTCGCTGAGCGTGCCTTCATTGCCGGCGAGGAGTGGGTTCAGATACTGCGCTCGAGTCCCGCGGTCTCGGCACGCCCGCAGCCGGACGTCTGGTCACCTCTGGAGTACGGTGCCCATGTCCGCGATGTCTATCGCCTGTACGACGCCCGTCTGGCCCAGATGCTCAGTGAGGACACACCGACCTTCGCCAACTGGAACCAGGACGAGACAGCCATCAAGGAACGGTACAAGGAGCAGGACCCTGAGGTGGTCGCCGATGAGCTGGAGGCTGCCGCACAGCGTCTGGTTGCCCGGATACAGTCGCTCAAACCGGAGCAGTACGGACGCCGTGGGATCCGCTCTGATGGCGCGGAGTTCACGGTCCTGACCCTCATTCAGTACTTCCTGCACGATGTCATCCACCATCTCTGGGATGTCACAGGCCAGCAGGACGCCGCAGCCTCACTCGCCCTGGAGTAGTTGTCGCCATGCGCAGGCAAAGGCTGGCGGTCATGGAGAATCGCGCAGGCGCTCCAGGTCGGCTCGGCAGCGTTTTTCAAGATCATCAAGCTCTTCCAACGCCTCATCGAGGTCTCGTCGCTTTGCCAAGAGAGCTTCACGACGCTTGCCGATGTCGGCGATGAGAAAGGCCAGTTGGCCCCGCTCGCCCGGTGTTTCGTGATACATGTTGATCACGTGAGCGATCTCGTCCAGGGTGAATCCGAGCCGCTTGCCACGCATGATGAGCTGGAGCCGCACTCGATCCCGATCGTGAAAGATCCGAGTGGTGCCCTGGCGCTCGGGAGCGAGAAGCCCCCGGTCCTCATAAAACCGGATAGTCCGCAGCGTGGTGTCAAACTCCTCGGCGAGTTCGCCAATGCTCCAGGTTCGATCACTCATCGGCCACTCCTTCTGACCGAAAGTCTAGGCATTACGTTTACGTAAACGTCAAGCTATGCTGACAAATGTCAGTGACGATGGAAAGAGCCCTGATGACCGGTACGTTCTCGCTCGGCGAAGAGCACAACGACTTTCGGGCCGTGGTTGCTGACTTCGCCGCTCGTGATCTCGCGCCCCACATCGAGCGCTGGAACGCCGCCCACGAGGCGCCGCTCGAAGCGATCAAGATCATGGGCGATCTCGGGCTCTTTGGGCTCGGCGGACCCGAGGAGTATGGCGGCGCAGGGGACTTCACCAGTCTGTGCATCGCGATCGAGGAGATTGGCAAGGTGGACCAGTCACTCGGGATCACCCTGGAGGCTGCCGTGGGGCTGGGCATCAGCCCGATCGCTCACTTCGGCACGGCGGCGCAGAAGGCGCGCTGGCTGCCCGATCTGCTTGCCGGTCGGGCCCTGGCTGCCTTCGGGCTCACCGAATCGGAAGCCGGATCGGACGCCGGTGCCACCCGGACGCGCGCCACACTGCGAAATCATGAATGGGTGATCAACGGCAGCAAGCAGTTCATCACCAATTCTGGCACCGACATCACCTCGGTCTGCACAGTCACTGCCCGTACTGGCACCCGCGACAACGGCAAGCCGGAGATCTCGGCGATCGTCGTGCCCGCCGGCACCTCTGGCTTCGTCATTGGTCAGAGCTACGCAAAACTTGGATGGCACGCATCCGATACCCATCCGCTGACCTTCACCGATGTCCGAGTACCCGAAGATCATCTGCTGGGTGAGCGCGGGCGCGGGTATCACCAATTCCTGTCGATCTTGGATGACGGACGCGTCGCGATCGCAGCCCTGGCGTTGGGATGCATCCGAGCCTGCCTCGAATTGTCGACCCAATACGCGATGCAGCGCACCACCTTCGGCGTGCCGATTGGCAGCAGGCAAGGCATCGCGTTCCAGATTGCTGATCTTGACGTGATGGCCTCGGCTGCTCACCAGCTGGTATACGCCGCGGCCGCAATGCGTGACCAAGGCATTGGTGCACGAGAGTTCAATCGAGCGGCTGCGATCGCAAAGCTCTACGCTACGGAGTCCGCCGTAAGTGCCGCGCGGGTCGCCACGCAGGTGTTCGGCGGCTACGGGTTCATGGAGGAGTATCCGGTGGCGCGTTTCTATCGTGACGCAAAGGTCCTCGAGATCGGTGAGGGCACCTCTGAGATCCAGCGGCTGTTGATCGCCCGCCGACTCGGTCTTCCCGTGGAGTAGTCGATCATGGATGGGATCAGTGCCGCGCGTGACCGCACGCTGGCTCCGACGGAGCGGGCGGCTGCCAAGCTGGCAAGTGCAAACAAGCTCTACGTGCGTGAACGGATCGACTTGCTGTTCGACGACTGCACCTTCGTGGAGGACGGCCAGCTCGCCAATGCCATGGCCGTCGACCTACCAGCCGACGGCGTGGTCACCGGTAGGGGTCTGGTCGACGGACGGCCAGCCCTCGTGGTCGCTAATGATCCGAGTGTGAAGGCCGGCTCCTGGGGCGCCCGGACGGTGGAGAAGATCATCCGGACGACTGAGGTAGCGCTGCGTGACGAGTTGCCGATCTTCTGGTTCATCGACTCGGCTGGCGCGCGGATCACCGACCAAATCGACTTGTTTCCTGGCCGTAGGGGCGCGGGTCGGATCTTCTACAACCAAGTCGCGCTGTCCGGCAAGGTGCCCCAGATCTGCTGCCTTTTCGGCCCGAGCGCGGCCGGCGGGGCCTACATCCCGTCCTTCTGCGACATCGTGATCATGGTCGAGGCGAATGCCTCGATGTATCTGGGATCGCCCCGGATGGCAGAGATGGTTGTGGGGGAGAAGGTCACGCTCGAGGAAATGGGCGGCGCCCGGATGCACGCAACAATCTCGGGTTGCGGAGATCAGTTGGCTGCTGACGACACCGAGGCGATCGAGCAGGCAAAGCAGTACTTCTGCTATTTGCCACAGAACTGGCGAAGTCCCTTGCCAGCCTACGACTCGGTGGAGCCGGCGCGGCGCTTCGCCGATGATCTTGTGCCGGCAGAAGAGTCGGCCGGGTACGACATCCGCACCGTGATCGAGGCGATCGTGGACGACGGTTCCTTCTTTGAGGTCAAGCCGCTGTTTGCTCCGGAGCTGGTGACCGGCTTGGCCTTCCTGGATGGCGAAGTGATCGGCATCGTGGCAAATCAGCCAGCCGTCAAGGGTGGAGTTCTGTTCGTCGACTCGGCCGACAAGGGTGCCCGCTTCATCTGGCAGTGCGACGCGTTCAGCATCCCGCTGCTGTATTTGGCGGACGTGCCCGGATTCATGATCGGCAGTGCTGTGGAGCGGCAGGGCATCATTCGGCACGGCGCGAAGATGATCACCGCAGTCGCTGAGGCTACTGTACCGACCATCTCGTTGATCATTCGCAAGGCGTACGGGGCTGGGCTTTATGCGATGGCTGGCCCTGGCTTTGGACCCGACGCCTGCCTGGCGTTGCCGACCGCCAAGATCGCGGTGATGGGTCCGGAAGCCGCGATCAACGCGGTCTACGCGAACAAGATCGCCGAGATCGATGACGATGCTGAACGGGTCGCCTATGTCGACCGGCTGCGGAAAGAGTACGAGATCGACATCGACATCCTGCGGCTGGCGAGCGAGCTCATCGTTGATGCGATCGTCGAGCCGCGCGACGTACGTCGCGAGTTGATCGCACGCTTCGCAGCTGCAGCCACCAAGGACCGACACTTTTCCAGCCGGCGGCACGGCGTACCGCCGGTTTAGTGCGCGGAGCGCAAAGAACGTGCGCGAAGGTCGGGATTTCGCGCGGCGCGAGCGTCGGGAATTGCCGCATGCGCCCCTAAATCAGAGGGCGCGAGCGTCGGGAATTGCGCGCCGCCGCACGGAGGAGGAGGGAGCGGAGGCGTTCTTTCCTCTGCGAGCGACGACGACGGTGGCGGATTCCAAGCGCGATGCGCGAGCATCCCTAAACCTCGATCCACCGACCAGCCTTCTGGTGTCGCATAGTTGATCTTGATCGTCCGGGGTTGCGGTGGTGGGCGTGCCTGGTCGGCCGGTCTGCCCGGTGTTTCCATTGTGGATCCTTGGTTGCTGGCGGTCGGGTTGGACGGC
>DASUYM010000117.1:0-2671 GCA_036377435.1 Propionibacteriaceae bacterium
CGCCGGGGCGGTCGTGGACGTCAATTCCACGATGCCTGCTGAGCCGTCGACGACGATTGACGTGCCGTCGGCGATGTCGCGGGTGGCGTCGACTGCTCCGTTCACCAGTGGGATGCCGAACTCGCGGGCGACGATGGCGGCGTGCGAGAAGGGGCCACCCACCTCGGTGACGGCCGCGGCGGCGATGTTGAACAGGGGTGTCCAGATCGGCGTTGTGGCGTGGGTGATCAGCACATCACCGGGCTGCAGGCGGTGGAATTCGTCCGGCCTGGCGATGAGCCGTGCGATGCCATGCGCACGACCGGGACTGCCGGGCGCGCCGACGAGGACACGTCGTCCGTTGCGGTCCTGGGCGCCGCGCTTGAGTGCGGCTGGGCCCGCCAGCGATGACCACAGCCTCCATTGCCGGTCATTGGTCCAGCTAGGATCGTCCGGTGGCGGAATGAACGGCGGCGGCGCGAGCCGCTTGTGGCGTTCCCGCAGCTGGCGTCGCTGTGCGACGTGAGAGGCTTGATCGGGCTTGGGTGTCCACACCTGATCACGCTCTAGGTAGAACACGTCATCTGCCGCTTCCAGAGTCCCCGCAACGGACAGCCGCCACCCGGCTTCGAGGAACGCCGCCCGGATGAGCGCCAAGACGCGCTGGAGGTGGAACACCGCGTCGTCGACGTGGGCGGCGCAGCTCTGGCCGATGTTGAGCATCCGGCGTTCCACGAAGCCGCGGGGGCCACGGACCGCATGCACCAGGGTTTCCGCCGCTGCCCGCTCCCGGCGAGTGCGGATCAAGCGCTCATCGGGGCCGATGTCACTGTGGCGGGCCACCGCCAGGTATTGGGTGAGGAGTTCGGGCGACTCGCGAAGCGTCGGGTGAATGGGGTCGGCGCTTTCCACGAAGTGTCCGAACCGGGCCAGGTAGGCCTCAACCTGGCCGGTGTCGGCGGCGTGGCGCAGGGCCCGCTCAGCCTCCAGCAAAAGGCTGTCGTTGCCGCGGAATAGAACCGCCGGGTCGGCCAAATCGGCAACCTTCAGTTTTCGGAGAACCTGCTCACCGAGCTGCGCTGCCGCCGTGTACCAGGTGACCTCCCACCACCACCAGCCCAACGCTGCCAGCAGCCGTTCGGTGTGCACTCGCAACTCCTCATCGGATAGCTTCGCCAGGTCGCTCTTCTCCAGCAAGGCCAGCATCCTCAGCCGATCAGGCCACCTACGCCGCATCCGGCGGTGCCCGTTGAGGGTGCCTTTCGCCAGATTCACCGCCAACCCGATGGGAGCGGTCGCCAACCACAGCAGCCGGAAGTCAGCGCGCATGTACAGCCAACCATTGATCACCGCGTACCAGGGCGATCGCTGCAAAGGCATCCGGCGCTGCCGGGCAGCGATCATGGCGGCGAAAGTTGTTGTCGCGCCTAGTGGCGAGACCGGTTCGGTGACCCACTCAGCAGCCTGCAGGTCCTTGAGCCACTTCGCGCCGGGCACCGGGCTTTGCCAGATTATGGGCTCGGGCGGCAGGGTGGTGATCGGACGCGACTGGACGATCCAGAACTGGTCCCCAGCCAGGCACCACTCGATGTCTTGGGGTTCGTTGTAGTGCGTTTCGATGCTGCTGCCGAGGCGAACCAACTGGGCGACCTGCGCGGTGTCGAGTACTTGGGCGCTGCGCTTGTCCGCCTCCACCGCGCGCTGCTCTGTCCCGCCGGAGGTCGGTAGGGTCAGCACGGGTTTCTCGGCCACTGCTATCTGCTTGACAAGGCTGGTTGCCTTGTCCACGACAATGTGGTCCGGCGTGACCAGACCGCTGACAACGGCTTCCCCAAGGCCCCAGGCGGCGTCGATCACGACCTCGTCCCGGGCTCCGGTCAGCGGGTTCGCGGTAAAAAGCACACCAGCCGCGGACGCCGAGACCATCACCTGAACCACTACCGCGAGACCGACCGCCCCCGGATCGATTCCCTGTCGCCTGCGGTAGGCCAGCGCACGGGGCGTCCACAAGCTGGACCAGCACCGCTTCACCGCCCGCAACAGATCCTGCTCACCACAGACATTCAGGTAGGTCTCCTGCTGACCGGCGAAACTGGCTCCCGGTAGGTCTTCGGCGGTGGCCGACGAGCGAACGGCCAGCGGGATCGGTACCTGCCCATCCGAGCAGAGCGCCGAATGCGCCTGTCCAATCTCACTGGCAACGTTCGATGGGATGCCTCCGCCCTCGAAGAGTCCCCGGATCTCGGCCGAAACCTCCTCAACGTCTCCCTGAGGATCACCTTTCGCTAATCCGAGAATCCGCGGTTGAAGACCGGTTTCTTGCACGAATGCCCGGTACGCGGCAGTGGTCACCACGAACCCGGCCGGGACGGGAAACCCTGCCCGCGCCAGCTGACTCAGGTTTTTCCCCTTGCCGCCGGCGGTAGCCAGCGTCGCTGCGGGGGAACGGAGCGGAACAACAACGGCGCCATTATGGGCTCTCGCGCTCACCTGCGGGGGAGATGATGGCTAATTTGTGCAGTGTCGTACGAGTACCGAAGCCGCTCGCTGTCACCTCCGCGACCAACGCCGGCAGCGTCGCCAGCACGGCCAACCACACGCCGACCACGCTGCGATCAGGGTCGCGGTCGCGTCGATGTCCTGCCTCCCATGTGACCGCGCCGGACACATGTGAACGGTAAGCCCGCACTCC
>DASUYM010000118.1:0-11363 GCA_036377435.1 Propionibacteriaceae bacterium
TGTCAGACGGCTGCGGCCTGACGCTTCTGGGCTCATCGATTGTCTCCTCAATCAAAGGTCAAGGGTCAGCCGGGGAGAACGGCAGCGTGAAACACACACCATCATGTATTCGTTCGCGGCCCGCTCCTCCTCGTTGAGAACCGAGTCACGGTGATCAACATCGCCACCGATGACTTCCGTCTCACAGGTTCCGCAAACGCCTTCCAGACATGATGCGAGAACGCTAACGCCCGCGGCCCGGATCACCTCCAGTACTGACTGGTCGGGCGGTACCTGCAAGGTAAGCCCGGAGCGCTCCAACACCAGCTCGAACGATGAGTCCGCCCCGGCAGTCGGCTCCTGCGGCTTGGCGGAGAACCGTTCCAGGTGAAGCGCCCCGGGTGGCCATTTCTCGCAGAATTTCTCGACAGCACTGAGCAGACCTTCAGGGCCGCAGCAATAGACCAGCGTGTCTGGTTGCGGCGTTCCCAGGACGGACTCCAGATCGAGCATGCCCATCTCGTTCTGCGGCACGATCGTCACCCGGTCGCCATAGGTGGCAAGTTCGTCGAGGAACGCCATTGACGCCCGTTCGCGGCCACCATAGAGCAGGCGCCAGTCGGCACTGGCCGCTTCAGCCTCCGCGATCATGGGCAGCATCGGCGTTATGCCGATGCCGCCCGCGATGAACAGGTAGCGCGGGCTGGCGACCAGTGGAAAGTGGTTGCGCGGCCCGCGAACCCGAACCGTCACGCCCGGGGCTAGCGCGCTGTGCACCCGCTCCGAGCCACCGCGGCTGTCCGGCGCGCGGAGAACGCCTAGGCGCCAGACATTGGGGTTCGAGGGGCTGCTGCACAGCGAGTACTGGCGGGTCAGGTCATCGCCGAGAATGAGGTCGATGTGGGCGCCTGGCGTCCATGCCGGGAGTTCGGCTCCGCGCGGATCGGCGAGAGTGAGCGCTACGACGTCGTCAGCGACGGCCTGCGCGTCCTGGATGACCAGGTCGGCCTCGTGCTCCCGGATGATGGTCTTTGTGGTCGTCACTGTCACAATCGTGTACGCCCTGTCGCAGCAGCCAGCATTTGTTTGGATACGAACGATAGCGGCGCGAAGGGCGGCCCACAAGATGTGTCCCCAGCTTGTCGAAGGGCTTCGTTCGGGTCCAAATTAGAATCGGGCCGTGCGCGCCCTCATGATCCAGCACGACCACATTTGCACGCCAGGCTTCGTCGGCGAGCGGTTTACCGATCGCGGTTATGACTTAGTCGTACACCAGGTCGTGTCGGAGGGTCGCTTCCAATCGCCCGATGTCGAGACACAGTTCCCAGAGCCTACGGACTTCGATGTGATCATCTCCATGGGCGCTCCGTGGTCTGTCTATGATCATGAAACCATTGGGTCCTGGGTGTTGCCAGAGCTCGCCATGCTGCGTGAGGCCCACGTTGATCACGTGCCGGTTTTCGGGATTTGCTTCGGGGGGCAGCTGCTTGCGGCCGCGCACGGAGGATCAGTGTCTCGGTCCGCGGCGCCAGAGCTCGGCTGGGTCGAGATCGAGTCCGATGACGAATCGCTGGTTCCCGCGGGAGAGTGGTTTCAATGGCATTACGACCGCTGGGAGCTACCAGCGGCGGCGACCGAACTAGCTCGTAACGCCAACTCGTCGCAGGCCTTCATCCTTGGCCGGAATCTCGCCGTACAGTTCCATCCCGAGATGAGCTCCGCGATCCTCGCCAGCTGGATCGCTACCGGCGGCGCCGAGGAGATCAACAAGCTTGGCATCACTGTCGAGGAGTTGGTACGCCAGACGACTGAGCGGGATGCCTCCAATCGTGAGAGGGCGTACAAGCTGGTCGACCTGTTTCTCGACCGGGTGGCCGCCCAATCAGAGGTTGGTCGCAGGTGATCCACGATTCCGGGCACGCGTTTAGGCAGGCTGCCGGAAGGTTCGCTTCCGGCGTGACGGTCGTGACGACGCGAGCCTCCCGAGGTCACTACGGCATGACGGTGTCGTCCTTCGCATCTCTGTCGTTGAACCCGCTCTTGGTCACCGTGTCGATCAACCGATCCAGCCCATTGCTTGGGTACGTGCACTCGGCCGAGGCTTTCGCGGTCAGCGTGCTGTCAAGCGATCAACAGCAGGTAGCGGCCTACTTCGCCACACCAGAGCGCAAACCCGAGCCTGCAGGGTTTGCGACGGTGGCGACCACGGCCCGGCAGACCGGCGCGCCGATCATCGACGGCTGCCTCAGCTGGTTCGACTGCACCGTCGAGGACCTACTCCCCGGAGGCGACCACGAGATTCTCGTCGGCCGCGTGGTCGCCGCCGGCGGTCGCACTGGTGAGCCTCTGGTCTACTGGGCCGGTGGGTATCGCGCGCTGACGGCTGAGGTGTCACCGTCAGATCGGCTGGCAAACGCATCCGACGGGCTTGCTGTGGCCTACCACCTACTCAGTGTCGGCCCAGAGGAGATGCTCGACGCGCAGAGCTCGGTCGAGCCGGCCATGGCCGCCCTCGCCGCTACGCGTACGTCGGTCGAAGAGTGGGACCAGCTCGAGGAGCTTGTTGATCAATCGGAACGGGTGGTTGACCAACCTGATGAGTTCAATCAGCTCGCGCTTGCGTTCCACAACGCAGTCGCCCAGGCCTCCAGGAACCGGGTACTGCAAGCCACCCTCGCGAGCCTGGGCCAGGTGCAGTCCAGCCTCTACCGAGACCGGGGCAGTCCTCAATCGGCCCGGGCAGCCGTGGAAGGGCATCGGAGGTTGCTGTCCGTGCTTCGTCGGGGTGATGCCGAGGGGGCGCGTGAGGAGATGCGTCGGCATTTGATTGCGGTACGGGGTGAGTTGCAGATCGGCTAGCAGCGGGACGCCTCGGTGATCATGGCCTGTTCCCGGCTTTTGTGACCTGCTCCCCGCTTTCCGAAAAGTGGCGTCGTCCTCGCCGGCGTCTAGGCCGAGCCCTACGGGTGGACGCTGCGGGTCGACTACCAAGGCCACCTGGCCGTCGTGCAGGACATCGGAGCTATACCCCTGGGGGTATATGCTGGACTTCCCTAGCTCGAGATGAGGAGATCGCATGGGGTACGCCCTCAGCACAACCGTCGACCGGCCGTACGACATGGTGCTCGCTCAAGTCCGGACCGCGCTGGCCGACCAGGGATTTGGCATCCTCACCGAGATCGACCTTAAGGCCACGATGAAGGCGAAAATGGATGCCGAACTGGCACCGCACGTCATCCTCGGAGCGTGCCGTCCCCCGCTCGCCCTCGCGGCGCTCCAGGCCGAGCCGTCGATCGGGTTGCTGCTGCCCTGCAACGTCGTGGTCCGTTCCGCCGACGAGCAGACGACCGTGGTCGAGGCCGTCGACCCGCAGACCATGGTGGCCATGACTGCCAACCCCGCCCTGCAAACTGTGGCTGACGACGCCACCAGCCGGCTGACCGCAGCCTTAGACAGCCTGACCAGCCCACCGACCGAGGAGGAGTGATGGTGCAACTCGATCCGACCAGCCTTGGACCGGTCACCAACCGCCTCAAACGCGCCCAAGGACAGCTCAATGCCGTCATCCGCATGCTCGAGGAGGGGAAGGAGTGCGAGGACGTCGTCACCCAACTTGCCGCGGTCAGCAAGGCCCTGGACCGGGCCGGGTTCGCCATCGTGGCCACCGGACTGAAGCAGTGCATCACTGAAGAAGGCAGTGCCGAGAGCCTGGACACCAAGAAGATGGAGAAGTTGTTCCTCTCCCTGGCCTAGAGCCGGGCTATGTCGTCCAACCCCAGGCTTCTCCGGTCGGAGCCCAGGCGACCGTGAGCAGACTGCCGGTACCTAGCACCGCCACCAACGGGACCTTGGCCTCTACGGCCATCTCGCGCCTGGGCGCACACTCACGACAGAAGCAGAAAGTCATCCTGGGTTTCTGGTTCGAAGGGATGCGTCATGGAGGGCGCGCGACGGGCCGGTTACAGCGGCTCACTGTTGATTCTGAGCGCGGGTCTGCTTGCGTTTGGTGTCTCTGCCACGGCAGTGGCACTCGTCGTCGATCTGCTCGCGCTGTCATCTAAATGATGATTGACATGATGCGCGGCTCGCACCCTGGGCAAGGCAACGAGACGCCTTACGACATTGTCCTCGGCATCGTCATTCTCGGAGTCGTCGTCGTGCGGGCGAAAGCCGGCGGGTTCGTCGGACAGGTCTCCGCGCGAGCGGACCACCGCACTGAGAAGAACGGTCGGGTTCGCGCGATCATCGACGAGCAGTACGCCCGTGGTGAGTTGACCACCAAGGAGTACCAGCAACGGCTTAAGCGGCTCAAGGAGAACCGCTGATGCAACCCATCAGCCGCCGCCGGGCGCTCCAGCTCGGTGGATTGGGCGTGGCCAGTATTGCCGTCGCTGCGGCCGGGCTGACCTGGAGAACGCTCTCGGGCTATACGACCGTAGCGCGGCAGGCATTGGTCGAGCCAGCGACGTTGACCAGCACCGACGGTCTGTTGACGTTGCGCCTCGAGGCGGCCGAGGGTCCGGTCCGGATCGCAGGTCGGCAAGCCACTGCATTGAGCTACAACGGCGGCTTGCCTGGCCCGACGCTTCGGCTGCGCCCGGGAGACCGGTTACGGGTGCGGTTGGTTAACCGGCTGGCCGAGGTGACCAACCTGCACGTGCACGGCCTACACGTTTCCCCTGAACGCAACGGCGACAACCCCTTCGTCGCCGTGGAGCCAGGCAGCACGTTCGACTACGACTACCAACTGCCTCCCGACCACCCGTCGGGCATGTTCTGGTACCACCCGCACCACCACGGCATGGTCGCAGACCAGATCTTCGGCGGACTCTATGGCGCCATCATCGTCGACAAACCAGCGAGCGAGTTCAGCTCTATACCGATCACTCGGGAACGCGTCCTCGTGATTTCCGACATCTCGCTGAACGCCTCTGGCAGCATTCGACCTCCCTCCGCGATGGCTCGCATGCGAGGCCGAGAGGGCGATCTCGTCCTCGTCAACGGGGAGTTTGCTCCCACCATGGAAGCGCATCCGGGGGAGCGGGAGCGTTGGCGCATCCTCAACGCTTGCACCGCACGCTACCTGCGGTTACGCCTGGACGGTCAACGACTGAGCCTGCTCGGTATCGACTCGGGCCACCTCGTTGAACCCCGAGACGTCGAGGAGATCTTGCTCATCCCTGGTAACCGGGCAGACGTGCTGGTCACCACCGTGCAGCTAACCAGCCCGCTGCAGGCCCTGCCTTACTCCAGAGGAGCGGTCATGGGCATGGGCGGTGGAATGGGCAGCGACCCGCCATCTCGCAGCAATGCCGAATCGACCACACTCGCCATCCTGCACGTAACCGGCGATGAGGCCACGCCGCTGCCGCCTGTTACCGCACGCACACACCAGATGGACCTCCGAAGGGGGCCACTCTCAGCGCGTCGCGAGCTCACCTTGGCCATGGGGATGGGCATGGGTGGAGGCGGCATGAGTTTCACAATCGACGGTAAGAAGTTCGCTTCTGACCGGGTCGACCAGACCGTCCGGAGCCGCACGATCGAGGAGTGGACGATCACGAACACGTCGCCGATGGATCACCCCATCCACCTCCATGTTTGGCCGATGCAGGTCATCGAAGAAGGCGGCAAGCTGATCGAACAGCCAACCTGGCGGGACGTCGTCAACGTGCCCGCTCGCAGCAACGTCAAAGTGCGGATCCTCTTTGACGACTTCGTGGGACGCTCCGTCTACCACTGCCACATCCTCGACCACGAAGACCAAGGCATGATGGGCGTCATCGACGTCCGCAGATAGCCCGGACTGGTGGGATGTTAGACAACGCCAATGACCGATGAACGGCAGCCACCTCGGGATGATCGATGCAATATACCCCTGTGGGGTATAGGGAGCAAAGGGAGTATCCCAGATCCCCTCGGTGCTGGGCTCTTGCCCTTAGCTTGTATGAGGGGTTGTTAGCCTGTCGGCATGTTGGGCAGGCGCTCGGCTGGACTGTGGCAGCGGCTGCGGTTCTTGGTTGTCGCCATCAGATGAGTCCAGGCATGTGGTGTACGACCTGAGCTGATAGCCGGCGTGTCGTAGCTGGTGAAAACGGTCACCGTGGTGATCCTTCAGAAGACCTCTCAAAGTCGACTGCAAGGGAGACATCCACGATGACCGTTACGCCCAACCCTAACGATCTGCTTGCCGTGTTGGAGCAGCTGCAGCAGGCCGAACCTGACCTGCTGCGGTCGATGCTGACCGCGTTCGTGCAGGCGTTGATGAGTGCCGAGGCCGACGCGCAGTGCGGCGCCGAGTACGGCAGCCGCGGACCCGATCGCACCAACCGCCGCAACGGTTATCGGCATCGGGAGTGGGATACCCGCGCCGGCACGATCGAGCTGGCAATCCCGAAACTGCGCGAAGGGTCATACGTTCCCGACTGGCTGCTGGAGCGGCGCAAACGGGCGGAACGAGCCCTGATCTCGATTGTCGCGACCAGCTACCTGCTCGGCGTGTCGACCCGCCGCATGGAGAAGCTGGTCGAGACCCTCGGCATCACCCGGTTGTCGAAGTCCCAGGTGTCGGTGATGGCCAAAGACCTCGACGCGCAGGTCGAGGCGTTCCGCACCCGACCCTTGGATGCCGGCCCGTACACCTTCATCGCCGCGGACGCGTTGACCATGAAGGTGCGGGAGGCCGGCCGGGTGGTCAACGCCGCCTGCCTCGTTGCGACCGGGGTGAACGCCGACGGGCACCGCGAGATCCTCGGCCTGGAATGCTCGACGGAGTCCCATGCGGGCTGGCTCACGTTCTTCCGCGGATTGACAGCCCGCGGCCTGTCCGGGGTCAGCCTGGTCACCTCCGATGCCCACCCTGGGCTGGTCGCCGCCGTCGCCGCGACCCTGCCTGGTGCGAGCTGGCAGCGGTGTCGGACCCACTATGCGGCGAACCTGATGCAGCTCACCCCCAAGTCCTCGTGGGGCTGGGTGAAAGCCTTGCTGCACAGCGTCTATGACCAGCCCGACGCCGAAGCGGTGCACGCCCAGTTCGACCGGATCGTCGATGCCCTGACCGACAAGCTCCCGGCTGTTGCGGCACATCTGGAGGAGGCCCGGGCTGACATTTTGGCGTTCACCGGCTACCCCAAGGACCTGTGGCGGCAGATCTGGTCGAACAATCCCATATCGGTTAACCGGCCACCGCAGCAGCGACTCGCCGCAGCCGCTTGAGGTCCTCCGAGCACGGGGTTTGGAGGCTGACACTGGCCGGTAGAGGAGGGCCGAGATGGCTGCTTCGGTGATCGGCAAGGGTGGGCAGTGCCGGCTGACCGGCTGGGCTGACGAGGACGCGGCGAACCGGTTCCTTGATCACTTAGTCGGCCGGGCGTTCGCGGCGGCGACGGTTCGGGCTTATGCCTACGACCTGTTGAGTTTCGCCCGGTTCTGCGAGGGGCGGGGGCTGCGGCTGGCCGAGGTGGTGCCGGTGGACCTGTTCGATTGGGTGGGCTGGCAGACGGCCGGTTCGCGGCCGCGGGCGGGCACGGTGGTGGCGATGGTTCGGCACGCGGGGGCGGCGCCGGCATCGGTGAACCGGCGGGTCGCGGCAGTCCGTGCCTTGTTCGAGTACCAGGTGATGTGCGGCGATCGGGCCGACAACCCGGTCCCGGCGCCGCGGCGTGGGCAGGGGCTGCGAGCCAAGTCACGGGGCGTGTTGGGACATCTCGGTCCGGGCCGGGCCCGAGCCGGGGGGCGGTTGGTGCCGAGCCCGCGGCGGCTGCCGGAGTCGCTGGACCGCGACGAGGTCGGCGCGTTCTTGGCCGACCTGCTCACCCACCGGGACCGGGCGATCGTCATGCTGATGCTGCTGGGCGGGCTGCGGGCCGGTGAGGTGCGGCGGCTGCGGCTGGCCGATATTGACATCGCCCTGCGCCGGGTCCGGGTGGTCGGCAAAGGCAACCGGGAACGGGTGGTGCCGGTCGACCGGCCGTTCTTCGCCGAGCTGACCAGCTATCTGCGCCTGGAGCGCCCGCCGGGGCTGGCCACACCGGAGTGTTTTGTGGTGCTGGTCGGTGCGACGGCTGGGCAGCCGCTGTCCGAGGCCGGTCTGCGCAGCGTGTTCCGGCATCACCGGGGCACCTCAGGCGCGGGCCGGGTACGGCCGCACCGGCTCCGCCATACCTACGGCACCGAACTCGCCGCAGCCGGGATCGACCTGCTTGTGCTCAGGGATCTGATGGGCCATGCGAGCCCGGAGACCACCGCCGGCTATGTGCACCTGTCGGCTGAGCATCTCGCAGCCGAGTACGCCGCCGCCCGCGCCACGCTGGCGACATCGGGGAGCTCGCGGTGACGGCGGCGGTGGCCCGGCTGGCCACTGAGGTTGATCATCCGCTGATCGACGGCTACGCGTTGTACTGCCATGACCTCATCGACGCTGGTGTGATGACGGACCGGGCCCGCCGGGCCCGGCTGCGGCTGGCCCGCGCGTTCTTAGACCGGCATCCCGACCTTGACCTGTGGATGACCCTGCCGCTGCCGTCCCGGCTGACCGACCTGGATCGGGTGAAGGCGTGGCCGCTACTAACCTTCGCGATCCTCACCGGCCGGGTCACGGTCGATCTGGATCTGTTGCTGGTCAAGGATCTCGGCGGGTTCGGGCACGCCGCCGAACGGCTGAACCCCGATGACTTCAAGACGGGCCGCGAAATCGCCGTCCGGCTGGGCTGGAGCCCGCGGTGGACGTTGGACGTGATGCACGAGTGCCTGCCGCTGCTGCTGGCGGTCACCGGCGGGTCGATGCGGACGCTCACTGGCGAGGATCTAGATCGGTTCGAGGCCGACCTCCAAGCCAGTGCCGTGGTCTCGGTGTCCTCGCGGAGGGCATACCAGGCGCGGCTGTTCGGGCTGCGGCAGCTGCTCTTCGAGGCCCGCATGATCGATACCCCGCCGACCCGCCGGCGGACCGGGGCAAGCTTCGCCGACCGGCTCACCGTCGTGGCCGCGCCGGAGATCGCCCGGGTGATGCTGCGCTATCTGGAGGCCCGCTCGGCGGTGCTGCGGCCCGCGACGATCTCCAGCCTCTGCGATTCGCTGACGGTGTTCGGCGAGCACCTCGCCCAGCAGCATCTCGAGGTGAGGTCGCTGCGGCAGCTGGACCGGAGCCACATCGAAGAGTTTCTCGCCGCGAACGCCGTCCGTCGCTGGCGGGGCCGGGTCGCCCGAGACCAGCAGGTCTCTCCGAGTGTCGTGCACGCGACGGTGCTCGACGTTCGCAACTTCCTCGATGACATCACTGCTTGGGGATGGGCCGAACGGCCTGCGCGGCAGTTGATCTTCGCCGCCGATGTTCCCCGGCTGCCACGGCCGCTGCCTCGCGCCCTCACCCCTAGCGACGACGCCAAGCTGATGGCTGCTGTCGCCGAACTAGACGACCCGTTCGCCCGCTGCGGGCTGACCCTGCTCCGCGGGGCCGGGCTGCGTCTCGGCGAACTGCTCGACCTCGAACTCGGAAGCGTCATCGACTACGGTCCGGCCGGGTCCTGGCTGAAGGTGCCGCTCGGCAAGCTCGGCACCGAACGGTCCGTCCCGCTCGACCCCGACAGCCTCGCCGCCCTCGACAGCTGGGCTGGCCATCGCGGCCAGCAACGGGCCCGCCCGCACCCGCGCACCGGCCGCCTCACCGACTTCATGTTCAGTGAACGAGGGCAGCGTCTCGGGCCCTGGCGAATCCGCAGCGGCCTCGACCAGGCCGTCGCCACCGCCGCGCTGACCGGTGCCGACAACGGGCCCCTGCGGGTCGTCCCGCACCAACTGCGCCACACCTACGCCACCACCCTGGTCAACGCCGGGATGAGCCTGCAAGCCCTGATGGCCCTCCTCGGCCACGTCACCGCCGAGATGACCCTGCGCTACGCCACCCTCGCCTCACCCACCCTTCGGGCCGCCTACGACGAAGCGATCGGAAAGGCCCGGCCAAGACTGCCGATCATCGTCAACGACCGGCCCGTGCTGCCGTCGAAAGTCGACTGGCTGCGCGGCGAGATGCTCAAAACCCGGGTTGCGCACGGCTACTGCAGCCGCCACCTCGCCGCCGACGCCTGCCCCTACGCCAACATCTGCGAGCACTGCGACAACTACGTCCCCGCGCCCGAGTTCGCCACCGCCCTCCAAGATCAACTCGCCGACGTGCAGACCCTACGCGACGACGCCGAACAACGAGGCTGGGCCAGCGAGATGAACCGACACCAGCATCTGATCGAGCGCCTGCAGACCCACCTCGGCCGCATCGACTGCAACTGAAGACACGCCGACCCGCCTGCTTGACCCGGAGTCCATGGCCGGTTAAACGAGCGGCTGAACCGGGAGATCCGGCGTCGCACCGACGTCGTCGGCATCTTTCCCGACCGCGGCTCGATCATCCGGCTCGTCGGCGCCGTGCTAGCCGAGCAGCACGACGAGTGGGCCGAAGGACGCCGCTACCTCGGCCTCGACATCCTCGCCAGAAGCAGACTCACCAAGATCAACAACGACACCCCGGAAAGCGAGGTCATGACACCCGCCGCACTCACCGCATAGAGTGCAACAACGGACCACCCCGGTGACGTCTTCATCCACCACCACCCTGGGCGCGACCGTCGCCATCACTATTTCCTTGAGCGTGCTCGCCATGCACCAACTGGCCGTCAATTCTTCATTTGCCGCACCTGCGACCAATTGGTCTCACGTTACCCACCATCGACCCTTGCCTGTTGAGATGCAGCAGGTGGCGCTTACCGATCAGCTGCCGACCGGATACCACAGTCCATCGTCAACTCTCGGCCCGGACGGCGCCGATCTGTGTTGGGCCGACTGTGATGCTGACCATGGGGTTGGTGTCTTGTCTTGCCTGCTGGCGCTGACACTCTTGATGCTGTCTTCGCTGTTGGCGCCGCCGCGCGAGTGCCGCCACGCGTTGCTGTTTGCGGCACGACGATTTGCAAATGTGATTCCAGCGAATAAACGGCGGGTCTCGTGGTCTCTTGCGGAGCTGTCGGTTTGTAGGACGTGACGGCTGTACGGGTCACTGAACGTACGAGGCCGTATTCACGTGCGCCTGTCTGCCCTCACTCCGTAGAAGGATCTTCGATGAATCTGAACATTTTTCGTACCGCCCTACTTCCGGCCGCTGTGGCAGCCACAATCGCCTTTGCTGGTTGCTCCAGTGATGACAGCATGTCCGGCATGGGTCACAGCTCATCTAGCCCGGCCGCGTCGTCGAGCGCCACTCCAGTCGGCCAATTCAACGAAGCTGATGTGATCTTTGCGCAGATGATGATTCCGCATCATGAACAGGCGGTGGACATGAGCGACATGGTGCTCAGCAAGAGCGGCATCAATCCCGAGGTGACAGCCCTCGCCAA
>DASUYM010000119.1:0-10640 GCA_036377435.1 Propionibacteriaceae bacterium
GGGACGACTCGTACAAGTTGCTCCGTCCCGCATGTCGTTGGCAACCGGAACATGGCTCAGGTGGATCGGCAGGACCTGTCCTGGATGCTCGCCGCGATCCGTTGGCCTCGGCTGCCATCTTTCTCCGCGGCGTCGGGTGCACCGGTGCGTTTGACTTTGTCAGCTGGGTCGGATGACGAACGCAATGATCACCATCACGTCGATGAGGTTGAGGACGATGTGGGCGACCACCGCGGGCAGGACGCTTCGGGTGCGGAGCGTGATGTAGGTGAGCGGCAGAACCGCGAGGATCCGGGTCGGAGTCAGCCACAATGTCCACACGTGGTAAAACGCGAAAAGGACCGTATGGGCGAGTGGGGCGGTGCGGCCGAACCGGACCGGCATCCGGGGCAGCAGGAACCCACGGAAGTATGCCTCTTCCACCACCGGAGCGATGAGAACGCTCCCAACGAGGACCAGCACCGCGGTCCACAGCAACGCGCTGTCGCTGTAGCCGCCCGCAGTCCCCAGCTGGGGTTTCCAGGAGTCTGGCCAGGCTTGGAACACCGTGCGCTCCAGCCACGCGGTCCCCGGTCTTGTGAGTAGGAACGCGGCGGCCGCGGCGCAGATGATCAGCGTCGCCCATCCAAGGGTCGCAGCAACGGGCGGAACACGACGCAGCACAATCGTCGGCTCCCCGGGCCGCCGTCGGCGGGAGGAAACCTTGAGGATGCCGATCATGAGCGGACCGGTGACGAGGAGCGCCTGGGCGCCGATGGCCGCCGCTGACGGCAACCCCAAGGCCCGGGCCGCGGGGACCAGCGCCAGATAGGCCGCACCGACCACCAAGCCCGGCCCCAGGTGAAGGAGCAGCGAGGACGGCAGAGTGTGAGGGGTGGGCGGCACGGCAACGCCACCACCAGTGGGATGGCCGCCTGACGCTTCGCGACGGATCGGCGATCCCTGGTTGTCCATCGAGTGCATCGTAGAACCTGCCGGGCGCCGCGGTTGGCCCCGGGCACGCCCACCCACTGTCCCCGCTGCAGTCAAGACCGAGATTGGCCACCCCGTAAGGGGTCCTTGAACGCACTTCACGGTGCGGCCTGCGCCCGCTAGCCGGTCCATGATGAACCAGGGCCCGCGCCGCAGGTCGCGGGTGGTGAATTGGCCGGTGCGAATGTAGTACAAGGGTGTCGTGACCGATACTCCTGACGCGCCCCGCAGGCCCGCGGCGTCGGGCCGCGGGCAGCCAACCTGCCGGAGCTCCCGGGCATGACCCATGCGTTCGTCACGCTCTCGACCGGCCTGCGGATGCACGTAGCCGAGGCCGGTAACCCGGATGCCCCGACGGTCCTGCTGCTGCACGGCTTCCCGCAGCACCGGTGGGAGTGGCGCAAGGTCATCCCGCCGCTCGCCGAGCGCTACCGAGTGGTCGCGCCCGACCTGCGCGGCGCTGGTTGGACGGACGCGCCGGCCGACGGGTACACCGTGGGCGATGTTCTCGCCGACGTGCTCGCGCTGCTCGACACGCTCGGGCTTCGGCGGGTCGGCCTGGTCGCCCACGACTTCAGTGCGTTCGTTGGGTTCCGGCTCTGCTTCGACCACCCAGAACGTGTCGCGGCCTTTCTGTGCCTCGGCCAGCACCCCTACTTGCGTTTCAAGCCGTACATGCTCGCCGGTATCCCGCAGCCGCGGTTCCAGCCGGTTGTCGCCACGCCGGGGCTGGGGCCGTGGGTCCTGCGCACCGACCGGTTCGCCCGCCACCTGCTGGCCGAGTCCACCACCACGCCCGACTCGATGACCGATGAGGACCTGGCGGTGTTCACCGGACGCCTCCACGCGCGGGGGCATCCTGAGGCCGGTTCGGCGCTGTACCGGAACCTCATCCTCCCGGAGATGGGCCGTTTCACGGCCTCGGCGGCGTACCGCGAGCTGCGGCTCACAGTCCCGACCGTCTCGCTCATTGGCGGCGCCGATGCCGGCGTCCGGCCGGGCATGCTCGACGTCTACGGCGGCCAAGCGGACGACCTCGCCGGCCACATCATCGACGGCGCGGCACACTACCTCGCCGATGACCGTCCCGACGCCGTCGTGACGCACGCGCTGACATTGTTCGGCCGTGTCCTCTGACAGACCCAGAGCCCGGTCGGCTATCGGCTCAGCCGTGTGCGCCGTCGCCTAATGCTGGGCGAGTGTGTGAGAGGTATTGGCAGGGCTAGATGTGGGTGACGTTCGGACGGACTTGCTGGCTTACGCGCCCATCAGTCGCCAGATCACGGCATTCGAGCAGATCATGCGGTCAAGCGCTGTGATGTGCCGATGACTCGTTCCCCTCGCGGCCACTTCCGGCGCATCAAGCAAGTGCGCCACATGACGGTGGTGAAATGGGCGCCTCACCAACCGGCTGGTAGAAGTCGACAGCGGTCTGGGCGATGGCAGCGTGGCAGGCGCTGGGTTCAGGTTCCAAAAAACTCGTGCCGAGAGGGTGCGTGCGACTATGCCAATTCGATTAGTCCCCGGAGTGCGTGGATGATTCGGCTCGCGGGCCCTACGTCACTCGGGCGAGGAAATCGCGACCGTTAGCCCTCCAGCGGAGTAAAATGCGTTTAGCGCATAGGTCCTGCCGCACTGGCTCTGGCAAACCGCCAGTATGACCCCTTGCTCGGCCAACCAGCGGACGACGTCGCTCCTTCGGTAATGGCTCGCCTCGTGCATCTGATAACCCGGAGGCCCAGTTCCTTCCTTGTGCCACTCGTCGATGGTGTCAAGGGGAACATTGAGCAGTATCGCAACCTCATCAGTCGTGACGCGAGCCTCGGACTCAGCACCGGCCTCTTCGCCAACTCGGGCAGGTCTTTGGGTGCGATTCCGGTGGGTGGGCAGTTTGGATCCGGGCAGGACCACATCACCGGCATAGGTCGATCGTATGCGTCAGCGACGCCGTAGGGTCGCTTAGATATTCCTCATCACCGACATGCGGAGCAACGGTGGGCCAACTATGCCCAGCGCGTCGACGTGCACGGCGTACTGAGCTCGCTCTCGGTGCCGTTACCGTTCCAAAGCGCCACCATCGGTGCGCTGAACAGGCGAGAAGCGAGCTGCGCGATGTGGACGCACGATCTAACCAGATTCCATGACTAACTCGCTGAGTCAAAAAGTCACCGAGCGTCTGAAGGTCCAAGGGTTATCGGGGGTAACAATCCGATGTGGCGTGGCGTGGTGGTACCCCATGCCAAGTCGCAGGCTCGGCGGGTTCAGAACAGGTGCCCGCCGAGCCGCTTACGACAAGTGACCCAGTCTCCACTGCTGGGTGACCTGCTCAGGGCTTTCTGCGCTGGCCTCACCAACCGCGACACATTCGATGCGAGGCCACCTCGGCCCTCTTGGGGGATCTAGGTCAGGTTTTGGTTGGCGTTGAAGTGGTCACCGAGGATGACACCGTCGGTTGTGATCTCATACTGGCGTGTGGATGGGTCGTGGGCGCTGCCGCGGGATTTGAGAATGGTCAGTGCGCGTTTGAGCCGGGAGTCTCCTCGGAGGAATTGGAGCAGGATCACGTTGTCGGATAGATGCGTGATGCCGTATTCGGACAGGCGGGAGACCCCAAAGAGCTCGGGGACCTCTTGGGTCATGACGACGCTGATGTTGGCGCGGGCGCAGCGTTGCAGGAGGGAGTAGATGTACTCGCGGAAGCGGAGTTCATCGCCGGATGAGGCTGCCAGGTCTCCGAGACTGTCGATGGCGACTCTGGTGGCACCGGTGCGGTGCAGGGTGTCCAGCAGGTCGTAGACCCATTCGTCAAGATACAGATCGACGGGGCTGCGGTACATGAGCTCGACACCCGGATCGTCCAATGACCAGGAGAACCCTTTCAGGATCCGCTGGAGCTGGGTCGGGTTCTCCTGGAACGTTGCGATTACCCCGGTTTCGCCGCGCTGGGTCCCGGCGAAGATGAAGTGGAGCGCGAGCAAGGTCTTGCCGGCCCCCGATGGGCCGGCCAGTAGGGTCGAGGCACCGCGGTAGTAGCCATCAGACAGCATGGCATCCAACGCCGGGACGCCGGAGGACATGCGTTCCTGCGCGCGGTCGTAGCGGTCGAGCTCGACAAGGTCGGCCATGCGCGGGAACACGTGAATGCCTGTGGAGGAGAGCCGGTAGGCGTGGTTGCCCGACAACGAGCCGCTGCCGCGCAGTTTGATGACCGACAGGACCCGCCGGTCGCGTTCGGCTTCCCGCTCGGTACCAAGCGAGACGATGGCATCGGCGACGGCGAACTCGGGCGCATCGCTGCTGTCGGTGCTGTTGTACTCACCGACCCAGAAGGAGGTGATCGGCAATGCGGACAGCCGCCCGGCGAGCTCGTGCAGGAACCCCCGGAACGTCTCCGGGTCGGCTGCGTATGTCTGCAGGGCCCTGAAACTGTCGATCACAAGCAGCCCGGGGCGATGTTGTTTGAGGAGTTCAGTGATGGACGCCAACGCGCCGGCTAGCCCGTCGTCGTTCAGCGTCCGGCCGAGATCTTGATAGATCACCCTTGTGCCGAGTGCGGAGGGGTCGAAGAAGTCCAGGGACTGGCCGTAGCGCAGGATCTTCTCAAGCGGTTCGGACACCGTAGTCAGATACATCGCGGGCCGGTCGCTGCTGGCGTTGTGGAACACATACTGCTGGGCGAGGATCGTCTTGCCCGAGCCTGGGTTGCCGCCGATCAACACGATGCAGTTCCGTGGCAGGCCGCCGCCGAGGACGGCGTCCAATCGGTCGGAGCCGCTCGATAGCCGATCGGTCATCGCTTCAGCTCCTCGCTCGCAAGAAGGCGCTGGTCCCGACCAGGTCGCGGACCGTGGACACGAACTGTAAGGGGTCGAGTGGTTTGAGCAGGAACGCCTCGGCTCCGGCGGCCAGCGCCTGATCACGCTGGTCGACCGCGGAGACGGCGAGGACCGGCACCGAACCGTTGTCTCGAGCCGTCCGGCACAGCGCCAGACCTGCGCCACCGGCGATCAGCAGATCCACGACAAGCACGCTCGGCGGCTCGTCGCGGAGGATTTCAGCTGCCACGGCGGGGTCGAGCACGATGCGAACAACATATCCCTCGGTGCGCAGGAAGTATTCAGCGAACTCGGCGGCGTACGAGTCGCGCTCGGCGAGCAACACGGTCGTCGCTGCATCGACGCTCGCTGGCGCGTTGGGGCGCTGCTCGACCGGGATGGAAGCAACCTCACTGTGATGCTGGGCGAGGAGGCGGTGCGCATCAGCCGGTTGCAGGCCCAGCTCAATCTGATTGCGAATAAAGCTGAGCTGATCCACCTGGTCGCGGCTGTAGAGCCGCTGCCCGCCACCGCTCCGAGCAGGCACGATCTGTTGATACCGCTCCTCCCAGGCACGCAACGTTTGCGCCGGCACGCCGAGCATCCGCGCTACCGCTCCGATGCTGTAGATGGCGTCGGTGCGGTCCGTGCTGCCCTCCATCCTGCGACCCCCTCCTGAGATGAGTGTGGCTGAGATCGTGCGAGACGTCCACAGCCCGCCCACCCTTAAGTCTAAACATTATCTATACAGCAGTTGCGCACAACCAACACTTAGTTCTACATTTCTTCTATGCAAGTCAAAGGTCGGCCGCTGTGACCCAGACGGTGGCCAGCCGCCAAAGCGAGGCCTCTTCACCGCTCCCGCCCGGGAATGGCCCCGGCGTAGTGCCGTGGTCCGTCAGTGGGTCCGAGTCATACACAGGGCGCCTCGAATGACCACAGCAGACCACGAGCACACAAAGGACGACCGCGCACGCGTATACGCGAGGCAAATGGGCACGTTGATTGGCATCGGAGCGTATGGGACGGCAGGCCTCATGGAAATAACCGAGATTAGCGGGGTCGAAGGCTTCGCTCGAGCGGCGAGAGAGCTGTATGCCGCCCCCAACGAAACAGAACTGCTGCAGCTCGCTGTTGATCTTGCTTTGAAGATTGTCAATGGTGGTGATCATGCCGGCATCTGTATCGTCCACGGTCGCGAGTTCTCCACACCGGTAGCTTCCGATGATGTGGTGCGGCGCGGCGATGCCCTGCAGTACCAGCTTGATGAGGGCCCGTGCCTGGACGCCGTGCGCTCGCAGGACACCGTGATCAGCCCGAATCTGGGCGAGGAGGCTCGGTGGCCAGAGTGGACCCCACGCGCGATGTCCGTCTTAGGCATCAAGGCAATGATGTCGCTTTGGCTCTACACGAGCGTTAACCCTTACGGTGCAGATTCATACGGCGCGCTCAATCTGTACTCAGACTCGATTGACCCGTTCGGGCCAAATGAGTACGCGATCGCTCACGCCTTGGCCGCGCAGATCTCGGTTGCGCTAGCCGCGCACCGAGAGATTCGTGGGCGCGGCGTCGCCATGACGAGCCGTACCATCATCGGGCAGGCCGAAGGAATCTTAATGGAGAGGCTCGGCATCGATGCCGACCAAGCCTTCGCGTACCTGCGACGGGTCTCTCAGAGCCAGAATCGCAAGTTGATCATGATTTGCAGCGAGATCGTCAAGACGCGACGGCTCCCACAATGATTACCTGGTAATCCCAAGTCTCTGGGCCAGCCAACGACCCCGGGGGCCGGCCTTTCGGCCTCCCAGGCCGGTTCGGTCGACTCGGCGGGTGCAGCAACAGTCGAGCTAAACTCCTAGCCAGCGGTGGATTCACTTCGGTAACTGAAGTGAATCCACACTGCTTCTTTTTCGTGCCGTGTTTGCCAGCATCTCGGCAGCCCACGGCAAGCTACGCACCATCGGGCAACCTGGTGTTCTACTACGGCGATGTCGGCTACTGGAGTGGACCGGTCACAACTCGCCTCGAACTGAGCCCTCGACCCTGACAGGGACCTCGCCACGGCCGATGCCAACAACCCGAACGGCGCACGATACGCACCGTACGCCGGTGAAGTTAGTGAGGGCCACGTCCCAGGCGGCGAAGTTGCTGCTGCCGACGTAGCTGATCTTGCCCTGGCCACAGAGGTGTACCAGCCGATGGGACTTGGTCCGAACGACCACCTCGGGGCGATCAGCTGCGTTCGATCTCATCCTGCTAGCCTCGCAGCGCACACTCAGTTGTTCGACGGGCATCTTGATCCGGACGGGAGTTCTAGATGCGAGTCGTCGTGACAGGAGGAACGGGACGGGCCGGACGGTGGGTTGTTCGTCTCTTGGCTGAGGCCGGCCACGAGGTCGTGAACTTCGACGTTGTCAGTCGACCAGAGCTGGAGCTCCCAGGAGAGTTCTGCCGGGTCGAGCTTGCAGACGCGGGCAAGGTCTACGATGCGCTCTTCCAGTTCCGCCCCGACGGCATCTGTCATCTCGCGGCGAATCCTGCCCCGAGCGGCCAGGCGCAGATCGACGTCTTCGACAACAACGTGCTGAGCGCCCACAACCTTATGCAGGCGGCGGGCGATCTCGGGGTCTCGCGGGTCGTCTACGCCTCGAGTGAGATGGCGACCGGCCTGCTGACAGAGGGCACAGTCCCGACGCAGATCCCGTTCGACGAGGCCGAGCGGCACCCGTCCCCGAATGCGTACGCCCTGAGCAAGTACATCAGCGAGGTGATCGCGGACTCGCTCGCGGTCCGCTACCCGCAGACGGCCTGGGTGGGGCTGCGCATCAACAACGTCATCCCGCCCGACGGCTACGACCGGTTCCAGGACGAGTGGGACGACCCGAGCCGCAGCAAGGGAAACTTCTGGAGCTACATCGACGCGCGCGACGTCGGCACTGCCTGCCGCGCGGCGCTGGAAGGGACGAGCAGCGGTCACGAAGTGTGCCTTATCGCGGCGGCCGATACCCGGGCGAAGCGGGGACTGCGTGAGCTGATGGCTGAGTTTTACGACGGCTACGACCGCTTCGCGAGCGATTACGAAGATCCGAGGTCGGCCTTCGACTGCGCCAAGATGAAGGCGCTGTTCGGCTGGACCCCAAGTTACAGCTGGCGCGAGCGCTAAGCCGCGCCCCCCACTGCGCCGCTGCTTGGGTGGCTGTCGCGTCGATGGAACCCTTTGTCGGCGTCGCCGAGCCCTCCCAGATTGCCCGGACCCGTCGGCCGATCAGTTAACCGATTGTCGTTCGGCTTGTGAGTCAGTCAGGTTCCCGTGGAAGTGTCCGTAGCTGACAGGTCTCTGCGGCGCAGTGATGGTCGCACGACTCGTTCGCGATCGGTAAGAGATTTCGCCGTAGAAGGCCCATCGTCGGGCCAGCGTCATATCCTTTCGGGTTTCCGTTTCCGAATGCCTCGTCGGGGAATGGGCCGTTCACAACGCCGCCTACCAGATCGGAGCCCCATCGACGGCATCACCTTTATCGGCACCGCCACCGTGATCGTGCGCTTGGGTTCATTCATGGTGCTCACCGATCCGAATTTCCTGCATCGCGGCCAGCGGGCATACCTCGGCAGAGGGCTTGGTCACGGCGACTTACCGAGCCGGCAATTCAGCCAGCCGACTTGCCGGCGCTTGATGCCGTGGTGCTTTCACATTTGCATGGCGATCACTTCGATCGGATAGCGAGGCGGGAGCTGGACCGTACGGTTCCCGTAGTGACCACGGAACATGCGGCGTCCCGGCTGCGGCGATACGGGTTCACTTCTCACGGACTACAACCATGGAACAGATACGAGCTCACCAACGGCGAAGAATCATTGACGGTCGAGTCACTGCCCGCCGTGCACGCCTACGGTGTGCTCGGCAAGCTGCAACCGCCTGTAATGGGCTCACTCCTGGTGCATCGTGTAGCTGGCGCCGTACGCCGGCGTGTCTACCTCAGTGGTGACACACTCACCGGTGAGCATCTCGACGAAATCCGGGAGCGGCATCCTAAGATCGACACTGCAGTAGTCCACCTCGGGGGTACGCGCCTACTGTTCTGGACCGTCACGATGGACGCCAACCAAAGCGTGGACTTTCTGCAACGGATCAGGCCCCATCTGGCGGTTCCAGTGCATTACGACGACTACCGAGTCTTCCGCTCTCCGCTGTCGGAATTCCTTTCCGCGATGAAACGTGACTTATCTGGTCAGCTACTCAAGGCTCCGGCCGGTGGAGAGACGGTGCTTCTCAGCGAACGATGACTGCTGTCTTCACCGTGGCGCCGGCACTGGGGAGCTGGCCCGGGCAGAGGCGGTCGTGCGCTTGTAACAGGCAAACCCACCAATGGCGAGCAGTGCGCCGAAGACGAGAAACGCAATGTCGTATGCGGCCTGGTTCGGTCCTGGTCGTACGTGATGCAGATTGAGGAGATAGTGATCCACCAGACCTTCGACGACATTGAACGATCCCCAGCCGGCGACCATTGCTGCAACCAGCGCCGTCCATCGGCCATTCACAGCAGTTCACCAGCTCCGACGCCATAACCACAGCACACCGACCAGAACCGCGAGCCACGCGCCGGCGTGGAACACTCCGTCCGCAATCAGGTTGGCGCTCAAACTGACATTCGGCCGGGAGGACAGCAGGTGATGCCAACGCAGCAGTTGGTGCAGGACGATGCCGTCCACAAACGCCCCAAGGCCAACACCAAAAGCAGTCCAGGGCCTAAGACCTTGGTTCCGACGGTTGCGTTCACGCCTTTGGACATACCCCTCCCCGACGCCCTTCGACCCACGAATCGCGCAGTTGTCGTCAGCTTGCGGTCTGCCGGCCCGAGAGGCGTCGAGGTCACCGTTCAGGCCTGAGGAGACACCTCGTTGGCCTCCCGTGCCTTGGCTTCGCGGGTCGCCGCCTCCTTCGCTGCGGGTCGACGTACTCCTGGCCCGACAACTCCATGATCGCGTACATGATCTCATCGGTGATCGAACGGAGAATGAAGCGATCCTCACTCATGCCCTCATAGCGCGAGAAATCTAAGGCTCTCCTGAACTTCACCGTCGGACTGACGATCTTGGTGATGATCTTGCCGGGCGGCAGATGATATCAGTGCCAATGATCGCCGAAGGAATCACCGGCATCCCGGATAAGAACCCCTGGTGAAGTAGTCGGATTTAGCGACGCGGCTGATTAGCTGCGTGCCGATGACGACAGCGAGCGCGATACAAACCGCGAACCGGAAGTCGACATTGCCGACCAGGGCCCAATACAGGATCCAGGCAGAAAGCCGAGAAGGAAGCCCGACGCCTACCTTTCCTGTGGACTGCATTCAAGCAGGGCGGTGGGCGTTAACTGCTGCTACGGCTTGCAGGCCTAATCAGATTGACGCCTTACGACGAACTCGATGAACCAAGCACTCAGGAGGCGCGGGCAGTCAATTTGTCGCGTAAACGGTCGACAAGACCGACACCTGGCCGACGAGCTTGTGGAAGACCTCATTGTTGGGCGCCATTGGATGGGGCCGAGTCGGCGCAGCTTCTTTGCGTTCTCCACCTTCCCGCCAATCTCGATCAGTTCCTCGCGGGGCACCTGGGCCCGCAGTTCTGGGAACTGCTCGTTCTCCTCGTCGCTGACATGGTCTCGCAGAATGGTTTCCAGCTGCGTTAGCAGTTGTGTGAACTCGGGACTCTGAGCGTCGGCCGCCTCGAGCTTCTTCATCGTCTGCTCGAGCTCCTTGTGTTCTTCAACGTCGTGGTCGACCACCTCGTCGCCGTCCGGCAGGTACTTCATTCATGGCGGGATAGACATACATCTCCTCTGCAACCGAGTGCCGT
>DASUYM010000120.1:0-6984 GCA_036377435.1 Propionibacteriaceae bacterium
GGAGTGCCGTTGCATGCCGAGCCGGCCAATCTGCTCGTCACGATTCCACTGCTCTTCGTCCTCTTCTTCGTACTTGGCATCGGGGAGGAGGCGGGATGGACGGGTTATGCAACGGATCCGTTGCAGGCGCGCTGGAGCGCGCTGACGACGGCCGTCGTGCTTGGCCTGGTGACCTCACTTTGGCATCTCGTGCCGCTGGTGAAGATGGGGCATTCGGCGATGTGGATCGCGTGGTGGACGGTGTGGTCGGTGCCGCTGCGGATCTTCATCCTCTGGGTCTACAACAACACCGGCAAGAGCCTGTTCGCGGCGATCGTGATGCATGCGATGATCAATCTCAGCAGCTCCAGTCCGTTTATTCCGCGGGTGGGATCGCACTGGGACCTGCTCATTCTCGCGGTGCTGACCTGGATTGCCGCGATCGTGGTGGTTGCAGTGTGGGGGCCTAACACTCTGGCCCCGCGGCGCGACTCACGTGACGGAGAATAGGTCCGCGTTTGGGCCGCGAAGGGCTTCAGGTCCCGGCGGCCCGGAACCAAGCCAGGCGGCAAGCGCAAGCCCGCTCACCGTTCATCGATACTGCCCAGGACGGGCTTGAGGTCGACGATCGGCGTCCCGTCGATCGCTTCCAGACCGCTGACCTGCAGGCGTACGCCATCAATGCCGAGGACGCGTACGCGATGCAGGCCAATCGGGTTGGGCCGGCTCGGTGCCCTGGTGCTGAAGACGCCCGCCTCAGGCCGACTCAAGTCTCCGCGCGGATGCACCCTCAAGACGCTGCGGTCGGCCTCGTGCAACCACGTCAACACCATGATCTCGTCCCCGAACGCAATGCCGTCCAAGCCTGCCCGAACATCAGGATTCAAGATCAGGTACGCGTCGGGGGCCCCTTCATCTCCTTGCCGCGGCGCGTCGGCCGTCGAAGTGAGCGGACTCTCCACGCGTCCTATTGGGTGGAGTGTGAAGTCGGTCGAGGACAGGTCGGACATGGAGGCTACCGTGACACCGGTGCGGGCCGTCGGAGTTCGAGCCGGCACCGTACGGGACCGGCGGGGCGTAGCGTGAGGTGGGTAAGCAGGGGGATGTCGGGGGCATCGGAAGCAACCGAGAACCGCGCCAGCAGCGTGGCAATCGCGACGACCGCCTCGGTCATGGCGAAGTGGCCACCAATGCAGCCCCGGAGGCCGCCAGCGAACGGGAAGTAGGCGTACCGCTGGCGGGCCTGTTCAGCAGCTGGTTCAAAGCGCGCGGGATCAAACCGCTGTGGTTCCGGCCAGAGGTCCGGACGCCGGTGGGTTGCCCACGGGCTGAGCAGGACGATGGATCCGGCCGGGATGCGGTAGCCCGAGATAGTTACCTCATGCTCGGCGATCCTGCCGAGCCCGTATGCCGGTGGGTAAAGCCGCATCGCCTCCTTCACGGCCATCTCCGTGAGGGCGAGCCGGGGGGATGTCTGGCGTGTGGCGCACGGCCGCCGAGCACATCGGCGATCTCGCTATGCACGGCTTCTTGCGTGTCGGGGTGGCGACCAAGCAGGTGCACCGTGAATGTCAGCGCCGTCGACGTCGTCTCGTGCCCGGCCAGCAAGAAGATCAAGACTTGGTCGCGTATCTCCTGGTCACTCATCGGTGCGCCGGTCTCCGGGTCGCGGGCAGCGAGCAGCAGGGAGATCAGATCTCGACCGGACGCCGACTCCGTGGACCGCCGTTCGATGATGTCGTCGACGACGCGGTACAGTGCCCGCTGCGCCCTGGCTGCTCGGACCTGCGCCGGCGTCGGCACTCGCCGGGGGAGCCGCAGTGGGTTCATGCCGCGGCGGCGCACATGCTCGTTCAGCATAGGGAACGTCGCACGGATCACCGGTATGGCGTCGTCGACGTCGGCGCCGAAGAGGATCCGGCCAACCGTACGCAGCGTGTATTCCACCATCGCGGCGTTGACATCGATGGACACGCCGGACTCGGCCGCCACGCCGCACCGATCTGCCAGGCGCGTGGCCTCGTTGGCCATTACGTCGACGTAACTGTTAATGCGCCGGTGCGAGAACAGCGGCGCGACAGTCCGGCGCTGCTGCCGCCAGCGCGTTCCGCCGCTGGTGAGCAGGCCGTTACCCAGATACGCGGCGATTTCCTCGAAGTAGGGCGTGTTCTTCGTGTAGCCGTCCGGGTCGCTGGCCAGCACCTGTTCGACGCCATCTGGATGAGTCACGAGAAAGAGGTCGCGGCGAAGTCCCGGCGGACCCACTCCGAGGCGTACCACATCGCCGTACTCGGCGACGGCGCGCTCAAACGTGCCGAGCTGATCGCGTTGCAGGTGCTGGGCCATGCCCAGCCAGCGCGACCCACGTGGGCCGGGCACTGCACCCGATCCGCTCACCTGAGGGTCACTCCCAGTCCGGTCAATTGGCTTCGCACGATATTCGCCGCCTCCGAGGGACCAGCCTAGCTGGGAGCAAAGCAGAATCTGGTTCATGAGCGACGCGCCCAGCCTGAACCTGATCACCCTCGATGGCAGTCGGTCGAGAAAGGGCGCGCACGTTCGTCATTAGGGTGAGAGGGCGGAGAGGACCGCCCGGGACGAAGGAGTGCGAATGAAGTACCTGCTGTTGATCTACGCCGACGAGGCAGCTGCGGAGGCCGCGCAGGCCAGCACACCACCCGACGAACAGGCGGCGCAATTGAAGCTTTGGTACGACTACGGTGACTGGCTCACCGAGAAGGGCTGGTTCATCGCCGGTGATGCGCTGCAGGCAACTTCCACAGCTACGTCGGTCCGCGCCGCCGACGGCAAACCCGTCGTGACCGACGGACCCTTTGCCGAGACGAAGGAGCAGCTCGGCGGCTACTACCTTCTCGACGTGGCCAACCTGGACGAGGCGATTGAAGCGGGAAGCCGTTGTCCTGGCGCGATGTTCGGCACGATCGAGCTGCGTCCGATCCAGGAGTTCCCAACTCAACCAGAGGGCTGAGGCACACGCCCGATACACGTTCAGACATCGACCTCCTGTTCCGCCGCGAGGCGGGACGGGCGGTCGCGGCTCTGATCCGCGCTACCGGAAGCTTCGACTTGGCCGAAGAGGCGGTACAAGACGCATTCGTGCAGGCTCTGCGCATCTGGCCGAAGCAGGGAGTCCCTACCAACCCCGCGGGGTGGATCATCCTCACTGCGCGCAACAAGGCGATCGATCGGCTGCGACGCGAACGCGTGGGAGCTGTCAAAGCAGGGCAAGCTGAAGAATTGCGCGCGCTCGAGGGGTTGGGAGACGACGCGCAGCAGATTCCCGACGAACGCCTCCGGCTGATCTTCACGTGTTGCCATCCCGCCCTGCCGATGGAAGCGCGCGTCGCGCTCACGCTCCGCACGGTCGGGGGGCTCTCATCACGCGAGATCGCTCGCGCGTTCTTGCTCACCGAGCCGACGGTGCAGCAGCGTTTGGTGCGGGCAAAGCGCAAGATCCGGGACGCAGGCATCCCGTACCGAGTGCCGCCGCAGGAACTCCTGCCCGACCGCCTGAGCGGTGTGCTCGCTGTTCTGTACTTAGTGTTCAACGAGGGCTACACCTCGACCGAGGGGGAGTTGCTGCGCGTCGAGCTCTGCGACGAGGCGATCTGGCTGGTACGCGTCCTGGACCGGCTCATGCCAGGCGAGCCCGAGACCATGGGCTTGCTCGCACTCATGCTGCTGCAGCACTCTCGACGCGATGCTCGGGTGGACGAACACGGGGACCTGGTGCTGCTGGATGACCAAAATCGAGCTCGCTGGGACCAGGAGATGATCGATGAAGGGCTCGCGTTGATCGACACAGCGGTGGATATCCGGCGGCCCGGCCCTTACCAGGTGCAGGCGGCGATCGCCGCGCTGCACGCGCGGGCACCACGTCCCGAGGACACCGACTGGCCACAGATCGCGACCCTCTACCGCGGCCTGAAGGCGATGTGGCCGACGCCTGTGATCGAGCTGAACCGAGCGGTCGCTGTCGCGATGGCCGACGGACCGGATGCGGGGCTCGCTCTGATGGATCCGCTCGTCGACGAGCTGGACCGCTACCACCTCTTTCACGCAGCTAGGGCCGACCTTCTGCGCCGGAGTGGGCGGACCAGCGAGGCGAAGCTGGCGTATCGACGAGCTCTCGATCTCGTCACGAATCCCGTCGAGCGCAAGTACCTGATTCGGCGGGTGTTGGAGGCTTGACCGTCTGCTTGCAGGCTGACAGCAGGCGGCCGCTAGCCGCGTCGGTGCCACGAGCACCACAGGTGTTGCCTGGATCGCTGAGGTGTGGTCTGTCTGGTCAACGCCACCGGCACCCACCCCTCGGCGACAAGGCGTGCGCTTAGTCGATATGGCGCGCCGCAAGCCGCCGCGTGTGCTCGCGAGCTGACCCGGTTGTCCAGCCTTGACTCACTCTGGCTCGATGTCCGGTCGCAATCGGATTCGCTGATAACCTCTGTTGCGGCCTAAAACCTTCACTCCGGTCCCTTGAGGTGGAAAGGGCGGTCATGTTTGCAGCCGATAGCGCCCCGGAAACCTCAGTGGTTGAGTCCACTCCGCCGGCGCTCCTGGTGCTTGAGGACGGCCGCACCTTCCGCGGACTGGCGTTTGGCGCCATTGGCGAGACCTTTGGCGAGGCAGTATTCGCGACCGGCATGTCGGGTTACCAGGAGACACTGACCGATCCCAGTTACCACCGCCAGGTGGTGATTGCGACGGCGCCGCACATTGGCAATACCGGATGGAACGACGAAGACAACGAGTCAGGTCGCATCTGGGTCGCTGGCTATGTGGTCCGCGACGCCGCTCGAATTGCCTCCAGCTGGCGTTCCCGCCGGAGCCTCGATTCGGAGCTTCAGGCCCAAGGCATCGTCGGAATGCGTGACGTCGATACCCGAGCCCTGACGCGCCACATCCGGGAGCGGGGAGCTATGCGGGTGGGCATCTCGAGTGTGGAAACCAGCGCAACCGCGCTGCTGGAACGCGTCCAAGCACAGCCCTCGATGGTGGGCGCTCATCTCGCCGATGAGGTGAGCACCACAGAGCCCTACGTTGTCAGGCCGGACGGTGAACCGCGATTCCGCGTGGTGTCGGTTGACCTCGGTATCAAGTCCATGACTCCGGCTCGGATGGCCGAGCGCGGTCTCGAGGTTCATGTAGTGCCGTCGACGATCTCGTTGAGCGAGATGGAGGCGCTGCATCCCGACGGCGTGTTCTTCTCGAACGGCCCCGGCGACCCGGAAGCGGCCGATCGGCAGGTTGCGCTTCTCAGGTCTGTGTTGGCGGCCGACATCCCCTACTTCGGCATATGCTTCGGCAACCAGCTCTTCGGCCGCGCGCTTGGCTTCGGCACCTTCAAGCTGGGCTATGGCCATCGCGGCATCAACCAGCCAGTGATGGACCTCAGCACTCGCAAAGTCGAGGTCACCGCGCATAACCACGGGTTTGCCGTCGCCGCCGCACCTGGGGAACGGCACCAGACGCCGTACGGCATGGCTGAGGTCAGCCACATCTGCCTCAACGACGACGTGGTCGAGGGGTTACAGCTCACCGATGCTGACGGCAGGTTGCTGGCGTTTTCGGTGCAATACCATCCAGAAGCCGCGGCCGGTCCTCACGATGCCAGCTACCTTTTCGACAGATTCGTCGATCTCATGGCCCTTCGACAGGCTAAGGGCACATCAACACGCTACAAGCCCTCTGAGATACGCCCTGAGCTTGTCGAAGGGCGGGAGCCCTAGTGCCAAGGCGTACTGACATTGACTCGATCCTGGTTATCGGAAGCGGTCCGATTGTCATAGGGCAGGCCTGCGAGTTCGACTACTCCGGTACTCAGGCCTGCCGCGTGCTGCGTGACGAGGGCTTCCGGGTGATCTTGGTCAACTCCAACCCGGCGACGATCATGACCGATCCCGAATTCGCGGACGCGACCTACATCGAGCCTATTACGCCCGAGTTCGTCGAGATGGTGATCGCGAAGGAGCAGCCGGACGCGCTGTTGGCCACCCTCGGTGGCCAAACAGCGCTCAACACCGCAGTCGCCCTTCATGAGAACGGCGTCCTCGAGCGCTACGGCGTGGAGCTCATTGGTGCGTCCATCGAGGCCATTCAGCGCGGCGAGAACCGACAGCAGTTCAAGGCGATCGTCGAGGGACTCACTGGTATCGCGGGCGGCCCCGCCGAGGTGGCGCGCAGCCGGATCTGTCACTCGATCGAGGACGTGCTGCTCGTTGCGGATGATCTTGGTTACCCGCTGGTGGTCCGGCCCAGCTTCACCATGGGTGGAATGGGCTCTGGCCTCGCCCACGACGAAGCTGATCTTCGCCGGATGGCCGGTGCCGGCCTGTCTGCCAGTCCCACCAGCGAGGTGCTGATCGAGGAGTCGATCTTGGGCTGGAAGGAGTACGAGCTCGAGGTCATGCGTGACAAGGCCGACAACGTAGTGATCGTTTGCTCCATCGAGAATCTGGATCCGATGGGGGTGCATACCGGCGATTCGATCACCGTGGCTCCGGCAATGACCCTCACGGACCGCGAGTACCAGCGGATGCGCGATGTCGCGATCGGTATCATCCGCGCCGTTGGCGTGGACACCGGCGGCTGCAACATCCAGTTCGCGATCAACCCAGCCAATGGACGAATGATCGTGATCGAGATGAACCCGCGGGTATCACGATCGTCGGCGCTGGCCTCGAAGGCGACTGGCTTTCCCATTGCCAAGATCGCCGCGAAAGTCGCCCTTGGCTACACCCTCGACGAGATCCCGAATGACATTACCGAGCAGACACCAGCCAGCTTCGAACCGACCCTGGACTACGTCGTGGTCAAGGTGCCGAGATTCGCATTCGAAAAGTTCCCTTCGGCCGACACCACCCTGACCACGCACATGAAGAGCGTCGGCGAGGCGATGGCCATCGGACGGAATTTCACCGAGGCGCTGGGCAAGGCGCTGCGCAGCCTCGAGGATGCGCAGGCGCCGTTCCGCTTCGCCGATGA
>DASUYM010000121.1:0-12581 GCA_036377435.1 Propionibacteriaceae bacterium
CATGACCGTGCTTGGCCAACCAGTTAATTTCAGGGGAAAGCTTGAGATCTCGCCGGGAGGTCGGGGCAGCGTCGTCGATATCAGTGGCGAATTGAAGGTCGCGATCCCGCTGCTGGGAAGGAAGCTTGAGGAGTCCGCGGCCCCCGCAGTCATGGCGGGGTACAAGACCCAGCAAGAGGTCGGCGACAGGTGGCTGGCTTCGTCCCCATCTCCGCGCGAGCGCGACGAGGCTTGACTCGTATGGCCTGACGCGGTTGCTTGGCCGGAGCGAGGACAACAAGCGAAGGTTGCTGGCCGGCGCCAAAGGGCTAAGAAGTGTGAATCGCAAGCCCGGCAAAACCGCACCTTCCTTGCGGGACCCACCTACAAACCTTTGGCGCCGGCCCAGCCGGTCGGCCTTCGCCATACCAACGCGAACGCACCGAGCAGTCAACGAGTGGTCGGCCGACGCCCGGGTCTTGTAAACGCTGAGCGTCGGCCGCTGGTCCGTCAGCCCTCGATGGTGCGCTGGCCGTCCGACGCCTCGACCGCGATCTTGCGCGGCTTCGCCTTCTCGGCGACCGGCACCTCCAGGGAAAGCACGCCATCGTGGTAGCTGGCAGAGATCTTGTCCAGGTCCACATTGTCGCCCAAGATCAGCTGGCGGCTGAACACCCCGCTCGGACGCTCGGCGGCAATCAACTCGACGTTGCCGTCTCGAGCGGGCCGATCGGCGCGCACAGTAAGCACATTGCGCTCGACATCGAGATCGATCGAGTCCGCCCGGACGCCCGGCAGGTCGAACTCGATGTGGAACGTGTCGCCATCACGCCAGGCATCCATCGGCATGAATGCCGGTCGAGCCGCTGTGCCGAAAACCTGTTGGGTGAGCCGATCGAGCTCACGGAAGGGATCGGTCCGCATCAACATGGGTCGTTTCACCTCCATGGTCGCCAGATAGGTTGATGCAATCACTCATTCTCACCATCGTTAATCTATGGTGACTGTCATAGATTAGCTAACTCAATGGTAGGATGCAACCCGGAAGTCTTTGATTTCTGCGAGGAGTTCGGATGGCGGATCCGTACGACCCGACCGCGGGTCTCTTCGGTATCTCTGTCGCCGCCAGCATGGTCGGCACAGGGGTGCAGAACCTACGGGCGTACGAGAAGGCGGGTCTGCTGGATCCGGAACGCACCGCTGGCGGCACTCGGCTGTACAGCATGGACGACATCTCGCGACTGCGGCAGATCGCCGCGCTCCTGGACGAGGGCCTGAATCTGGCCGGGATTGCGATGGTGTTGCGGCTGGAGGCTGACAATGCTCGACTGCGCCGCGAGATCTCCGACGAGCGGGATCGCCGACGGCGCAGGTAGAGCTGCGAGCGTCGGAATCGCGCATCGCCGCAAGCACGAGAGGCTCGCAGAGGCGTTCATTCCTCTGCGAGCGAAGACGACGGCGGCGGATCCAAAAGCGCGATGCGCGAGCAGCTCAAGAAACGGGTCGTGGCCGCTCAGGTCATGTGGGGATAGCCATGATCAGTCGGCGGAACGAAGGTCTCCTTGATCGAGCGCGGACTGGTCCAGCGGATCAGGTTCCACATCGAGCCGGCCTTGTCGTTGGTGCCTGAGGCCCGGGAGCCGCCGAACGGCTGCTGGCCGACGACCGCGCCGGTCGGCTTGTCATTCAGGTAGAAGTTTCCTGCGGCATATCGAAGCCGACGGCTGGCCAGCTCGAGTGCCGCACGATCATCGGCCAGCACTGCGCCGGTAAGGGCATAGGGAGCAGCCCGATCAACTTCATCGAGGATGGCTTCGAAATCTGGGTCGTCGAAAACGTGGATGCCCAAAATTGGGCCGAAGTACTCGGTGATGAAGATGTCGTTTCTCGGATTGTCGGAGATGATCAAGGTCGGCCTCACGTACCAGCCCTCCCGATCATCGGCCACACCACCGGCGATGATCTTGGCTTCCGCGGAATCCCGGGCCTGTTCGATGGCCTGGACATGCTTGGTGAAGGCGCGTTGATCAATCACCGCCGAGGTGAAGTTGGACAGATCGCGTACGTCGCCGACCTTGATGGACTCGGTGGCGTCGACCAACTCGTCGCCCATCCGATCCCACACACTGCGAGCGATATATGCGCGAGATGCGGCTGAGCATTTTTGTCCGGAGTAGTCAAAGGCTCCTCGGATGAGTGCTGTACGCAGCACATCCGGATCGGTGCTGGCATGGGCCACCACGAAGTCCTTGCCACCGGTTTCCCCCACCAGCCGCGGATAGGTCCTATAGCGGCCGATGTTGGCGCCGACGCGCTGCCACAGGTGCTGGAAGGTCTTCGTCGAGCCGGTGAAATGGATGCCGGCGAGATCGGGGTGGACAAGAGCGACTTCGGAGACCTCGACGCCGTCACCCGGCAACATGTTGATCACGCCGGGCGGCAGGCCAGCTGCCTCCAAGAGCCGCATGATGAAATGCGCGGCAAACTGCTGAGTCGGGCTGGGCTTCCAGATCACCACGTTGCCCAGCAACGCCGGTGAGGTCGGCAGGTTGCCCGCTATCGAGGTGAAGTTGAAAGGAGTAATGGCGTACACGAAGCCCTCGAGCGGGCGATAGTCGGCCCTGTTCCAGACTCCGGGTACCGAGATCGGTTGATCTTCGATGATCCGACGGGCGAAAGCGACATTAAACCGCCAGAAGTCGATCAGCTCGCAGGCCGCGTCGATTTCGGCCTGCTGAACCGTTTTTCCCTGACCGAGCATCGTGGCGGCGTTCAAGGTTTCCCGCCAGGGCCCCGCGAGCAGATCGGCAGCGCGCAGGAAAACTGCTGCCCGCTGCTCGAAGCCCAGATCTGCCCATCCGGGAGCCGCCCTTAGCGCTGCATCAATTGCTTCCGTCGCATCAGCCTGGGTCGCGTTGGCCGCGCGACCGAGAATGTGGGAATGGTTGGAGGGCATCGTGACATCGAAGAAATCGCCTGAGGCCGGCTTGCTTACTCCGTCCACGGTTGCGGTCAGCTCGAGAGGATCCTCGCCTGCCATCCGGTCGAGCGCTGACTCGATCCCGGCCCGCTCCTTCGAACCGGGAGCGTATAGGAGCACTGTTTCATTGACCGGCACCGGCACCTGTGCCATGGCATCCACAAAGCCACGTTACCTGTGTTGAATTTGTTCGCTACCGCTCGCAGCGAATCGCGCCTTGGATCTGCTGCGGTCCTCGGTTGGAAGGCCGCCTCACACGGCCTTGGCGCTCTCAGCCTCTTCCCGTCGTTTCTTTGCGGCCTCGACCGATGCGCGCAGTGCGGCCACCAGGTCGACGACCTCAGCCTCCTTGGGCACTTCAGGCTCTGCGGCCAGTGGCACGCCTTCAGCCTTGCTCTGCACCAATGCTTCGAGCGCTTCCCGATAGGAGTCGGTAAAGTCCTCCGGATTGAAGTCGCCCGCCAGCGCGTCAATGAATGACTGTGCCATCGTGACCTCCGCGTCCGACACAGTGACGTCCTGCGGTGGCGCGGCGAAGGAACCGTCGCGGAGCTCGTCTGGCCACAGCATGGTGTGCATCAGCAAGACGCCATCTTTGGGACGGATCAGGGCCAACGCTTCACGGGACCGGAGGGCAACCTTGACCACGGCACTCTGGCCACTCTTGATTAAGGCATCACGCAGCAGCACGTACGGTTTGACGCCCGGGCCGTCCGCCTGGAGGAAGTACGTCTTGTTGAAGTAGGTGGGATCGACGTCCTCCTCAGCCACGAACTGCACGACCTCGACCGCCTTGGTGGTCGCCAGCGGCAGCGAGTCGAAGTCCTCCGCCTCCAAGATCACCATTCGGCCGTCCGGCATCTCATAGCCCTTGGCAATCTCGGCGTACGGGATCTCCTTCCCACATTTCTCGCAGACACGCTTGTACTTGATCCGGCCGCCATCTTCTGGGTGGACCTGGCGAAAACTGATGTCCTTCTCCTCGGTCGCCGAGAAGAGCTTCACAGGAATCGTGACCAGCCCGAAGGAGATTGCGCCCTTCCAGATTGAGCGAGGCATGCTCCTAGTCTGCCTGATCCGATCGAGAGTTCCCTCTTTCGCTGGGGCCGCCCTGCGTGTCACCGTGTGGGTAGATTGAGCCATCGAGCTGGTCTAGCTCGTCGGGAGCGAACCACAACAGGTCGTACTCATCGAGCAATGCTCCGACCTCCGGCGCGGTGAGTGCAGCCGCCAAGCTCTGCCCCGCTGCCACATCACCTGCCTGCCGCGCCGCCGCTATCGCGGCCGGTTCATCGGCGAATAGCGCCCGCACCTGATGCCAGGTCAGACCACGGACCTGTGCTTCGCCCAGCGGCCCGCCGAGATCAGTGAGCTGCTCAGCCCGCACCTCCGCAGCCGCTACCAACCGCGGCGAGGTTGGCTTCAGCACCAGAGCCAGCGCGCCAGCGTAGCTGAGAGCGGCGTACTCGGCCTCCTCCATGAGGGTGTCAGCCTCCATCGAAGCAACCAGGCTCGGCGTTGCCGCGCACCCCGGATACCCGTCCGCCGCGGTACCCGATCGTAGAGCGACCGCCTCGTTCCAGGTCATGGGAACGAAGACCATGTGAGACATCACCGCTTGCTGCGCTGCCGCGGTACTGAGGATCCTCCCGCGGCCTTGCTCGTCAAGGCGACCTCGGGTGAGGCCGCTGCCTGAGAGGACTCCGGCTCTGGGGCTGAGTCGGCTGGCGGCTTGTGAGCCTGGGTCTTCTTGGCGGCTGCCCGCTGTGCTGCTGATTTCTTCGCGGCCCTGCGACGCGCCGCTGTAGGGGCTTTGCGAGTGGGCTGGCGCACGCTCGTCGCGCGGACGGTCGTGTCACGCAGTTCATCGAGAGCATCGAGCACGCATTGCGCAAGCACGTCGAGGTCGCTGATGGCGTCACGGTCGGCAGTGAGCCCGACGAAGACCTCACCGTCGTAGGAGGTGACTCCAATGGCAAGCACGTGGCCTGCGGACAGGGGAAGGACCGGGTAGCTCGCTACCAGCTGGGCACCGGCCGCGAACAGCGGGACCTGGGGCCCGGGCACGTTGGTGATCACCAGATCGTGCTGTCTGCGCATAACCTCAGTTGAGGTGCGTACGCCGAGCGCATGCAGCGTGGTCGGGGCGAAGCCGGCGATGTCGGCGAGCGAGCGAGCACCAATTGCCCGGCCGGAATCCTTGTGAGCCTGGGTGTCATAGGCGACTTGGTGCAGCCGCATCAGCGGATTGGGCTCCCCGATCGGCAAGCGCTGCAGGTGCGGCGCAACCTGGCTGCCCAAAGAAGTTGGCTCGCCATCGTCCTCGGTAACGCTCATCGGCACCAGCGCGGTCAGTGAACCTCCCGAGCTAATCGATTCGCCACGTGTCAGCAACCAGGAGCGCAGCCCTCCAGTGATCATGGCCAATACCACGTCGTTGATCGTGTGGTGATGCTCCTGGCGCACTGCCTTGAGATCGGTGAGGGATGCGGAAATCGTGGCGAAGCGGCGCTGCTCGGACACCAGCCCGGTCAGCGGCGAGTTCGAAGACGGGCGCCGCCCACGCAGCACGTCAGACGCCAGCTCCCCTAACGCCCCACCGATACCTCCCACGGCTTCACCGAACGCCACGGCGACGCCTAGCGCGCTGGTTAGCGCACCGCGCACGTTCTCGATCGCTAACACAGGGTCTTGCGCGCTCTCCAAGAGCGCCCCGGCGATTAACTCCAGCGACGAGGGCTCAGGCACTGGGTGCCAGGAGTCGTCATCGGTTCCAGTGCCGGGAATGGCGTGTGGGCGAGCGGTCGTGTCGAGCAGCACCTGACCGATTTCCACCGTGTCAATTCCGTCCACCAAGCACAAATGTGACTTGGCCAGCAGCGCGAGCCGGTCGTCTTCTAGTCCTTCCACCAGATACATTTCCCACAGCGGCCGCGAGGTATCGAGCCGTCGAGCCATCACCCGGCCGACGAGTTCTCGGAGCTGGGACAGAGTGCCGGGTCGCGGCAGCGCAGACCGTCGCACGTGGAATGTAAGGTCGAAGTTCTCGTCGTCGACCCAGACCGGCGGGGCGAGCCTCCCGGGAATCCCGCGAACCCGTTGCCGGTAGCGCGGGACGAAGGCGATCCGCTCGCGGATCAGCGCGATCAGCCCTTCGAAGTCGAAGCCCTCAGGGCCGGAGTCCAAAATGTCGACAGTACCCACATGGCCTGGAGTGTGCGCTGTGTCCAGGGCCAGCAACGACACCTCAAGAGGTGTGAGCCGTTGTGGCATGGAGTCCTCCCTGCTCATGCGAATCCCTGGAGCCATCACGGTACTACCGTCGAGGACCCTCGGATCGCGCGCCGCTGTGCTAAGGAGGGGCGAGGAGGACATGCTATTTGTCCCTGAGCGACGACGAAGTAGGCGGAGTCCAAGGCGCGATCCGCGGCGAACCGAGCGAGCAACGAAACACCGACCGCTGACCAATCACATCGACCCTTTGGGCGGCTGGGAACCTGGGTCCGAGCAGCTTCGTACAGGATTAGTGCCCAAGTGGAATCGCGGCCCGCGCTGCAGCACAATCCCGAACTCGGGTGGGGTCGAACGCATGGAGAAAGGTTCAAACCGATGAGCGTAAGGGCCGGTAGACCGACTGGTGCGTTGATCTGCGGTGCCGTGATCTTGGGCCAGCTGCTCAGCGGATGTACGCCCGCTGAACCTCAGGCGACGACGACCCCGTCGACTACGGTCAGCCTCCCTAGTGAACCGTCCTCGCCTGACACCTTGAGAGCGCCCAGTCCTCTCGAGTCTCCATCGCTAACTGCTGACTATGCACTGACCATCAACATCAACATCTCAGGAAGCAAGACGGTCCCGAACGGCGAGAAGATCAACGTACGGGTGGGTCAGCAGGTGATCTTGAACGTCACGAGCGATACCGACGATGAGATCCACGCTCACATTGGTGGGGAGGGCTGGGAGCTGCCCGTTCGGGCCGGCAGGCCTTCTAAAGGATCCTTCACCATTGACAGCCCCGGAAGCTTTGAGGTGGAGTCTCACCATCTTGAGAAGATCATCGTGATCTTGAACGCGCGCTAACTCCGGCTCAGTCGCCTTATGCTCATACCACTGCACGGGATTGCATCGCGGCACGACCTGCCGCTGCCGTTCTCCTTCGTAGTGGTCGGTGCCGTCCTCGCGTTGGTGATCTCCTTCGCGATCTTGATCTTCGCGTGGCGGCAGCCACATTTTGAACGGGTCGGCGGACGCCCGATGCCAGGACTGACCGCAGTCGTCGATCATCCGATCGTCCGGCTGATCGCCCAAGGACTGGTCCTTGCGACGTACGCCTGGGCCGGACTGGCGATGATGGCTGGCCAAGACCTGCTCACCAATCCGATCTTCGGCTTCGTCTATGTGTGGATGTGGGTCGGCCTGGTTCCGATCTCGCTGCTACTCGGTCAGTTCTGGCGAGCAACCAATCCGCTGCGGACCATCCATCGTGGGCTCTGCGCCTTGGCTCGCGTCGACCCGGAACAGGGTCTTGTCACCCTGCCGAGAAGGGTTGGGGTGTGGCCGGCCGCTGTCGGTCTGTTCGGATTCGGATGGCTCGAGCTGGTACAGCCGGACCGGACCACACTCGCGGTACTGCGGTTGTGGGCATTGGCCTGGTTGGTGATCTTGGTGTTGGGCGCGATCGTCTTTGGGCAGCGCTGGATCGGCGCGGCGGATCCCTTCGAGGCGTACGCGAGCACACTCGCCCAGATGTCGATCTGGCGGCGGGTCGGTGATCAGCTGAGACTGGTCAACCCGTTGGCTGGGCTTAACGCGTGGCACGCTCCACCGGGAGCGACCGCCGTGGTGGCGGCGCTGCTGGGGAGCACAGCATTCGACAGCTTCACCAACACCAGCTGGTGGATCGTAGCCGTGCAGAGCTCCTATGTGCCCACAATCGTGTGGGGCATGGGCGGCCTGCTGATCATGATCATCATTGTCTTTGTCAGCTTCAGCCTCGCAGCCGCCTGGATGGGCCGCTACGGGGACAGGTCGGCCGCGGAGTATCCGCGGCTGATGGTGGGCTCGCTACTGCCCATCGTCTTGGGTTATGTGGTGGCGCACTATGCGACGCTGCTCATCGTCGAGGGGCAGCGGACGGCAATCAACTTCTCGGATCCGCTCGGCCGCGGCTGGAATGTTTTCGGATCGGCGGAGATGGGTGTGAACTCAGCGATCTTCAACCATCCCACCGCAATCGCTCTGGTCCAGTTGTGTGCCATTGTCGGAGGGCACGTATTCGGCATCGTCTGCGCGCACGAGAAGGCGGTTGGGCTGCTGCCGCCGGATCGCGCTGTCCGTGGTCAGTTGCCGCTGCTGCTGGTGATGATCGGTTATACCTGTGCAGGGCTGCTGTTGTTGTTTTCCCCCTGACCGTCCCAAGAATTCGGTTTTTGCTGCGATGACTCTGCTCGAACGGCGTGCAATCAGCGGCTGGATTCAACTATCGCAACGTGCCTGCGGTCGAGATGGCCCGGCAGCTGATCGCCGACGGGCGCCTTGGCCGGATCAACCGATCTACCTCCGGCTGCTGGCCGACTACGCCGCACCCCGACGGCGCGCTGACCTGACGGTGACGCTCGATCAGTGAATTTGTACAGACAAAATCCCGCCGATCTCTATAGAACCCGCGTCCCGGCCTCTATGCTTCGTCCATGACAGAAGCGGCCTCGGTGCGCGAACTCGACATCACCCTCGAGCGCAACTCCCCTGTCCCCCTGTACTACCAACTGGCGCAGTCCATCGAGCACGCTATCAACACTGGTGCTCTCGCCCCGGGGGATCGCCTCGAGAACGAGCTGTCTCTCACCAGCCGATTGGGTCTCTCACGGCCGACTGCTCGTCAGGCCATTCAAGAGCTGGTCAGAAAGGGTCTGCTGGTACGCAAGCGAGGTGTCGGCACTCAGGTCGTGCGGTCCCAGTTCCGGCGGACCGAGGCGCTCAGCAGCCTCAACGAGGACCTAGCCAAGGCAGGCAAAATTCCCAGCACGCGGCTGCTCGAGTTCTCCATCGGTACGCTCGAGCAGAATATTCGCGATGCCATCGACGCCCTGGCCGTTTCCGACGCGGAGTTCATCAAGATCAGAAGGCTACGGCTGGCCGATGATGTGCCGCTCGCGATCCTCACCAACTACCTGCCAGCTCGTTTCGAGATCACCGAGGCTGACATGCAGAGTAAGAGCCTCTACGCCTGCTTGCGAGCTCTCGGCGTCAACCTCAAGATCGCACATCAGCGGATCTCGGCCCGGCTGATGACTGACGAGGAGGCCAATCTGCTAGATGAGGAGACACCGGCTGCGTGCCTGACCGTCGACCGCCTCGCGTACGACGACGTTGGTCAGTTCGTCGAGTTCGGCCGCCACGTGTACCACGCGGCGCATTACTCAATCCAGTCTTCGGTCGTGGCGTAGCCGGCGGCTACCACGCGACTTTGCGGGCTGAGCCTGTCGAAGCCCGTGGACCGTGCCCTTCGACAAGCTCAGGGCCCATGTTTATGCGACTCGATGCGCGTGCCGAGCTCCAGGGCAGTGCAGAGCCAGCGGTCCCCGAAGGCTTCCAACCGGAACGCCATAGCTGCCGATTGCTTTCCGATCGCCACATGCGCCGACACCTCGGCCACCTCGGGATCAGGGTGCTGGACGTGGACCGAGCGCAGTGCGGTGGGGACGGCAGTCCGCCCATGCAGCGAGAGGCTGCGGCGCTGGCGGATGCTGATCGCGCCGAGCACCTCTTCGACCACCCAGCGGTTGAGCTGAGCGACCGGTCGCCGGCCCACCAGAGCCTGGATTACTGCCAACGCCAGTGTGGTGCTCCATTCCTGGGCGTCAGGCAGCCCGGGTCGCGGGCGAGCCGCCCAGCGCGCTTTTACCGTGCTCACCCGGACACCTCGATGGTTTGCCGCACTATCATCGGCATGATCAAATTCATGATCAATTAAGTCGAGGGGTGGCTGGTTCGGCTGTTGCGGCGATGGCCGCGCCCAAGTGAGACTCGGCGGTCGGCTTTCGATCAGCCACTGGACACTGGACGTACGCGACGACGATGTAGTCGTTAACATGACGGCCTCCTTGATTCAGCGCCCACCAGGCTGACTCATTCAGCCCGTGCCGCGTAACCTCCGAAGCGCAATCTGTGGACATCTAACCTCAGTGCTGTCTCCGAGGGTTCGCGGGCGAATAGCCGCGCGCCGGTTCGGGCTAGCTGTGGATTGGCGTTGCTGGAGCCAATCTCAGAGAGTTGTTCTCAATGGTGACTGATCAGACGCCGAAACCGCCGCGGAAGCCCAAGGATCCTCCGATGGACTCGGTTTCGATGGGGGCCACTCTCGGCCGTGCCATTGGGTACATGCGCTTCAGCGCCCGGCTCGGCAGCACGCCTGACCCCCTCCGTGATGCTGACCTCAGTCGAGGTCAGTGGGAAGTGGGTGTTGAGTGTGGAGGATTGGGCTGAGATCCGTCGGCTGTACCGGGTGGAGCGGATGCCGGTGAAGGTGATCGCGCGGGTGCTGGGCTGTTCGAAAACACGGTGAGGAAGGCGTTGGCCGCTGAGGGTCCGCCGGCGTATCGACGGCAGCCGCAGGGCTCGGTGGTGGATGCGGTGGAGCCGCGGATTCGGGAGTTGTTGCAGGCGCTGCCCGACGATGCCGGCCATGGTGATCGCGGAACGGATTGGGTGGGGTTATTCGATCCGCACGTTGAGTGGGCGGGTGGCTGAGCTGCGGCCGGTCTATGTGCCGCCGGACCCGGCGTCTCGGACCACGTATTTGGCTGGGGAGATCGCGCAGTGCGATTTCTGGTTCCCGATCAGGCTGCCGGTCGGGTTCGGGCAGACCCGCACCGCAGCCCAGCTGCCGGTGCTGACCATGATCACCGGCTATGCCCGGCCTCGGCGCTGCTGCTGCCGACTCGGCGGGCGAAGGATGTGTATGCCGGCTGGATCGCGGTCGGGTCGGCCGCGTCTCACGGAGTTTCGATTGTCAGCTCGAAGTTGTTCCCGTCGATCTTGACCTGACCTGAAGCACACCGGTAATCGTCGGTCCCTCCGATGATCGCAACCGTATTCACCAGACTAAAAAATTTGAGGAGCCCTCGGGTCTGGAGTTGACCGCCATTCGGGAAAGGCGTGCCTGGGATTCCCGGCAAGATGTATCCAGCATCACATAGCCAGAAATCCGGCCTGCGAACACGGACATAGAAACCTGAGTGTTGGCCTCTGAGGCTTGGATCACCGTTGATGACGGTGATGTCATCGCTGGAGGCGATCATGTTGCCCAGTTGGTTGTTCTGTGGGGTGACGGCCTTCTCCTCAACTGTCTTAACTTTCAAATTAATGATCGTCGTCGTCATATCTGTTTCCTTGGCTCAGGATCGTCCACGGAGTACCGGATGACGAACCGAGAGTCGTGCTCGCGATGGGCAAACGAAGGTTCGAACGTATGGCCGCCTCGTGTGGGAGTCAACGGCACGCGCCGGAGCCGGAGCATCGGCTTTGCACAGAGTCTCATGGAAATCACGCCTGCAGATGATCTTGCTGAGCCATGAGCGGCAGTGCTTCTCACGCACCAGCAAACGTTCGGCACGACGCCGACCGCATGCATCCGCTTCGCCGTATTGAGTCGGATCGAGATCTTGCATATCTTATTAGAACACTCTTACGATTCTCAGCGCAACGAGAACGCGGGCTCAGCTCCCCGACTTCTTCGGCGGCAGCCAGTCGCGAGAAGCCAGGATCTGCTCAGAAGTGACAACCGTTGAATCCCGGCAAGGCGTCGATCAGGGGCTCGAGACCGGTGCGATTGCCTTCGTCCTGGCCGCCTTGATGAGCCTCCCGGTCCTCTTTGCCGTCCACCCTCCCACTGACCCGGCTCTCAGAGGCGTTTGGTGTGCGCGTCACCCACCTGTCGGGCCTGGCCGCCGTTGAGGCGTTCGCCCGCTGAGCCGGGAACTACGGGATGGGCGCACGACGAGGGAGGCTTGCACTAACCCCCGGGATCGACACCACCCTGGTCGAGCCCGAAAGGCGGGACCAGTCAGACATCACGCCACACACCACGAGGGGGTAGCTCCCTCGGTTGATTCCGACTCAACATCGATGACCGCGCCCGACTACGGACCGTCGAGCGAGACGCGGGCCCAGGACCGCACCAAATCGCCTGGGAGCTCACGAACGCCGCATGAGCGTTCGAAGCTATCCGTTAACCAGCACGACCTCGAACTCATCGGCGGTTGGCGGGATGCCGGTGTCGAACTTCGCGTTGACGACCGCCAACGAGTTGCCGAACCGCGCCGCCGTGCTCGGGACCTGGAAGAGGTCGCTGGTAATGACCTTCTCGACGGTGCCAGCGGTCAGGCCATCGTTGAGGAGGATACGAGTGATCTGATTGCTATTCTGCACGGCCCACAGCCGCCTGCCGGAGAGCACGATTCCATCGACGCTCGGAACACTGATTCCGTCGATGGGCGCGCTCGCCCCGGTCTCCGGGTCGACGGTATAGAGCGCACCGTTGGCGCTGTGCGACACGATCAACGTTCGACCGTTGTTTACGGCTGCGATGCCGTTCAGGTTGAACTCCCCGCTGAGCTCGGCG
>DASUYM010000122.1:0-2499 GCA_036377435.1 Propionibacteriaceae bacterium
CTTCGACTTCATCGGGCACATGGATGCGCCGAGCCACACAGGGCAAGACTCAGATTCGATCATCGAAACGCCGAAGCTCGACGCGCAAGGCATCCAACAGTTTGTCGTCGGGACTGGCGGCAGGAATCATGTCCGCTTCAAGAAGCCTCCGCTGGTCGGCGAGGTAGTGCGAGATGATACGAGCTTCGGCGTCTTGTCCATGACGCTGAAGGCCGGCAGCTATGACTGGGAGTTCGTGCCGGTCAAGGGCAGCACGTTCCGGGACCGCGGCTCGGCCAAGTGTCGCTGACCATCGCTCTCGGACGGTGCGGCTCGCGAGGCCGCCGAGCAGTGAATTGCGCGCGTAGTGGTAGGGAGCTCTCGGCCCCAGATGAGTAGCGATATTCGCCGAGGTTCCGGACGCCTGCCCTATAGACGCCGCGTCGCACGAACGGTTGCGTCGGCCCTCTTCCTAGCATTGCTGCCCTGCGTACTGTTCGCAGCCGACGGAGCGGAGCAGGCGGCCTCGCAGCCATCCCATCCTTCTTCTGTCGGCTTGCCAGTTCGGGCGGCATTTTATTATCCGTGGTTCCCCGAGACCGAGAATTGGGCGACTCGGTACACGCCAAGCCTCGGCAAATACGACAGCAGCAACCCGCGCGTACTGGCGAATCATGTCGCCCAAGCCCGGTACGCCGGCCTAAACGCCTTCATCTCCTCGTACTGGGGCCGGGACAGTCCGACCGCCCGCCGGTTGCCCTTGCTGCTAGACGCTGCCGGTCGTCAAGGCTTCCACGTTGCCGCCTACTACGAGCCGGAGTCTTGGTCGACTCCGCCCTCCAGTTCTATCCTCAGCCAGGACTTCGACTCGCTTTACCAGCTGAGCACGCACCCGGCCTGGTTGCGGGTGGCCGGAAAACCGGTGTTGTTTGTCTACAACATAGGACGGGAAGGCTCCTGCCCGGCAGTAAGCCGACTCATGGCGGCCAATCAGGCGCGCTTCTATCTCAATCTCAAGGTCTTCTCGGGATATCGCGACTGTCCGAAGCAGCCTGATTCCTGGCACCAGTACGTACCGGCTGACAGCTACGACCAGCAGGGCACCCACTCAGCCACCGTCTCACCCGGCTTCTTCAAGTTCGACGAGGTGGTACCGCGGCTGCCTCGGAACCTGAGGCGGTTCCAAGCGGACTTGCGCCGCCAGGTGACCTCTGGTGCCCGCTGGCAGCTGGTCACCAGCTTCAACGAGTGGGGCGAAGGAACGGCTGTAGAGCCCAGCCAACAATGGCAGACCACATCCGGGTACGGCCGCTACCTGGAGGCCATGCGGTCGGTGTACTCCTAGGGGGCGCGGGATATATGGCATTGCGGATAAGGGACAGCAGAAATGCCCGGATCTGAATCTTGACGGCGCCAGCGCCGGCCGGGTTGGCCTGGAGGTTCACCACCCGAGGAACAATCTTGACGAGCCGAGCACCGGCGCATCATCCATACCGGAGGGACGGCGGCCTGGACGCCAACAACGTCGCCGTAGTCCACGAGCACGCGCATGGCGTAGGGCCGGAGGCTGGGCTCGCCTTGCTCGACCAGCTGGAAGGGCTACCAGCACTGCGCGGCTATCACCTGCTCGACGGTGATTGGTCTGAGATCGAGACAGGCTCGCTCGTGGCTATCCGAATGCCCGGTCGTCCCGGCCGTTGACCCCAGCCGCCGTCTGATCCCCACCTGGTCGTGACCATCCCGCGAGACACGACGAAAGTGACAAGTTGATAACGTTGCGATTACCGCTCCACGAACGAGGCGTGAACGGACGGCGTCCAATCGCCCGCCTTTGCCATAGAAAATGATCTTGTAACAGAGAGCCATGGTGGCTGTCAGTGGCCTTGCTGTTTTCCCTTGTGGGCAACGGGTTCCTGAGTCCAGCCGGCAACATCATGCTGTGACACTCTGACCGCGATAGTCTGGGTAAAGAATCGCTGTCGGCTATCCAGGTCACGTCGACGACTGGTTGGATCATCTCGGAAATATTCCATGACCGGGCGTTAATCAAGTTCACGATCGAACCTCTGGTCTAATTCGCCGTGAGGGCACGATACGCTCTCTAGTGCCTGACCGAGCTCGGGGTGTTTCCGGCAAAGAGGCCGCTTCCCACTGTTAATCACTCCAGCGATCTGGCGCCGTTAGCGCGAGGTCGTTTCTCGTTCAGGCACGATCCATTCGTTTGGGGGCAGGCGGGGTATCGAAGCGGAGTTGTTTGGAGAAATGGCGGGACAAAGAAACCTGTTCAGCGCTTCTGGGGGAAGCGCTGCATCGGCGTCTGCATTTGCAGGCTCCGGACTCTACACGGTCGCCTTCTCCTCAGAGCTGCCCAGGCCTGTGATGTACGAAATGCCGGTACTCCGGAGTCCGCGCCAGGCGCGTGAGGTCGTACGCCGTCACAGCCTGCAAGCCGGTCACGGGGACCATCAACGACCTGCTGAGCTCCTACTGACGAAGAATTCGCCCTCGGAACCGGTGATC
>DASUYM010000123.1:0-11308 GCA_036377435.1 Propionibacteriaceae bacterium
GGGGTCAGGATCACCGCTGCCCGATCCTGAGCCAAGTCCTCGCCCGGCGAAACGGTCATACCCGGCTTCCGTGTGTGCTCATGCCCCAGTCTCCCGCTGTCCTCCGCACTGGAGGAAGGTCATCCGAACGGCGAGCCTAAACGACCCTGACCGGCCGCAGCACGCCGCAGCCGGCGTCCCTGAGCGCCGCCACGGCAACGCTGCGTTGCAAGGTATCGATCCTCAAGGCCATCCTCACACCTGGCCCGCCCGGAATAGACGTCGACACTTCCGGGATGTCAGCGCGCCATGAGCCTGCGCGGCTTCGTGCCGGACCCACCCTGGAAACGGCGATCAATCACCGCAGTACCTATGCATGCCTGGGGATGCCGACTGCGGGCCGCCTCGCAAGTGGCACGGCGTGGTTCTCAGTCGCTGGGGGGAGGCTGAGCCCTAGCCGTGTGCCCCACGTGTGCCCCCGCGGTGCGAGTCGATCCTCCGGCAACTGATGAGGCCAGGCAGATTGGCGGCGGCAGTCGATCGATGCGACGAGCGGCCCCGTGAGCGGGACCGCCGGCAGGCCGGATCGCGCCGGCCAGCGGCGAGCCCTCGATCCACGCGTCGAGCTCGTTCGGCGACGCGATGCGAGACAGCACCTCGCGTCGCTCGCCCGTGTCGGTGATCGGCCGCGCCGTCATCTGTACGTCACCCTCGGCGCCCCTCTTCGCGTGCAGGGTCAGCTGAGGGTTGGCGCGCAGATTCGCGTACTACGAGCGCTTGCCCGGGCGACCGCTGAGAAAGATCCGTCCGTCGGCGTGCCAGAGCCGGATCTCGATGCGGCGGGTGGCGCCCGATTTGCGTCCGGGCGTGGAGATGTCGACAACGGAATGCTCCCCCATGGCCGCGCGGAGAGCTGAGTCCATGGCGGTGTCCTTTCTGGGGCGCGATGAGTATGAGGCGCGCTCATGAGGCGGGTTGACAGACGCTGCGTGTCTAAGTAGCCTCTTAATTAAGATGGCTCTTAAGTATGACGCCCGACCGGAGACCGATGAGCGCCTGAACGCGGTGTTCTCGGCCCTGGCCGACCCCACCCGGCGTGCCATCCTGTCGCGTCTGCGCGAGGGCGAGGCCTCGGTGAAGACGCTCGCCGAGCCATTCGAGATGAGCCTGCCCGCGGTCTCGCAGCACCTGAAGGTGCTCGAGCGGGCCGGGCTGATCTCGCGGGGGCGCGAGGCGCAATGGCGCCCAGCGCGCCTCGATGCGTCGCCCATTAAAGAGGTGGCGCAGTGGGCGTACGGGTTCCGCGAGTACTGGCAGGAGACCCTCGAGCGGTTAGACGACCTGCTCGATGAATTGCAGAGCGAAGAGATGAAGAAGGGGGGTGCCCGAGGTGACGACGGTGAATAGTCCGCAGGTCGCGGTCCGCTCCGAGGGCCAGCGCGAGATCGTGATCAGCCGGAGCTTCAAGGCGCCTCGCGCGCTTGTGTTCGACTGCTGGACCAAGCCCGAGCTTTTCGCGCGCTGGTTCGTGCGGCCGGGCTGGACGGTGCCCGTCCTCCAGATGGACGTGCGGCCGGGCGGCACCTACCGCTACGTCATGCGCCATGAGGACGGCAGCGAGTTCATGATGCATGGCGAGTACCGCGAGGTGCTGCGACCCGAACGCCTCGTGAGCACGATCGCGTTTGTGGGCTTCGAGGAGGTGGGTTGGCGTGCCGAGGACGCGACGGTCTCGGTGATCGAGTTCGTCGAGGAGGGCGCGGGCACGCTGATGACGATGACGCAGACGTACCCGTCGCAGGAGGTGCGCGACCAGACGCTCAACTTCATGGAGACGCAGCCTGGCGCGAGCGGCGCGGACGGGTTCGACCGGCTCGCGGAGATGGTCGAGGAGCGAGAGTCGGACAGCGAGGATGTGGAGGTCCGTCTGCTCCCAGCGCAGCCCATGATCAGCATTCGAGCAACAGTGAAGGTCGCCGACCTCGCGGCCACGATGGACGATCGGCTGGCGGCGCTGCGCGAGTACCTCGAGCGTCACGGCGTGCGGTCGGAGGGCGCGCCGTTCGTGCGCTACTACACGTTCCCCGACATCGGGCCTGACACGGAGGGGGTTGGCGACCTCGAGACCGACGTGGAGGAGGGCGTCTCGGTCGCGGAGGCGCTGCCGGGCGAAGGACGCATCGCGTCGGGAGAGCTGCCTGGCGGCCCCGTCGTCAACACCGTGTACACCGGGGTGCCGGAGGGCCTCGGTGCGGCGTACGCGCGCATTGGTGCCTGGCTGCAGGAGCACGGTGAGGAGCCGGCGGGCCCGGCCTGGGAGGTCTACTACTTCGTTGACCTCGAGCGATTCGAGGGGCACGCGAGCCTGCCCGACCGCGCGACGTGGCGCCACCGCATCGTGCAGCCGATCAAGTAGGACGGCGCCCTCGAGGCTGACGGTCAGGTGACCAGATCTGCCGGGATCCTCTGGCCAGCACGATGGTAGCGACGGTCAACGGGTCGCCGCTGCTCTGGCCAGGCACCCTGGCCCCAGCAGGCGAGGGAGGCCAACGATTTGGGTGGAGTTGAGGCGAACATCTCGGCCGGAGTAAGGATCACGTCCGAGCCAAGCTCGAGATAGTAACCAAAGCCAGGCATGGGCCGGCCGTGTGCAGCGATCACCACGGCATCGACGCCGCCACCGGCCAGCGCATGGAGCCCACCGTCGGGGGCACCAGCCGAACGCGCATCCCGTGAGCCGGGGCCGAGCCCAAGCAGATCATGGAGGTGGACCTCCGGTCCGATGCAGCAGACTGTTCTCCCCGCGCTTCCCGGCCTGATCCCGGTTGAGCTACGCGACCTTCCCGAGGGAAGTTGGCTGCAGATAATCCGCTCCTTCATGTGGACGTGGCGTGCTCGGGAGCTCCCACCGGGCTGCTGCATAAAGACGGGACAAAGAACTGGGTACCAGTTCTGCGAGATGGCCAGGTCCCTCGGCTATCGCTTCGGCGAGCCCTATGTGCTGGATCAGCAGTTCCAGGACGGCGTTCAAGCTGTAAGGCGGGCAGCTGTGGTTCGTGAGCGCTCGGCGAGCTCTGCCCCATACTGACGGCCCAGTCGGGAACGAATAACGACCGCAGTCACAACGGTGAGTAGGACAACGGCGATCAACATCGCGAGCTGACGTGCGTCTCCCTCGAGCAGCGTGGCCGCGATGCCATTTTCGTTGTTGGTTCGGTTGAAGACGCTGTGCAGCAGACCGACCAAGAGAAGGCTGTCGCCGGTTCCGCGACGGAACACCGCGAGCAACGGTCGGACCAACAGACCGAGCAGGAGGTAGAGGCCGAACGCGGCCGCGAGCGAGGCGACCGTCACGGGTTGGTCGAGGAAGAACTGCAACGGCAAGTGAATCGCTGCGAAGGGTATAGCTGTCAGCACCGAGGCTAAGAGCCAGTTGTGGCGCTCCTCGAGCCGGGTCTGGAACAGCCCGGTCCACGCCACCTCTTCCCAAAGGTTGATAACGATGAAGTTGACGAGCAGAAGCACCAGCTGGCTGGCGAGGAATAAGGGGAGGTCGACCGAGCGGAGCTGGTCGCCCATGAGCAGGGCAAGACTCACGGTGAGGACTGGCAACCCGAGCAGTACCGTCAGCCACCAGCCGGGATTTACCCGCCAATGGAAGGCCCGGCGGAAGAGGCTCCGCACCCCGACGCGGCCGCTGGTCGCCCATGTCGCGAACAGCGCGGCCGGAAAGAGCGACAGCACTACTGCGCCGCCGGTGAGCTCATCGGGTGCGATATTCAGCACGGCCGCCAGCCCACCGCCGGGGATCACGCCGTTGTACGCCAACCCCCAGATGAACGCCAAAGCGTAGGCCAGCGAGAAACCGAGAACGAGGAATGTCGCGAGCGGAAACCGCGCCGCGACCCGCAGCAGCCGGCTGCCCGACGTTGACGGTCGGACGGGTGGTGTTGCCGATGTCATGAAGCGTCTGCCTATGTCAACAAAGCCGACTGATCACTTAACCTGCCGATCCCGCGCAGGCCAAGCACGATCGGGTACAGCGACCGCGGAGCCGGGCTCGCCTTACGTCCGAACTGGCCTCGCTTATGCACCCACTAAGCGTTCCACACCAGCAACATGATCGTCAGGAGTGCGAGGCCGAGCATGGGCGAACTCGACGGTCGCGGGCTGGTACAGCGAGTCGTCGATCGGCCAGACGAGCTGGAGATCAGGTACGCGACAACGGCGGGGGGCCATGCAGGACGAGCATTGAGTTAGCTCATCTGGCGTCCGACGCCATGGATGACACGCCCCGCAGTCGCAGATGATACGTGCGATTGCGAGTCTGATACGTGCGATTGTGAGTCATGCAGATACCTGCTTCGCCAGACGAACTAACGGCCGACTGGTTGACCTCGGTGCTGAGTTCCCAGGGCCTGGGACCCAACTGCGTCCTGTCCTGCGACGCAGAACTGCTTGGCGGCGAACAGGGTATGACCGGACAGCTGACTCGGCTTCGTATCCGGTATCAGGACGACCGAGCCGGACTGCCGGCGACCCTCATCGCGAAGTTCTCGGCGGCCGAACCGGCTGCGCGGGGTCTGATCAGCGCTCTAGGCCACTATGAGCGGGAGGTCCGGTTCTACGAAGAGTTGTCGTCTCGCACACCAGTGCCAACGCCGCACTGTTACTACAGTCACTTCGATTCTGAAACGGGCTTTGCCCTCTTGGTGCTTGAGGATCTGACCCGCGCGCGTAACGGCAACAGCATCGCGGGATGTTCAGTTGATGAGGTCGCCCGAGTGCTGTTCACAGTCGCCATGCTGCATGCGAAGTGGTGGCAAGCCCCATACCTGGCCAACGCTTCGTGGCTGCGCCTGCGGTCTCTGACGGCGCCGGAAGCCATGGCGGACGCGTTCAGCCACGGCTGGCCGACTTTCCTCCAGAAGCTGAGCATCCCCGTGACCTCCCAAATGAGCGAGACGGGGGACTGGATCCGACAGAACCTTCATGAGGCTACGACGATCTTGTTCGACTCAGGCCCTCGGACGCTCATCCACAACGACGTGCAAGCGGACAACCTGTTCTTCGGTGAGGCGGACGAGAATGTGATTTTCGTTCGACTGGCAGATGGCGACCTATGCCCGCTGCGTCATCGACGTCGCAAACTGGGTCCGCGGGCAGCTCGAACCAGTGGTCCGCCGAACCGCCGAGTCACAGCTCCTGCGGCTCTATCACGACGCACTCGTCGCTAACGGAGTCCAGGACTACACCTTCGAGCAGTGCATGGCCGACTATCGGCTGGCCACCGTTCTCGCACCAGCTCGTCTCGCATGCGCCGTCGGTCTATCCGAGGGACTCCATGCACATCCCGGTGCATTCTGGGACACGCTGTTTCCTCGCTATCCTGACTGATTCGGTAGTGGGGAGTCAGCCCCGGCCACGTCACGCGGATCAACGGACGCCCCATCGCTCAGTGGTCGCGACTCCAAGCTGGACGCTCTGACCACCTAGCCGCTGGGCCCTGATCGGAGACTTTGGACGGGTGTGCTGTTTCGGCATTGCTCAGGCGCTGCAGTACCACCGACAAGACGATGACCCGCTGTTTCGAGGATGACCGTGCGGTGTTCTGATGACCCTGCTCGTTGACAAGAGCTGGTGGCCGTCACGGGCGGCGCTGCGGGCCCTGGCCGCCGCGGCCCAGGAGCCGCTGACCATGCCGATCCCGGTCGTTCGCTGAGCCTGAGCACCGGTGGTTCAGCGCAGCTTGCTGAAGAACTCCCGCACGTCGCCGACGAGCAGGTCGGGGGCCTCCATGGCGGCGAAGTGGCCGCCGCGGCCGAATTCGGACCAATGCACGACAGTGTGTTCGAGCTCGATAGTGCGCCGGATCGACACATCCAGGGGGAACACCGCGACCCCGGTCGGCACCGTGGAACGCTCACTCGCGCCCCAAGCTCCGGAATGCGCAGCCTCGTAGTAGCTGTTGGCCGAGGATCCGGCGGTGCCGGTCAGCCAATACAGCATCACGTTGGTGAGCAACAGATCCCGGTCCACCGCGTCTTCGGGCAGTTCGGCGGCCGGATCGGTCCACTCCTTGAACTTCTCCACGATCCAGGCCAGCTGCCCGACCGGGGAGTCGTGAAGCCCGTGCGCCAGGGTCTGCGGCCGGCTGATCTGGATCATCACGTAGCCGGACTGCTCGGTCTTCAGGTACTCCAGGCGCTCCAGCCGCGCCCGCTCGGCCTCGGTCAGCTCCCCCACCTCGTCCGGGTTGACCTCGGTGAACGCGGAGAGCCCGTTCGCGTGCACGCCCACGACCTTGTCGGGGTTGAGCCGGCCCAGCCCTGGAGAAATCACCGCGCCGGTGTCGCCGCCCTGCGCACCGTAGCGGTCGTAGCCGAGCCGGTTCATCAGCTCAGCGAACGCCCTGGTCACCCGGTTGGTGTCCCAGCCGGCCTCGCCGGTCGGCCCGGAGAACCCGCTGCCGGGTATCGACGGGATCACCAGGTGGAACGCGTCCGCCGGGTCGCCGCCGTGGGCCCTGGGGTCGGTCAGCGGGCCGATGACGTTCAGGAACTCCACGATCGAGCCGGGCCAGCCGTGGGTCATGATCAGCGGCAGCGCGTCCGGCTCGGGCGAGCGCACGTGCAGGAAGTGGATGTTCTGCCCGTCGATCTCGGTGGTGAACTGCGGGTACTTGTTCAGTTCCCGCTCGTAGACGCGCCAGTCGTAGCCATCGCGCCAGTACTCGGCCAGCCCCTTGAGGTAGCTCACCGGCACCCCGCGGCTCCAGCCGACATCGGGCAGGTCCGCAGCCCACCGAGTCCTGGCGAGCCGGTCCCGCAGGTCGTCCAGGTCGGCCTGGGGAATGTCGATGGTGAAGGGCCGGATCTCGCTGTTGTTCTCCATGCCGATAACTCTAGATGCCAGTTAGGCCAGATTCGGTCCTAGGGCAGTGGCACACTTCAAACCATGTGGGACACCTCGGCACGGCTGCTGCGACTGCTCTCGCTCCTGCAGACCCGACGCGATTGGTCCGGCACCGAACTGGCCGAGCGACTGGAGATCACTCCGCGCACCGTGCGCCGCGATATCGAGCGGCTGCGCGGCCTCGGCTACCCCGTGCTGGCCACTGCGGGCACCGCCGGCTACCGGCTGGGTGCCGGCGCGGACTTGCCGCCGCTGCTGCTCGACGACGACGAAGCCGTCGCGGTCGCGATGGGCCTGCGCACGGCCGCTGGCGGTTCGATCACCGGCATCGAGGAGACCTCAGTGCGGGCCCTGGCCAAGCTCGAACAGGTACTGCCGTCCCGGCTGCGCCACCGGATCAACGCCCTGCAGTCGGTGACAGTGCCGATGGCCAACACTGGCCCCACCGTCGACCCGAGCACCCTCACCGCCATCGCCGCCGCCTGCCGCGACTCACTGCGCCTGCGCTTCGACTACCGCACCCACGACGGAACCAGCAGCATCCGCACGACCGAGCCGCACCTGCTGGTGCACGCGGGCCGGCGCTGGTACCTCATCGGCTGGGACGTCGACCGCCAAGACTGGCGCACCTACCGCGTGGACCGCCTCAACCCGCGCACGCCCACCGGCCCCCGGTTCACCCCGCGCACCCCGCCAGACCCCGACATCAGCGGCTACACCTCGCGGGCGATTTCCACATCGGCCTACCGCTACCAGGCTCGGTTCACCCTGCACGTCAGCGCCGAGACTGCAGCGGAGCGGATCGCCCCCACCACCGGAGCGCTGGAGCCGATCGACGAGCACAGCTGCACCCTGCGGGCCGGGTCCAACTCGCTGGACGAGTTGGCCATCTACGTGACAACCAAAGGGTTCGACTTCCAGGTGCACGAACCCCCGGAGCTTGTCGAGCACGTCAGGACGCTGGCAGCCCGGCTCGCCGGCGCGACGGATTAGTACCGCGGTCGGGTCGGGGCAGCAGGAGGTCTCTCTCGCTCGCTGTCGCTACTGACGTATGCGTTGATGTAGCTCTCGAACGCCGTGCGTACGCCAGCTGCGAGAACCGGCAGATCGGGCATGTTGTTGTCGGCCAGCAGGGAGACTGCGAAGTGGCCGTCGTACGACATCGCCGTAACGCTGAGCCGGACACCGGCGACGAGCGGGGCCAGCGGCACCGCCTGCAGCAGCCGCGCTCCGGCAAAGTACAAGGTTGACGTCGGGCCGGGCACATTGGTCACGTACAGGTTTATATGGCTGGTCGCAGCTCGCTTGGCCCAGGCCACGCCCAACCGAGCCAGGCTCGCGGGCATTGCGACGATGCCGGCAACTCCCTGATCCGGGCGGCGCTTGCCTGTGGCGGTGGCTTGCGTGATGATGCGGAGCCGCTCGGCGCCGTCCGCGACACCGACGGGCAGTGGAGCGATGAACATGCCGCCCTCGCTGCCTCCACGTGCCCCAACCGGGACCGAGGCGAGAAGCTCCAGTCTGTCCTGGTTTTCGCCACGCCCGTTGAGGAGGTCGCGGAGTCCAGTTGTCACGGCGGCGATCAGCAGGTCGTTGATCGTGCAGCCGTGGGCGTGCGCGGCCGCTCGAAGCTCCGCTATGGGGTACCGAAGGACCGCGAGGTGCCGCTGGTCCGCGATCGGACCGGTGAGTGACGTGGAGGGCGCACGACGTCCAGGTGCGTGGGAGAGGGCGCGCATCGTACGCGCCGATCGGACGAGCCGTGACGGGCGAAAGCGGCGTATGGCGTCCCATCTTCTCCGCACGTTGTCCCGGACCAGATCGAAGCCTGCGGGAGCTGGCTTCGGGTGCCATGCCGCGCCTTCTCCACGCCCCTGCGGTGTCGAATCAAGCAATGACGTAACCAGCGCTACGCCTCGCAGCCCGTCAGCGACGACATGATGGAGCACCAACAAAACGCCGAGCCGTCCGCCGGGTAACCCGGGGATGATGTCCAGCCGCCAGAGCGGCCGCGTGCGTTCCAGTGGAATCAACGAGCGGCGAGCGCACCAGGCAAGGAGGTCGTTTTCGTGATTTAGCGACCGGTCGGCCGGAGCCAGGATTACATGATCAGCGATGTCGAAGTGGGGTGCGTCGATCCATGCTGGCGTGCCTTGGCCGAGCCGGGTGAGCCGCAAGGTTCGCAGCAGCATCGGTGCTCTCGGGAGCCGGGCTCCGACGAATGAGCGGATGCGGTCCAGTGCGACGGTACCGTCCGGTGCCACCAGCGGTGCCGCTTCGACGGCCCCGATGAGCGCGATGTTCATTGGGGCCGTGGAGGTCTCTGCCCACAGCGCGCAGAGGTCCGGTACCGGCACCCGCTCAATGGACTCGTCGGCCGTGGGCCCCGGCTCGGAAACCGTCGAGGTGTCGTGCTCGAGAAGGGCCTTCACGCGCCGCAGGTCTTGTTCCCAGGTGCGGTGCATCCACCAGCCCAATGCCGGGGTGAGTAGGCGGAGGGTCCCGCGGGGGCGCAGCCGGCTACGCATGATCAGCCGGGAGCCGCCGGGAACGTCCAGGATCTGCCCTTCACTCTCGACATCAAGGACCCGCGACCGGCTCACTGCCGTCCACGAGTGGGGACGGTCGACCTTGGTGTCCTCGATGACCGCCTCCCCAACGCCCCGTCCGAAGATCACCCGAAACGTCGTACCCGCGCGGACGGGCTCGGAAGTCAGCATCTGCACCTGCAGCATTTGGGGGTTCCACCGTGGCTCATTCCGTACGTCCACGACGAAGTCAAATAGCTCCTCGGCAGGTGCAGCAATGTCGAGCGTGTTCTCGACAGTGGCCACCTCCCATAGGTCGCGCATCATGCCGTTCACTCCTCGGGGCGCCGGCGCGGCCACCAGCCCGCTCTCAGGGCTAACAGCCCCACCACGGCCATGCCGATGGCTATCGCGCCGAAGATCAGCTGCAACATGCTGAAACCGAGAAACGGAATCTGGACCAGCAGTTCGGTTGCTAGCAATGCACTTGCCAGCAGAACCGCCGGTGGTGCCCAGACGGAGCCCCGCCAGGCGAGCCAGGCCGCCAAACCAGACGGAACAGCGACGCTCAGGAACAGCCATCCGGCCGGAAGCGTCCAGCTCGACAGTCCCATGGGACTGAGCACCGACACTGGGGGAGTGGCCACCCCAGCGAGAAGTTGAATACTTCCCACCAGTCCACCTAGGCCAACCAGAGTCTCCACCGCGACAATGGTTCGCCGGAACGGGTAGCTGCTGTCGGAAGTCGGGTGCCGATGAGTCTCGGCATTCACTTCAGGCATAGTGCTTACTCCTCGATGATGATCCCCGGTGTGCGCCGATCTCGATCGGCGATGGCAAGAGCCGAATAATTCCCACGCCAGTCACGACGGCTACGGTCGCGGCCATGCAGAGTCCGGCGATACCGTAGATCAAGATCAGTGCCCCAGTCGGTGTTGATTGATCGACCCACGGCGATGGCGCCAGGGTCCATGCGATCCCCAAAAGCCAGGCAACCATATTGATCGGAATCCACAGCACCGGCCGCCTGACAAGATCACGAAGCACGAAATACTGGGCCAGCGGCAAAGACGCGAGCAAGATCAGACCGCCGATTCCAGCCACGACAGCCGTCCCGGCTGTCCAGTTCAGACCGCCGATAGTGCTCGTCAGCATCCCGAGCGACCATGCGACGGTCGCACCGAGGCTTGTGGCCACAATCCACCAGCGCCGCACCGGCAATACTTCCCATCGGTGCAGACAATCGGCTTGGGCGGCGCCAAGCACTGCCCCTTCCACCGATCCAGCCAACACCACGGCGACGAGGGTTGCCAGCGGTCCCCACGATTCAGCAGTCACCGCAACCCCTACGGCTGCCGGCACCGTGAAACCAACAGTTTCTCCGAGCGTCACCACCAGCACCCACCGGAGCAGTCGCGTTTGCGTCATCGGACCGAGCCCGACCGAGCGGGAAGACGTGCCGGTACGAGCAACCGACCGGTCGCGCGGCGAGCCACAGCCGCTCGCAGGTCGCACATCATTTTCGTTCCTTACTTTGTTCGAACAGCTTGGATCAGCACTCCGGCAACGGTTGAGCAGCCAAATCCTTTATCCAAGCGTTCAACCGTGCTCGCAGTCCTAGGCAGAGGCTAAAGGCCTGACCCGCCGCGCTTCACTGCCCAATGTGAACTGCCAGCGGCCCAGCCGAAGTCTCCAATGGAGCAAACGGTTCGGCGGCACGGTGGGCCTGAGTTCGGTCGGCATGTTCGCTGGCTGCGGCGGCCCGCCTCGCTGAATTGTTGGAGCATCGCATCGAACTCACAGATCCTGTGCCCCATGGTGATGTTGGTCCCGCATGACCTTGTCTAGGGCTCGATTTGAACCGGATGGCCCTCGATCGTGGACAT
>DASUYM010000124.1:0-19441 GCA_036377435.1 Propionibacteriaceae bacterium
AATGCGGATGTTATCCAGCTCGGCCCGCCGGCGATCGATCGCGGCCGGAACCTGGCTGTCGGTCACCAGCCAGATCGTGCGGACCCACGGCGCGTAGTTACGGATCGAGCGCAGACAGAAGCGGATCTCGTCATTGTCCGAGAAGCGCCGCTTATCCCTGGCCGCCCGCTCGGGCTTGGCTTCCCCGCCCGGATCGGCAAGATACCGCTTGCGCTTGGCGCGGTGCTTTCGATCCGACCCATCGACCCAGGCGATCACCACATCGATCGCATCCTTGTCTCCAATCGCGTTGGCCGGGGACGGCGCATGCCCTTTCCGGCGGCTGAAGACCTTGGACAGCACGGTTCAGGTGTATGGACGTTCGATGGCCACGAGGTTGGGGCGATCGATATGGAGCTGGTCGAACGTTCCATTGGCGAGGACACACGTCATGGGAAGCTACTCTCCCAGGTCCGGCAGGTCTCCGGGCACGATCTAGCCGATACGACCATGAGGCTTGCACCGGTCCCCAGTCGGCACGACCGACACCGTTCCAGATCCGGACAAGCAAACGAGATTGGTATGGGTGAGGCCCGGAGCCGGCGAACGTCGTTCGTCGCGCCTGGGGACTTGGAGCTTGGTCTCGAGCAGTGGGCCTGCCATGACCACCTCCCTGGTCACAGGTGGTTCCACCGTGGCGGTTAGGGCTCACCGGGCTTGGGCGGCAGCGGGAAGCGCAGGTTTGCAGCAGCCACGTGGTCGCGCAGCGGGGTGTCGGCAATGACGTGCTCGACTGTGCCGCCGGTATCGATCACTGTCTGGCACAGTTCGTCGATCACATCGTCGGTCTTGCGCGTCGGTTGTCCGCAGATGATGCAGGTGTCGCCGGTCTCGGCCAGCCAGCCCGACTCGTCGCAGACGACTCCGGCGGCAATGGCGTCCCCTTGAACCAGCAGGCGCTCGATGGCCGCGACACAGCCGGCCCACAGAGAGCCCTCAAGCCCCACCACGGCGTTGCCGCCGGATGCCTCCCTCTCGAACACCTCGCCAACCCACTGCCTCTCCTCGTCCCGCTCGTAGCGGTCGACCACCGCCTCGGCGCTCGCGCGGATGTCAGCGATGGTTGCGATATGGGGATCGATCGCGAAGGTACCTGCCACGGACCCGCGGAGGCGATGCGGCAGGAACTCCAAGAACACCGGCACCTCGTGGTCCTGGCCGCCGACGGTCAGGAGTTCGAAACGTCCGGCCCGGTAGAAGTCAGCCAGCACAGCCGCGACCCTGCGGAAGTGCTTCTTTGCAAGCTCCTCCTCCTTGTTGCGGACGCGGTACTCCTCCAGCCCGTGCCAGCCCGCATAGTCCGGCTTGCGCAGTGCGCTGTCGAGCACTTCGCTCGTTTCGAGGATTTCGCCCTGGTAGAGCTCCCAGGTACGAGCGGTCTCTTTGTCCAGGATCAGAACGCAGGTCCGGTGGTATTCCTCGAGCACCGCCAGCATCGGCCGCACCCAGGGCGTCGCGTCCACCACGATACGGTCGTGGACCCGGCGTGGCAGCTCAATCTCCTCGTAGAAGCCGTTGCCGCTGCAGGAGAAGATTGCGACTGACCCAGGCTTAGGGCGCTCCCCCCTCAGCGCTGCCTCTATGCGCTCGACATCGCCTCGCACTGAGAGCCGCACCTCACGATCAAGCGTGTGGTCCTTGGTCATTGGGCGGATTTCGTGCAGCAGACTCGAGGCTCTGGTGAAGAGGGAACCTCGATCCGGCCGGCTGGCGTCGAGCCCGAGGTACATCGAAACCACAGGTAGCTTTCCGCCGTCGAACCGGGTGACACGGTCGATGGTCTCCGCTGTGATCATCCGCCCCACCTCGTTGATCGTCGGTCAGTGACCCGGGCTCAGGCTCTGGGCGCTCGGCCAAGAGGTCTCATCCTCGCAGGTAGCGCATTTCCTCGAGTAAAGCCCACCCACTGCACGGCCATAGGGTGTGAGCAAATGGAAGCAGTAACCGCGCTCGGTCGAGCGGCCTTGGTGGTCAACACCGCGTCGCGCCGCGGCGCCGACGCGTTCCCGATCGCCGTGGAAGCCCTCCCCAGGCACGGCGTTGACCTCGACACGGCCTGCGCCGTCACCGATCCGTCGATCTTCCCCGACGTTGTCAGAGAGACCGTGAGGTCCGGGGCCCGGCTTCTGGTCATCGGCGGGGGGGACGGCACCATCAGCTGTGCAGCCGGCGTCCTGGCTGACCTTCCCGCACCGGACCGGGCCGTGCTTGGCGTACTGCCGCTGGGCACCGCCAACGACTTCGCACGGAGCCTTGAGATCCCCAAGGGGGTCGAGGCTGCGAGTCAGGTACTGGCAACGGGCAAGATCGTCGACATAGATCTGGCCCGCGCTAACGCGGCGCCCTTCCTGAACGCCGCTTCGATCGGTCTGTCAGTGAGGGTGACGCGCGCCCTGAAGCCGGGCCTCAAGCGACTGTTCGGCCCGGCGGCGTACCCGTTCGCCGCCCTCATGGCCTTCCGCCAGCACCGTCCGTTCAGCGCATGGCTGGAGTTTCCCGCAGGCGACTTTGACCGCGTTGAGCTCGACGACCTTCTGCAGGTCGGGATCGGCAATGGACGGCACTACGGCGGCGTCGCCACGGTGGCGCCCAGCGCTAGCGTCGACGACCACGTTCTCCACGTCTTCGCGATCGAGAAGGGCAGACTGCGCGATCATGTGAGCATCGCCAGTCTGCTCAGGAGCGGGAGGTTCATCGCGCACGAGAAGGTCCGACTCTTCACCACAACCGAGGTCGTCGTCAGTACCGATGGCGACCAGCCAGTCAACCTCGACGGAGAGATCGCCACGACGACACCGGCCCAGTTTTCCGTCCAACCCAACGCCATCGACGTGGTAGTCCCGCAGCACGTCACCGACGTTCGCCGCGAGCGCGAGTAGGCGGCACTGCGTCCGGGCGGGATGGCCGCGTCGCCCAGCGGGCATGAGGGTGCCGCACCGACCGAGGTGGCCCCCGAACACTAGGGTCGAGCCATGATCAGAGTTTGCTTTGCCGGCGTCACCGGCTGGACAGCGCCGCCGATTGTGGTTGCGATCGATGCGGCGGATGACCTCACCTTGACCTGTGGGGTGTCCCGGTCGGCGGCGGGGCGGACACTGCCCGACGCGACAGCGTCGCGAAGTGATGGGTCTGTCTACGCCTCGGTATCGGAGGCGTTGCAGTCCGCGGAGGTCGATGTGCTCGTCGACTACACCAGCGCGGCCGCAGTCAAGGAGAACGTGTTGACCGCGGTGCGAGCGGGTGTACATGTAGTCATCGGCTCGAGTGGGCTCACCGCCGACGACTACGCCGAGCTCGACCGGCTTGCCCGCGACCGGGGTGTGGGTGTGGCCGCCGCGGGCAACTTCTCGATCATGGCTGCGATCTTGAAGCGGGCCGCGGCATTGGCCGCCCAGCGTCTGCACCACTGGGAGATCATCGACTACGCCAGCGCCGACAAGCCGGATGTGCCAAGCGGCACTTCACGAGAACTCGCTGAAACCCTGGCAGAGATCCGCACGCCAGAGTCCGCGGTGCCGCTCCCGCAATTGGAGGGCCCGGTCGAGGCACGCGGCACCGAGGTGGCCGGCACCCAGATCCACTCGGTGCGGCTGCCCAGCTTCGTGGTGACCACGGAGATCGTCTTCGGCGGCGCCGGGGAGAGGCTGGTGATGCGCCATGATCCGGGCGAAAGCCCCGATCCGTACGTGGGCGGCACGCTTCTTGCGATCCGCAAGGTGGCGGACGTTCCCGGCGTGCGCCGAGGATTGGACTCCCTGCTGATCGACACGGCTACGGGATCCTGAACTACTCAGTTGCGCGAGGACGCTGTTTCTGGGGTAATGACCTCGACATCGTTCTCGGCCAGCGCATCGAGGAGATCCGGCTGTGGCCTCGAGTCTGTGATGAAGTAGTCGGCACTCCCAAGCTCGGACACCTGAGCGAAAAGCCGACGACCGAACTTGGAGGAGTCTGCCAAGATCGCGACGCGTGCTGCTCGAGACATCATCTCCCGCATCATGGCCGCCTCTCCTACGTTGCTCGTTGAGTAGCCGGCGTCAACCGAAACGGCACCGACGCCAATGAATGCTAGATCGCAGCGGATGTCGAGCTCGGTACCGCCTGCCACCCGGAGACTCACGGGGCCGATGGTGGCGAGCGTGATCGAGCGGACCGCCCCCCCGAAAACATACAAATCCCGGATGGCTGAGGGCGACAACGCCGGGGGAACGAGCAGATTGTTCGTGGCCACTGTGAGGTCTCGGTGACTGTGCAGGTGGCGGGCGAGTGCGAGTGTGGTCGTCCCGCCATTGATCATGATCGTGGAACCATCCTCGACCAAGGACGCGGCAAGTGCCGCAATCTTCTCCTTCTCGGCCTCCTGCAGATTGAGCCGCACGTTCACCGCCCGGTCGACTCGGGACACTGTCGAGAGGCTGACGGCCCCGCCGTAGGTGCGGACCAGGACACCTTCGGCACTGAGCTGGTCCAGGTCCCTGCGGATCGTGTCGATCGACACCCCGAACCGCTCGGCAAGTGCGCCGACGGTGACCTGTCCGGCCTCGGCTACGTATGCCGCCAGTCGGGCCTTCCGTCCGGCGGGCAGGTGCCGCGGTCTGTTCTGAGTGTCAACGTTCACATTCACAGGAGTCTGCTCCTGTCTCGCGACACTTGCATCGCGGCATGCCTGATCGCCTCCTCAAGACTGGCTTAGATCAGCAGAGTACAGCATGAGTGGCAGCGTTCCCTCATGAGTTCCATACCACGCAAATTCGAGATTCGTGGCGTTCGCGGACTCCTTGGTTGGCACCCATGGCTGCAGTTCTGCGCCTATGTATGCCGATTTATAATTGATATTGCTGTGCTACTCCTTGCGATGCCCCTACGGCGGAGGTTAGAATCGCGCAGACATGCACAGCACGTATGAGGTCCTGGCGACAAAGGAGAGGACATGACTGGAGGCAGTACGAGAGTTCAGAGCCGGTTGAGGCGGCTCCTCGGAGTGGTCACAGCCGCGATGGTGGCCGTCGCAGCTGTGGGTTGTGGCACAGGCAGTGGCGAGGGATCCGCCGCCTCGAGCGAGGAAGGACCCGTCACGCTGGAATTCGCCCAGTGGTGGGCGCCTGAATTACCAGAAGGCTCATTTCAGGAGCTCATGACGCAGTTCGAGTCCCAGAACCCGAACATCAAGGTGAAGCTGTTGAGCGGTCCATATGCGTCGACTAAGCAGCAGCTGGTGTCCGGGGCAGCGTCGAAGACTCTGCCCGATGTCGTGGGGCTGGACGGTGCATGGGTGAATGACTTTGCCAAGCAGGGTGCCCTCACGGACCTCTCGGCGCTCATGGCGGAGGCGAAGTACGACGAAAGCCAGCTGGCCAGCCAGATCAAGGTGGACGATAAGACCTACATGATTCCGGTGGTCAACTTCGTCTACCCACTCTTCGTGAACGAGGACCTGCTGTCGAAGGCCGGCGTCAAGGCTGCTCCGAACAACCGCTCAGAGTTCCTCGATGCGGCAAAGAAGATCAGCGCGCTGGGCGGCAATGTCAAAGGCTGGGCCCTGCCACTCGACACGGCCGTGCCTAACGGCATTCAAAACGACGTGATGTCGTGGCTGTGGGCGTCGGGGGGCAGCATGCTCACTCCAGACGGCAAGCCCAACCTCACCAGCCCGCCGGTGAAAAGCACTGTTGAGTACGTCAAGAGCCTGAACGATGCGGACGTCATTGCGCCTGGTTCGCTGACGATGAAAGAGCAGGACAAGGTCGAGAAGTTCACCGTCGAGCAGGTCGGCATGATGATCGACTCGTTGGCTCACATCAATCTCATCAAGAAGAACAGTCCCGACCTGAACTTCACGGTGGCGCCGATCCCAGCTGAAGACAGTTACACCGGCAAGCGCGGCCTGCCGTACGCGTCGTGGGGCATCGGGATCGCGGATTCGACCGAGCACAAGGCGGAGGCGTTCAAGCTGGTCGAGTTCTTGATGAGCCAGGAGGCGAATGCCCAGCTGAGCACATTGGCGAACGGTTTCCCGGGCAACAAGACCGCGGAGCCGGATTTCAGCAAGAGCGATCCGCTGTTCAAGACGGCCTTTGACATCTACAAAGAGGGAGTCCCCGCGAACGAGTTTGTGGGGCTGCCGAAGTCCGAAGAGCTGATGCGTACCTTCGATGAGCAGCTCCAGCTCGTGCTCACGGGCAAGCAAAGTGTCGACGAGGCCCTCAGTAACACACAAGAGTCCTGGGCGTCTGTGATCTGAGGCTTCCCTCACCTCCGTGGGGCCGCGCTGGATCGCCGGTGCGGCCCCCAATCTAAGGAGATTTCGTTGGAACCCGCGCGTATCGACCGCAAGGTCTTGCCCGAAGCCGCGACACTGGAGGCGGAGACCTCGACATCTCCGGCACAGGACAGGAGACGACCCTTTGCCCTGAGGAGTCTCGTTCCATACGGCTATATCTCGCCGACGATGCTCCTGATTTTTGTCCTGCTGGTGATCCCCATCGCGATGGTGGTGAGCTACTCGTTTCAAGACAACGTGATCGTCGAGAAGAACCCCGTCTTCGCCGGCCTCGCAAATTACACCGAAGTGCTCACCGACCCCGTCTTCCTGACGGCGATCAAGAACACCTTCATCTTCATCACCCTCAGCACGATCGCGCACCTCGTCCTGGGGCTGGCCTTTGCGATGATGCTCAACACCGGTTTGTTGGGTGGATTTACCAAAGCCATCTTCCGCATCGTCTACATCCTGCCGTGGCTCTTCACGATTGCGGTCGTGGCAGTCATCTGGCGACTCATGCTGGATCCATTCGGTGTGGTCAACTACATCCTGACGACCCTCGGCATCCTGGAGACTGAGGTCAACTGGCTCGCCGATCCGAGCACCGCCCTGTGGGCGCTGACCTTCATCAACATCTGGTCCGGATACCCGTTCTTCATGATCAGCCTCTTGGCAGGGTTGCAAGGCATTTCATCTGATCTTTACGAGGCGGCCGCCGTGGACGGCGCCAACCCCGTCCAGCAGTTCTTCAATGTGACGATCCCGCAGCTGAAACCGGTTCTGATCAGCATGGCCGTGCTGGATCTGATCTGGACATCCCAGCAGTTCGCACTCATTTGGCTGACCACCGGGGGCGGACCACTGAATGTCACGGAGATGCTGAGCACCTACACCTACAAGCAGGCCTTCAGCAGTTACGAGTTCGCAACCGCGTCCGCGAGCGCTGTGATCATCCTACTCATCACGATGATCTTGGCTTTCTTCTACGTGCGGCAGCTAAGGGAGAGGTGATCACGTGAGCACCCGTATGCAGCGGCGACGTCTCAGCACAAAGATCGGTGTGATCGTGGGACTGTGCCTCGGGGCGGTCTTCGCTGGGTTCCCGGTCGTTTGGATGCTGTCGACATCGTTGAAGCCGAATAGCGAGGTCTTCCAGGTTCCTCCAAGGCTCATCACGGAGAACTTTTCGTTCGACGCCTACTGGAAGATCCTGACCGATCCGACCCAGCTGAGGTTCTTCCTGAACAGCTACATCGTGGCGCTCTGGGTGACGGCATTGACGCTGCTCGTCGGAATACTCGCCGGCTATAGCTTCAGCCGGTACGAATTCCGGCTCAAACGGTTCATCAATGTCGTCATTGTCAGTGTCCAGGCGGTGCCACCGATCACCCTCATCATTCCCTACTTCGGCCTTGTTGTGGCGCTCGGCCTGTACAACACCTACGGGGGACTGATCATCACACACATGGTGTTCACGCTGCCGTACGCGATCATCATGACGACGGCGTACTTCAATACCTTGCCACGCGAGCTTGACGAATCGGTCAAGGTGGATGGGGGCAGCGGATGGACGGCCCTGTGGCGGATCCTGGTGCCGATCTCGGTTCCGGGGCTCATCGCGGTCGGCATCTACACGTTCATGATCTCCTGGAACGAATATCTCTTCGCCCTCACCCTGACCAGGACAGACGATATGCGAACCGTTCCCATCGGTATCCAGCTGCTGATGGGCCAGCACTCCTACGAGTGGAATCAGATGATGGCGATGAGCATCCTCGGCTCCATTCCGGTGCTGATCTTGTTCCTGCTCTTCCAACGGCGGTTCATCGGCGGACTCACATCCGGCGCCGTCAAGAACTGACACTCATCGCTCACATTTAGCAGCAACTCCGACCATCACACACTCGATCAGTCAGAAGAGGCAGGCAACGTGCTTACTACGGGCAAGGCGATATTGGACGTCGCGAATGAATACTTTTTCGCGGTACCTGCCTTCAACATCAGCGACTATGCGATGTTCAACGGCATAGTCGACATCAGCGAGGAAAAGAATGCGCCCCTCATCGTGGGGATTCACCCGGACGAAGTGGAACACGTCGGTGTGGAGATGATCACCGCGGTAAGACAGCGAGCTCACCGTTCCTCCGTGCCGATCGCAATCCACTGGGACCACGGGGCAAACTACAAGCAGATCCTGATCGCGATACAGAGCGGCTTTACTTCGGTGATGATCGACGGCTCAATGCTGCCATTCGAGGAAAACGTTGCCATCTCCAGGAGAGTCACCGACTCCGCACACGCCGTTGGGCTCTCGGTAGAGGGCGAGCTTGGCACGATCGGCCAGACCGATAACGAGGCCGAAGACGGCAGCAACGTCATCATCTACACCAATCCTGACGACGCTCTGGCGTTCGTGGAATTGACGGCAGTGGACAGCCTTGCTGTTGCCATCGGCACCTCCCATGGCATCTATCCCACGGCTATGACACCGGAGCTCAGGCTTGACCTGCTCAAGCAGATCAAGGACACGGTAAGCCTCCCCCTGGTACTGCACGGCGGGTCGAACAACCCTGATGACGAAATCGCCGAGGCTGTCAAACTGGGTATCAACAAGATCAACATCTCCAGCGACATCAAGGTGGCTTATCACATGAAGATGCGCGAAGTGCTGTCCGACGAGAGCCTCCGCGAGCCGCTGGTCATCCAGCCGCCGTGCATCGAGGCGATGAAGGTGGTGGCCGGACAGAAGATCGACCTCTTCGGCGCAGCAGGCAAGGCATCACTGTACTGACGGGCTCACGCGTCGTCCTGGGGTTGGTGGGCTGCGTCGACTACGAGCTCCAGCTGTCGTCATCGATGCTGGAGCAGCTCGTCGCTGAGTACCAGATACGCGACGGCGAACTCACGTCATCCGTCCCGGTAACGAACGAGCGCGACCTGATCCTCTCGATGCTCGCCTACATCAAGCAAGACGTGGGAGGCGAGCGTTTCGTCGCATCCGCCGACGCGCTGAGCACGTTCGCCGCGCGGTTCCCGAAGCGCATAAGTCTGGGCGGTACGTCCGTACGGGCGGCGCTGGCGATGAGCAGGCTTGGTGTGCCATCCACGCTGCACCTCGCCAGCATCAACGACTACATGCGCCGCCTACTGCCTCCGGCGTGCGACTACATCTGCAGCGCTCGAGAAGACACCCTATATCCGCACCTCATCGTGCAATACGAGCAGGACATCCGAGTCCGAGTCGGTGATGTCAACCTGCACGCGCCCTTCCCGAACAGGCTGATCTACGTCAACGACCCTCCCAACGAGGCCCTCGTACTAAGCGATGAGCTGGGCTCCATGCTTTTCGACGCCGACATCTTCCTGATCTCTGGATTCAACTCGATGCGTGATCAAGACGCGCTCGACGAGCGCCTGTTGACGCTCAGACGACATATGCGGCAGCTCCCGTCGCACGCACTGGTCTATTACGAGGACGCGGCCTTTCACGAGCCAGCCTTCAGCCGGCGGGTGCGCAAGGCGCTACTGGAGGTCATCGATGTTTATGGCCTGAACGAGGATGAGATGCAGGCGCACTTGGGGTACCAGATCGACCTGCTCTCCGTGACCGGGGTGGAGCAGGCGCTCAAGTCACTGCGGACGCTCATTCCGGCACCGACCCTGGTCGTGCACACCAAGTACTGGTCTCTGGTACTTGGTGCCGGGGCGAGCGAGTACGCGGAGGCGGTTCGCAGTGGCATGGTGATGGCGAGCGCTCATTACTGCCACGGCGACGATTTCACCGATGAGCAGCATGGGTTGATTCGTAGCTTGCCGATGCGCCCAGGGGCACGGGCGTTTGCCACTGCGCTCGAAGAGCGAATGGGCGCAGTGGTTCGCTGCCTTCCTGGTTTCACGCTCGACGTTGCGCGCCCCACCACCGTCGGGTTGGGAGATGCTTTCGTTGGCGGTTTCCTTGCCGCACTTCGACAAGTGGAGAGAAGAGCCTCATGGACGTAATCCTGCTTCCGTCCAACCGCCCGCCGGACCGCTTTTATCGGGGCGGCCGGAAGATCACGGAATTCCGGGGAGAGCCGCCCGCCGGCGACCGCGAGCCAGAGGACTGGGTCGCATCGACAACGGCGCTTGCTGGCGAGCAATCGCTCGGCATCACGGTCTTGCCCGATGGCCGGTCTCTGAAAGCTGCGATTGAAGAGCAACCTGAGGCCTGGCTGGGGCGTGCACACCGGCAGCGCTTCGGTGCCGACGCACGCCTGCTGGTCAAGCTACTCGATGCCGGTCAGCGCTTGCCTGTCCATGCGCATCCGCACGCCTCGTTCGCAGCTGTGCATCTCGGCAGGGCCCACGGCAAAGCCGAGGCCTGGTACATCCTCGAAGGCGGAGAGGTCTACCTGGGCCTGAAGCACGACGTAGCCCGCGACCTGAAGGCGCTGGTGATGAGCCAAGACGTCGACACGATGCTGAGCATGCTCCACCGAGTCCTGGTGTATCCGGGCGACCTGGTCTATGTGCCGCCCGGCGTCTTGCACGCCATCAATGAAGGTGTGTTCCTGGTTGAGCTACAAGAGCCCGAGGACCTGTCGATCCTGTTGGAGTGGCGAGACTTCAATCTGGACGGCGAACGTGATGGGCATCTCGGGCTCGGATTCGATCTGGCGTTGGAAGCTGTGGAAGACCGAAGCATAAGTGGCGAGGAGGTAGGCCAACTGATCCGTCCGGCTGCTTTCGGGTCCTCCGTCCTGCCGGAAGTGGCAGACCCCTACTTCCGGCTGGAGCGTGTCGCGCTGAACGGCGAAACGACGCTCGACCCTGGCTTCGCCGTCCTCGTGATGCTCAGCGGCGAGGCCGACCTCCAAGACGGACGAGCAGTGCATCTGAGGGGCGGGAACACAGCAGTTGCGCCGCACGCATTCGGCCCTCTTACACTGCACGGCTCCGGTGAACTTCTGGCATGCCGGCCACCCCGGCCGCAGTAAACGGCCCATCCGACCACTCATGAGGGATTCGCAGCGCGATTGATAATCACTTGCCGGTGCCGGATCGATGAAAGCAATCCTCAGACGAAGAGCCTCACACGAGGAGATCGAGATACCGGAAGCGGGTCATGAGCACGATCAAACCCAGCGTGGCCGATAAGTTCGCCGAGCACGTTCCGTACCATCGTCCGCTTGCCGACATCGAGAGAATCGCAGCCGGCATGGGCAGCTCCCCGACGGATGACGGCATTGTCGAGATGATCGTTTGCCGGCCGACGAGGGACGAGCGAAGAGTGCTCGAGGAAGGCCTGCTCGACACGACGTACGGGCTTCGCGGGGATAGTTGGGAGACCAGACAGGCTCGCACTCCCGACGGCAGGCCAGACCCGCTGCGGCAGATCACCGTCATGAATAGCCGAGCACTTGCCTCCATCGCGGGTCAGCGCGATCGCTGGCAGCTTGCCGGTGATCAGATGATTGTCGACCTCGACCTCTCAGCCGACAACCTGCCGGCAGGAACCCGACTGCACATCGGCAAGGCGGTGGTTGAGGTCACTGAGCCACCGCACACCGGATGCGCGAAGTTCGCGGGCCGGTTCGGCGCGGACGCGTTGGCTTGGGCAAATGGTCACGCCGGCCGACAGCAGCGGCGGCGCGGCATGTACGTTCGGGTGCTGGAGTCCGGGACCGTACGACCGGGCGACGCCATCCGCAAGCTTGCGTGAGGGGCTATTCCGTTACCCGAACGATCCTATGGGGATCTCGCCTGCTGGCTCGTACGTGGCGATGACAACTCCAGTGGTGGAGATCTTGCTGTCGACGAGTTTTAGCCCGGATGGGATGGTGCCATCCGCGAACAGGCGTTTGCCGGAACCGATGACAACGGGGAAGACCCACAGGCGATACTCATCGACAAGGTTGTTGCGCAACAGTGTCTGGATCAGGTTCGCGCTGCCATGGACCTGCAGTTCCGGCCCATCCTCTTTCTTGAGCGCCGTGAGGCCGTCGGCGGCATCTCCCTCGATCAGTACCGAGTTACTCCACTTCAGGGTGGGGCGACTCCGCGACGCGACGTATTTCGTGGCGTCGTTGAAGACCTTGGCGCCGGTCTCCTCTGGGGCGGTCGGCCAAAACGCGGCCATGATGTCGTAGGTCTTGCGCCCGAGAACCATGGCGAACGGATTGCTTGTCGCCTCGCCCATGACCTCACCCATTTGGTCGTCCCAGTAGCTGACCGACCAGCCACCGTGCGCAAAGCCGCCGTCGTCATCCTCGCCCGGTCCGCCCGGTGCCTGCATGACGCCGTCGAGGGTCATGAAAGTCTGAACAACCAGCCTTCTCATCTCTTGTGTCCTTTCGACCGGCTTCCAGGGCATCACATAAAGCCCACTGCAGCGTGAGACTCTCCAGCGAGGCAAAACTCATCGCGAGTGTAGAGAAGAGGTCCACTGCCACTTTGCGTCGGGCGGTTCTCGACCTCTCGACTAAACGCTTTGACGGCTGTGATGGGGAACGTACGTTTTCACGCCTCCCGGCCGGCTGTTTTGACAGCTGTGATGGGAAACGTACGCCTGGCCTCCGTTACGTTCCTGGCACCAGCTCAATGTCGCGATGTCGGCCCATCTGGGCGTACAACTCCGGTGAGCGGCTCTTCAGAGTGACCGCCGCAATGACCCCCGCAATAGCTGCGACCACGATCAAGGCAGGCAGGATCCAGCGCAGCGGGCTTTCCGGGTTGCCAATCAACAGACCAAACTGAGAGGCCGCGTATATGCCGACTGCGGCCATCGCCACACCGCCGACGATCGGCGCGATGATGGTGCGCGCCACATTAGTGTCGAGGTCCCTGTGGCTGGCAAAGAAGGCCACGATGGCGAACGACGCCAACGCCATCAGCACGATGATCGCCAACGTGCCGAGCTGGGTGAGCCAGGTAAACAGGGCTAATACGGGATCTTGGCGAGTAACGACGAAGATCAGAACGACGAGGATAGCCAGGATCGACTGGCTGAGTGATCCCACATGCGGGCTCAGGTGCTTGACGTGGGTGCGGCCTAGGCGCGCTGGAACGAGCCCTTCGCGGCCGAGAGCGTACAGGTACCGTGCCACGGCGTTGTGGAAGGCCAAGAGGGCCGCGAACACACTCGAAATGAACAACAGTGACATGACGGTGGTCAGGGCTGCTCCGATGTAGGTCGTACCAAGGACGAACAAGAACGCAGTGGGATCAGGCTGGAGACCTGCGAGGTAGTCCTGCAGGCCTGCTGCCCCTTGGCCCTCAACCATGAGGTACGTAGTGACTGTGTAGAAGATCCCGATCGTCAGGACGGCGACGTAGGTCGCCCGCGGAACTGTGCGCTTGGGGTCCTTGGCCTCCTCGCCGTAGATGGTGGTGGCCTCGAAGCCGATGAAGGACGCAAAGTTGAACAGCAGGGCGATGGCTATCGAGCCGGTGGTGAAACTGGCCCACGTGAACGGGGTGGCGGTCAGCGGAGCGGTGCCGCCCTGGCCGCCCTGGATCAAGATCGCTGCATCGAGGATGAGTACGATCAAGAATTCCAGGCTGACCAAGATCGCCAGCACCTTGACCGAAAGATCAACCTGCCGGTAGCCAGGCACGGCGATGATCGCCATCGCGAGGAACGCGTAGACCCACCACGGCAGGTCGATACCAAGATTCTCGCTGACGAATCCAGCGGCGGCGGCGGCGAACAAGCCATACAGGCCGATCTGCATGGCGTTGTAGCCGAGCAGGGCGATGATCGCGGCGGCACCGCCCGCCGGTTGCCTCAGGCCGCGCGTGACGAAACTGTAGAAGGCTCCGGTGCTGGTGTGGTGGCGGGCCATCGCGGTGTACCCAACAGCAAAGATCAGCAAGATCACGCTCACCACGACGTAGGCGAGGGGAATCCCGGGGCCGTTGCCGAGCAGCATTGCGACGGGGGCGCCACCGGCCATTGCGGTCAGTGGGGCAGCCGCCGAGATCACGAAGAACGCAACGGCGAAGACCCCGAGGCGGCCATGCCGTAATTGGTGAGAGTCGCGTCGAGCGATGTCAGACGTTGTCGCGGATGGATCCGCAGGTGGGATCGACGGTGGGTGACTCACGAGTGCTCCATTCGTTGCCCGATTAGTGCGTTCCGGTGGCTTGGGGCTTGCGTACGCCGCGAAACTCCCAGTCGCCGCCTTTCGCGGTGGACAGCACCTCTTCGGATTCGGTGGGTTGTGCACCTACATCGGTACGGATGGGCGTTGGCCCTTCGACGATGTGATTGCGGAGTGTGCCGAGACCCTCCACCTCCACCTCGACCACATCGCCCGGATAGACGGTGCGGGAGATCGCGGGTGTTCCGGACAGCAGGATGTCACCCGGCTGCAGCGTGATCGTGCGCGCGATGTCGGCGACCAGGTAGTGCATGTCCCACATCATTTCGTTGGTGTTGCCGTCCTGGCGCACATGTCCGTTCACGAGGGTTCGGATCTGCTTGCCATGAAAGTCCCAACCCTCCACCAGTCCCGGACCCACCGGGCACAACGTGTCGGCGCCCTTCACCCGAAGCATCGACCCGGAATCGGTATCGCGGAAATCGTGCAGGCCGTAGTCATTGGCGATCGAATAACCGCGGATGTAGCCGCCGGCTTCGTCAGGCGAGATGTTTCGGGCTGTGCGGCCGATCACAATCGTGATCTCGCCTTCATAGTTCAACCACTTACAGCCGAGAGGTCGGACGACCGCCGACTCGTGTGCGTTGAGCGCAGACACCGGTGTGTGAAAGTAGGTCGGAGCCGCGGGCAGTGACAACATCAGCTCCTGCACTCTGGAGGAGTAGTTCAGATGCACACAGATGATCTTGGAAGGCACCACCGGTGCCAGGTGCACCGCCTGATCAACACCGACGGTTCGCCCATCACCGGCGACTAACTCCTCGCCATGGCGTTCGACATCGACGATGTTGCCGTCCAGGAGAATCCGGCGCGTTTCGCGCAGCGGCATGGGCGCTCCTCGTGTCTCTTGGCGGTGCTTGCTCAGCCCGCGGCAGGCAGGTTGGGGCCGGAGGCCTGTTGCCGGACGTCCGGATCTTCTGGTGTACGCCGCGGGCGCGGGAAGCCGCCCGCCGGCCTGTCGAACCAGTAGTGAACTTGTCCGGTTCCGATGGAGTTTTCGTACTCCCCGTAGCGGCGGCCGGTGGCGGTGCAGTCACCCTCGCCAATGGCCCCGATCATCATGAGGTAGTGGCCGAATCGGGCTTCTGGACGGTAGCGGTAGAACTCCGGCATGGTGTCCAGGACCCGGGCGTGATCGCCAGTCTCAAACCACTGCATGCGCTCGGCGTCCGCGGCGACGGCCTCGGGAGTGAAGATGTGCTCGACGCCGGCGGCCTCGTGCTTGCGCAGTTCCCGCAGCGGCCAGAAGGTGTGGCTGAGCGCCCCGGATGCCAGCAGCACTACTTTGCGATCACTATCGGCGATTCCGTCGCCGAGCGCCCGGCCCAGCCGGAGGTTGTCCTCGGTATCAGCGGTCTGGCACACGCCAATCGAAATCCACCTCTTGTCCGCCAAGCCTTGCCCCAGGAACTCCCACAGATTGGTGGTGGCGTAGAAGATCGGCAGGTGATCATCAGAGATTGCGGTGATCCAGGTCCCATGATCGTCAGCCTTGGACGCGATCAACTGGGCGAGTTCGGGATCGCCGAGAAAGTCGTAGGGTCGCTGGGTCATCCCTCGCGGCAGTTCCTCAGAGGTGAAGAGGCCTTTGCGCCGTTCCTGCGCTGTAACGACGAATTCGACCGTGGTCGCCCAGTGCGAATCCAGTACGACGACGCTGTCGTAGTCGAGGGTGTCGAATACCTCCGTGCGGAGTTGCTTGAGGCCCGCTACCAACGTGGTGTCGTCACCGTTGTTCAACTCCCGCCGAGTCTCTTCCGGCAGCACGATCGTCGGAACGTGCGCGATCAAACCCGCACCCACCACCTCGCCCATGATCATGTTCCTTTCGCTCTGAGTCGATGTCCCGTGATTGCGGTCAGGTTCTAGTTGGTCGTGGTCCAGCCCGTCGGCGAGAACACGGTGTTCTTGATGTCGCAGTAGAAGTCGAAGGAGTAGATGCCGCCTTCGCGGCCGATTCCTGACTTGCCGTTGCCGCCGAAGGGTGCGCCGAGGTCGCGGACGAAGAAGCAGTTGACCCAGACGGTTCCGGCATTGATCTGTGCGCTGACCCGTTCGGCACGATCCGGATCCCCGGTGATCAGGGTCGCGGCGAGCCCGAACCGGGTGTTGTTGGCCAGCTCGACAGCCCGCTCCTCTCCTGAGAAGGTCTGGATCGTCAGGACTGGGCCGAAGACCTCCTCGGTCAGGATCTCGCTGCCTGGCTCGGCGTCGACGAGGATCGTGGGCTGGTAGTAGAGGTGTCCCAGTTCGTCGTTCGGTGAGCCACCCAGAATCGCGTGGCCGCCGGCGGCCAGAGCACGCCGTACGAAGCCGTCAACCCTCTCAAAGTGCTGCCGGCTGATCAGACAGGACATGTCGGTCGCCTCGTCGCGCGGGTCACCCTGCACGATGGTTTTCGCCTTCGCCAGCACGGCCGCGGTGAATCGATCGGCGATCGAATCTTCGACCAGAATCCGGAACGCACCCAGACAGACCTGGCCCGAATTGTCGAATTGCTCGACCGCCAAGCTCACGGCCAGGTCGAAGTCGGAGTCTGCAAAGATCACGAGCGGCGACTTGCCGCCGAGCTCAAGGGACAAGGGCACGATGTTGGGGGCCGCGGCCTTGGCGATCATTCCGGCAGTCGGCACGGATCCGGTGAACGCCAGCCGACGGATACCCGGGTGCGCGGTCAGCGGCGCCCCGGCCTGGGCGCCGGTGCCTTGAACCACGTTGAACACACCGGCCGGCAGCCCAGCCTGGTGCGTGATGTCGGCCAGCAGGGACGCGGTCAGAGGAGCCCACTCGGGCGGCTTCGCGACGACGGTGTTGCCGGCCGCGAGGGCCGGCCCGATGCGCCAGGTCGCGAGCATCAGCGGCGCATTCCACGGCGTGATGATCGCAGTTACACCGGCTGGGTCATAAGTCACCCGTTCTCGGTGGCCGCGGATCTCGCCGCCCGGATGATCAAGCTTTTCGGCGAAGTCGGCAAAGAATCGGAAGTTCATTCCGACCCGGGGCATCACGCTACGCCGGTGTGACCGCAGCAGCGAGCCGTTGTCACGAGTCTCGACCCTGGCCAGATCCTCGGCGCGGGCATCGATTCCGTCCGCCACCTTGCGAAGGAGTTCAGCCCGCTCGCTCCTCGGCGTCGCCGCCCAGCCTGGAAACGCCTGCTGCGCCGCCTGGACCGCGGCGTCGACTTCCTGAGCGGAGCCGGCCGAAATTTCGGCGATCGGCTGCTCGTCGATCGGGGAGATGTCGGTGAAAGTCGCCTCCGATCCGACGCGTTCGCCGGCAATCCAGTGGCGAGTGTCCACCTCCACACCCTCGACCGTCGCAGTTGTCATCCGCGCCCCTGTCTGTCGCTAGAGGAGGTCAGTTGGGTCGACAGCGGTTGACGTGCCGCAGGTCCGACCAGCTATCGTTAGGGCCCAAACGTATTTAAGTTCGATCGATTGGTCAACCCCGGAAAGACTGGTTGAACGCATGGTTTCGGACCCCGTAGCGGCGACCGATTGGCGGCAACTCGCCGCTCGGACCAGAATTCCCGAAGGCCTATTCATAGGCGGCGAGCGTCGCGCAGCGATCGATGGCTCGACTCGGGCAGTGAACTCCGCCAGGGACGGCTCCACACTCGTCAAGCTCGCATGGGCGCAACCGGCTGACGCAGACGCCGCTGTCGCGGCGGCGCGTGAGGCCTTCGATCATGGCGCCTGGCCTCGGTTGCACCCACGAGCGCGCGGCGAGATCCTCCAACATTTCGCCGACTTGGTCGACGAGCATCGCAGCGAGATCGCGTTGTTGATCAGTCTGGAGATGGGGAAGCCCATTCGGGACGCGTACCAGATCGAACTGCGGGCCTTGATTCGCTGCCTTCGCTTTTACGGTGAGCTGGCTGACAAGGAATCAGGCGAGATCACGCCCACCGAAGAAGGCGAGCTCTCCCTGGTCACCCGAGAGCCGGCCGGGGTCGTCGCAGCGGTCGTCCCCTGGAACTTTCCGCTGACCCTGGGGGGATGGAAGTTCGCGCCTGCTCTCGCGGCAGGCTGCACCGTGGTGTTGAAGACCGCCGAGCAGTCACCTCTCTCAATGCAGCGGGTCGCGGAGCTAGGCGTGATGGCAGGACTGCCACCGGGTGTGTTCAATGTGCTCAGCGGGGACGGCGCGGTGGTCGGCCGGCATCTGGGAGAGCATGCGGATGTCGACGTACTCACCTTCACCGGATCCACCGACGTGGGTCGCCACTTCATGCGGTATTCGGCAGACAGCAATCTCAAGCGCGTCCACCTCGAACTCGGCGGAAAGTCCCCGAACATCATCCTGGCCGATGCGCCCGACCTGGATGCGGCAGCAGATTCGGCGGCCTGGGCGATCTTCTTCAACTCCGGTGAGATGTGTACTGCAGGCTCCCGGTTGGTGGTCCACGCCGATGTGGCCGACAGGGTAGTGGAACGCATCGTCGATACCTCAACGCAGTGGTTTCCTGCAGACCCTCTGCTGCCGGACACCAAAATGGGGCCACTGGTCGACGAACGCAGCCTGCAGCGCGTGCTCGGGCATCTCGATCGCGGACTTGCCGAAGGAGCCTCACTGCGGGTCGGCGGGCAGCGGGTGCTCGCCGAGACTGGCGGTGCCTATCTTGAACCGACCGTGGTGACCGGGGCTGCTCCGGACAACCCCCTGGTGCGCGAGGAGATCTTCGGACCGGTGCTCGCCGTACAGGTGGTACGCGACGAGGCGGAGGCCGTGCGGGTTGCCGGGGATACGCCGTACGGTCTCGCGGCCGCACTCTGGACCTCGGATTTGGGCACGGCGCATCGGGTATCACGTGCACTGCGGGCGGGGACCGTATGGGTCAACTGCTATGAGGAGGGAGACATGGCTGTCCCGTTCGGCGGCGTCAAGCTGTCGGGCTTCGGCCGAGACAAGTCGCGGCACGCGCTCGAGGAATACACGAATCTCAAAACGACGTGGATCCGATATGGGTGACAAGTCCTCCGTTGGCCGCCGCCCA
>DASUYM010000125.1:0-3263 GCA_036377435.1 Propionibacteriaceae bacterium
CGGCCAGGTACGCCGGGTGGATCTGGTGAGGATCACTGTCGATGACCGTGCGCCGGAGCATTTCGCGGTGATGGCAGGTATCGGTATCGATGCCATGATCATGGATGAGACTGATGAAGGCTTGAAGGACAAGGTCGGCTCGGCGGCGTACTTCTTCGCGGCCGGAAAGGCATTGGGCCGGCTGCCGGTGCGGATGACAGTCCAACTGGACAACAACCGTCCGGTCCGGCGCCACGCCATGGTTTGTGTCATTGGCAACGTCGGCACGCTTCGGGGCAACCTCATTTTGATACCGGGCGCGAGCCCGGATGACGGTCTCCTCGATCTCTACATCGCCTCTCCCCGCCGATTCCGGCACTGGGTCAAGCTGGCTCTACGGCTCATCACCCGACGCCCCAAGAAAGATGACCAGGTCGACCAACGCAAGGGAAAAAGGGTGCGGATCAAGATCGACGGAAAGGACAACTACCAGCTCGACGGTGACGTCGTCGGCGAGTCCACCACCCTGGACGCGGAGATCCAACCCGGTGCCCTGACCATCTGCGTTCCTGCCCAGACCGCCAGCGAGCCGCAACCGTGACCCGCCAGACACGGTTTGTACCTCACCCGAACCGCCAGCCGGTTACCTGAGCTCTACATCAATTCCCAGGACCCTTGCCGAGACCTACGAGGGGCAAACGAGACGAGACACCCGCCGGGTAGCGGGACCATTCGAAAACCGCTGTCAGAAGACAGAAGGTCGTCGGGATCGACACGTCTCAACTCATCTGGGCTTGGCAATTCCCGGAGTTCACGCCGCCGCGGAGTCGGCGGCACTGGTGGGGGCGCCGACTCACGTGCACTGGGTAACCGGGACCTTACTGCCGCACGTAGTGGCTGGCCATGTGGCATGACGAGACCGCACGCCTTGCATGTCCTGCCGGGATAGGACTCGCGCTGCGACCAGGGACGCGGCGCGTCAACATGTAATGCGCAGCTCACCGGGCGACACGCCCATCGGACCGGGCTGGTTGGTGTTCTGAGCCATCAAGACTGCGGGCTGCATTCCGACTTCCCTTGGTGTCACTTGTGGTCGCATTCGCGTAGGTTCAGGGGCGTCCGCAGCGGGCTGCCGAGCCTCGGCTCAGGCGCGACGAGACCCAACCGAACGGGTCTGAACCACCAGCCGCAGAACGCGAAAGCGTGAGGGGCAACCCTCCGCGGGTTCAAATCCCGCCGCCACCGCTCTATGGTCGCGAAGCTGTTACCGCGAGTCGATTGCGCGTGTGATGTTGTCCGTCACCCTTCGGCTATCAAAAGAAACGCCCGCGAGCCATCCCCAGACGTCGAGTAGACGGACGGCGACTGATGGGTCGGTTTGTCGGCCAGCCATTACTCGTGCGGCGCTGGTCAATATCCACGACTCCTCGGAGGCATCGGTAGTCTTCACGGCGGTGCGAGGCGCGGAGGCGTTCGTGCTCACGAGCCCTCCGATCCTGCGGAGCCGATCGGCGGTGTCGGCTCCGAGATGCTCCAGATCGGCGGTAACCCCCGGCCATGGCGGTGGCTGGGCTGCCTCATGGGTACGACGCAGAACTTGACCACCTCGAATTACCTCCTGGGCGAGTCCGAGGACGCCCATCCAATCAACGGTGTCCGGGCTGCTTCTGAGCTCCGACCGAGATTGCGCGTACGTCGAATCAGCCAGCATCAGGAGGTGCACAGCGACCCCGGCACTGTCTTGCCGCTCGGAGGATGCAACCTGGCGGGTCAACGACTGAACGGTTGACTCCAAGTCGTTCGCTGCGGCATCCAGGGTCGCCTTGGCGGTGCGGCGCATTTCACCGGTTGCGCCCACGTGGCCAAACCAGAAGGCCGACGACGGCGCCGAGGAGACCACCAAGGACGACGTCGAGTACGCGGACTTCGGCGAGCCGCCAGGACACGGGAGCCATCTGGGCGAACAACAATGCAACCAGCAATGTGAACAGGGCCTGGCCGGCGAGCAGACCCGCTATGGGCCCGGCCGCCAGAGCGAAGAACATGACGAACGGAAAAGCCACCTCATACACCGCCGAATCTGCACCGGCCAAGGCGAGGACAAAATGCGGCGACTAATCCGCCAGCGGTTGTTCCGAGAAATGCGGGAAGGACGGTAGAGCGTGTGGCCGCTACCGACGTACGCATTAATGTCAGTGTCGCCAGAAGCATCCAGAAACCGTGGGAAAGGTCCAGCAACCCGGCGACTAGCCGTGCTGCAGCCAGCCCGACCGCCAACCGGACTGCATTCTGAAAGAAGACGGACCGGGGAGTGAAATGACCACGAAACCGTCTGAGCCACAGCGACGGCGTCGAGCGATTTGAGTACCAGAACGGTTCTGCAATGGATCGTGTCGGCGGCTCCGGCACCTGGTCGCCTTGCACGATTCGGGTGGCCACGGCCAAGTCCCACGCCCATGCAGCGAACTCTTCTGTCACGATGGCGAATCGGAGCCGATTCGGTAGGTCCTGATCAACCTGGGAGCTTCCTGCAACCGCCTCGCGTCGTCGCAGATACCCGGCGAGCGCGGCTTCGACGGATCCGGAGTCCGTCTGGGCGCGGCGGTCAGGGGGGCTCTCAAGGGCTTCCGCCGATTCATCAAGGCTGTGAGCCGACACGACCAGCAATTTCCTGCCTTCGTTATGGATTGCAGTGGCACGACTCTGGTGGGTCAGCGTCAGCCCGGCGAGGGCTCCGACGCGGGCCTCGAGGCCGCGAAGGATGGTTACGGCGTGCATAGCTGCGCGGTCGCGTCGCCCGGGACCGGTCGGACGTTCCAGCGGTGGAATGCCGCTGAGCCGCAGGCTGATCGCACTCTCGGGCTGAGCCTGGGGCTGACGATCACCCTCAGAGTTGAGAACCGTCACGAGCCGATCGTGAACCGCCCGAGTGGCCTCCGCTAGCCGATGGCGGAAGGGCTTCGGCACCGGCGGCGGCAAGAGCACCCGGTCAGCGATCGCGAGTAGGCCGACACCCAGGATCAGACCTATCAGTCGGGATCCAAGACTCTCCGGGGCGTACGGCGGAAAGCTCGGCATGATGTAGAGCAATTGCAGACCGTTTGCCGCACCGACAACCCGCGGGCCGCCGACACCGGCATACGCGATCGCGAAACCAACCACGAGCATCCCGGCAACGGCCGCCCAGGTATTGACGGCGAGCACGGTGCCCAGAGATACCAAGCCGATGCCGGCCAGTAGCGCAGCACCGTAGATTTTGGTGCGCTCCCAGGGTTCGCCGGTGA
>DASUYM010000126.1:0-18339 GCA_036377435.1 Propionibacteriaceae bacterium
GGTCGCCCTACGCGACATGGATGCCTTGTGCATCAAGGATTGGAGCAAGATCCGGCCCTTGTCATAGCGTGTGCTGACTCGCGAGCAGACGTCAAGAAACTCAAGACAATCGTCGAGGTCGTAGCGACCAAGGATCGCTAGCGGAACAGCTCCTGAAGGCGGAAACAGCTCGAGCGTTTTCATGGCCGCGTATTGCGGCTCAAGGCGATCCGTACGACAGTAGGAACTTCGGGCCCTGTGTCACAGGAACGCTTCGGTGAAGACAGCGCGAGAGACCGGGGTTCGGTGGGGGGGTCTAGATCGCTTGATTGGAGGCCGGGAGGATTGCCGGGTGGTCTCACACATGCAACCCGCAGGTCTTCGGCCGGTAGTGGGAGGGTTCACGGTGGAGCGCATTCGAGGCCATGACACCGGCGAGCTGCTTTCGATGGCGCTCGACTGGCTCCCGGAGTCCGTCGCTACTCGACTGAGGTTTGTGCATTTCTTCATCGGCGACCCCGTGTTCGCCGGTCTTCACGAATTCGAGGTAGCCGATGACGGGGGTTCCTACCGGACCGCTGCCCAGTACGTGTCGGAGTGCCTCCAGAGGCACCGACCGAGGTCAGCGCGGCGCGCGACCATTGTGTTGCCGTTTGGGCCAGGTCGAACGGCAACGGTTGTCCACGAGCTGGGCCACGCCCTCGACGAAGTGCTCGGGGAAGAGTGGTCGGCCAAGCCAGTCAGCGATTACGCCCGGGTCGATCGGTTCGAGGCGTTCGCAGAAGCGTTCACCGCATGGGTGGGACTGCCCAGCTACCGGCCCGAGCGCGACCGGCTTTATCGGATTGACCGTGACTCGGCCGCGTTCTTCGATGCCATTACTTTGCGGGTGTAGCTCTGCAATGGGTGACCGTAACCTTGTCATAAGGAACCGACGTGTCCAGGCGTCTCGCTCATGCCGGATCGGGTCCGACAATGGTCGGGAAGTGGCCGAGCCTGCTGATTTCCTAGCGGCTCCGCGCGGCGTCGCGCGAGGGATGCCCCCGTTCGTCGGCCCAAACCAGGCGGCACTTGAGGCCCTCTTGGCCACTTTCAAGCCTGTGTCGACGAGTTGTTGCAGGCCTGCCCGACGATGCCGGCCACGGTGATCGGGGAACGGATTGGGTGGGGTTATTCGATCCGCACGTTGAGTGGGCGGGTGGCTGAGCTGCGGCCGGTCTATGTGCCGCCGGACCCGGCGTCTCGGACCACCTATTTGGCTGGGGAGATCGCGCAGTGCGATTTCTGGTTCCCGATCAGGCTGCCGGTCGCGTTCGGGCAGACCGCACCGCAGCCCAGCTGCCGGTGCTGACCATGATCACCGGCTATGCCCGGTGGGCCTCGGCGCTGCTGCTGCGGTCGCGGCGGGCGGAGGATTTGAATGCCGGCTGGTGGCGGTGTCCGCGTACATCCTCATATGTCGTTCTGCGTACGGCCTGACGTGTAGGTCGGTCTCGGCGAGTTGTGTCTGTTTCTCGCCTTGAGTGGGGTCACCCTTCGGTTGTCCACCGGCAAGTAGACGACCCGAAGGGTGACCTGCTCATGATCCTGGATTTGGAGTCTTGGATGAACATTCGTCGTTTCCGCGCTTTGCATGCTGCTGGCGCGACGTTTGCCGAGATCGGCCGCGAGTGCGGTTGTGATTGGCGGACGGTCCGGAAGTATTTGGCCGAGGATGCGCCGTCGGCGCCACCGGCTAACCCGCCTCGGGCGGGCACGCAACCGAGGCTGATCACCCCGTTCATTCCGTTGATGGAGGCGTGGCTGCGCACCGACATCGATATCTGGCCACTTTCTGGGACTGTCACCGGCGGGCCTTCGCGCATTTCGGTGGGGTGCCGGGCTCGATCGTCTACGACCCCACCAAAACCGTCATCAAACGCCACGTCGCACCGAAGTTGGCGGTGCCGTTGCATCCGGAGGCGGCCGCGTTCGCCGAGCATTACAGGTTCAGCGTCGACGTGTTGGCTGCCTACCGGCCCACCGGGAAGGGTCGGGTGGAGCGGCAGCAAGGTCGCGACCACGGAACGCCACCGCTGCCATCGGACTCGGGCCGGTGGGGCCGTGACTACGGTTTGATCGCTCACAGCGGGCTCGGCGGGCGGCTTGTGAGCGCAGCTCGGCTACTTCGGCCCGAAGCCGCTGAAGCTCGGCCCGCTCGTCCGTGCTGAGGGCGGCATTGTCCGGCACAGGAGTGCCGTCCGTGCCGGTAGTCACAATGGCACCTTCCCGCAATGGAACACCCGCGGTCATCACCCCTTGCGGGTGACCAAAGATGAGCTGGTCAAGAAATCCCGCCAAAGTGGTCAGCATCGGCGGATCTTGAGCGGATCTTGATCGATTCAGCCGTGTCGGATTCGACCACTTTGAGCAATCTGGAAGGAGGTATAGCTGGATTCAGTCCTCGGTGTCAGCTTCCTCGGTGACAGACTGCGTAACGTCGGCGGCTCTGGCGTCTTCTTCGATCGCTGTAGTGTCGGCCTTGATCTTCCGGCTCTCCAGTTTGTCGGCATTCGTCGTCGATTGTTTGATGTCGTCTTCTATCTCCGATACGCCGACGACGACAAACCCATCATCGAGATACTGCCAAGCTCCTTGAGATCGCTGCGACTCTTCCCGGCGGCCGCGTATCCACTCACAGCGCCCAAGATCGCGCCTGCGATCGTGGCCGCGAACAGCGCTCCGCCAATTGCGGCAAACGGAAACAATACTTCATTCCCATCCTCGGTAGGCCGACGATGCCATCATCGTCGTTCTCGTCCGCAGCGTATGCCGCCACATTTCCCTGCAAGAACTTCGGGAGCCCTGGCCAGGGACGACGGGTGGCCGCGCTCTGTCAACTGGCCAGACCGTCTGCGGTCCCCGTGCGGGATCACGGGCTACCTGATCGATAAGAGACAGAGTCAATTTTTTAGCTCTCCACATTTCTGTGGGCGCCCAGGATCCTCTTCTGCTCGGGATTTCCATCTCCCTTGCCAGAGGTTCGTGTGCTGGGCACAGGTGACTACTTAGGCAACTTCGTAGGGCACCTTCGATCCGGCGGCTCGTTAGCTGGGGAAATGTCGATCCTGTGGCGGGTCATCTCGGCACCCTAGGCGCGTCTATTTGAGCCAATCGACATCGGCGATCCCCCCGCGCCGGAGGCGGCCCGGTGGTTGGCGCGTAGTGCTGCGACGTTCTGGAGATGGCGGCCGCAGATAGCTTTGCCGTGCGGATGTCTGTCAGAATCCCTGCCGGTCCTCGACGCAGCGGCCCAGTGGCGCCTCGACTCGCGCCGGGGCCGCCCAACGACGCACTCACAAAGTCCAAGCCCGTGCCGGAGGCTCCAGCGTGGCCTCGACCGGCTTGATGCCCGCTACTTGCACGCCACTGTTCCCGGCAGTAAGACTTCTCGCCGCCACCCTCGGCGGTGACGGCAGCCTCGACAGCGGCGCGATTGCCGCCCCGCGCGGACTCTCTCCCGGCGAGACCGCGCCGCCCTGGGAGAACTCATGGGCGACAACCGGTGGACCATCGCTCAATGAGCGACGACACGCCGAGCGCATGTCGTCCCTGCCTGATGGCGAGTGGTCAGGTGCTGACAGGATTGGCTGGGTGTACCGCTCCGGTACCTACCCATCCCCAAACCACATGAGAGCAGGTGTACCTGTGTCAGACGACCAGCCCGTACTCAACACCATCGCCGAGATCACCGCTGTGTCGGTGGCCCGCGGCACGCTGAACGCGCGCGAACACATGCTTGCTCGGCTAGCCGCCCTCGTGGCCGTCGACGCCCCGACTGTGTCGTATGTGTTGAATTTCGAGCCGGCCGCCGAGGTGGGGCTGACATTGGAGGACACACAAGGCCTCCTGGTAGCGGTGGCACCCATTGTTGGTACGGCGCGGGTGGCGTCAGCGGCAGGGAAGCTTACCGACGCTTTCGGCTTCGTGATCGATCTCGCCATCGCCGAAGCCGAACTCGAGGCCGAAGCCGAGCTCGAGGCCGAAGTGGAACTCGAGGCCGAGCTCGAAGCCGGAAGGAACGCCGGGCCTGAGGCACGCTAGGTCTACCTCCGGAGGCCATCCGGTTGTCCCGCTCGATTGATGTGATCAGCGCACCGTACGAAGCTCGGCACCAATCGCAGCAGCGCAGTTCGAAGCGCTCGGCCCCTGCGACGAAGCGCCCTGATTGAATTACCGGGGAGTGGCTTCTACTGACACTGGAGGTGGTTGAATGCGAAAGGCGGGTACCTGCGTCCTGCTGGTTGTGGTTCTGGCTGTCCTGATGTTGTCGGCCTGCGCCGCCGGACCGAACGAGATGGTCGATACCGGCCCAGACCCCGCCGGATTCTGGCTGGGTCTGTGGCAGGGCCTTATCAGTCCGGTCACGTTCCTGATCTCGCTGTTCACCACAGACGTCAACATCTACGAGGTCCAAAACAACGGCAACTGGTATGACTTCGGCTTCATGCTGGGAGTGTCCATAGCATTCGGCGGTGGCGCAGGCGGAGGCACCGCCTCAGCCGGGCGATATCGTCGGCGCCGGGTATAGCCGAAGTCGCCGTCAGGGGCCTCTTCGAACAGGCTGGTGGCTGGGAGTGGGCCGCTCGGCGAGAAGCTCTCGCAGCGCTAGCCAACCGGCCCACGCGTCCCGCATGGCGGCTAAGTGGGTGCGTCGCGCAAGACATCGTGCAGCCAGGCACCACGAATAGCCGCGACCACGAGCCGGAGCGGTAGGGATATCCACGGGAGCTGCAGACGGCGACAACCAGTGCTGCGGCGACCACTACGCGGTGCAACCTGGCGGCCAGCGTCGTCCCCTGGCCCGGGCGGCTCCACCCGACTACCGCCGACTTCGTATAGTCGGCCGGGCGAGTGCCCGCTCATGTGGCAGCACAGACAGCGGCCGATTAGCGCTCGCGATGAGGCAGCCGCTGGACGCTCGCAGGGCCACTGACGGGCCATCTCGACCCGCGTTGCAGGATGGTGGCCTGTGACGTTCAGATCGCGGAGGCTGGGAGAACCGGGCCCTCCGGTCGCGGCAGTGTCGGTGCGCCGAAGGACCGCAGAACGTCCTCGGCGGACATGCCCGCAGCATCAAGCAGTTGGCCCGCCATCGAGTCATGCCTGCCCGGAGGGCGACGACAGTCTCCGGCTCGAAGCCGAGTTCTGCAAAGGGCGGCGTCCGAGTGAGCCGCGGCGGTCGAAAATGCGTCAGCGAGAACCCGGCCGTCGAAACATGCGTCCTTCTGGATCCCACACCCGGACTAAACAGCACACCGACGTTGCTCATGGCGTCCGCGTGGCTGGCATCCGGCCGACCACCACCGGCGTGGACCGGGTCCAGCATCCCGTGCTGGACCCGGTCCAGCATCCCGTGCTGCCCGAGCTGGCGCCGGAGGAGCGCGGGTCACGGGCGGTCTCGCCCGGTCGTCGTCGAGCCTTGCCGGGCGCGTCTCGCCGGCAACCGCGGCTCGCAGGGGTCAAGCGTGGACGCAGTCGACGCGGTCTGTCGCGCGGGGGTCCGTAGCCTCGACGGCGACCAGGAGCAGCGGCACGCACAGCGCGGCCGCGTTCAGCGGTCGTCGGCGCGGTCGCTGAGGTCCGCGTTCAGCGGCGGTTCCGCCGCCAGATCGCGGCGGACAGCACGGTCGCGAACGCACACCAGGCCGCGTACGGGCTCAGGGCGGCCGCGGCCCTCGGGTCCGCCGCCGCGGTGCGGCGGACGAGATCGCCGCTGCTGAGCGCCAAGGCGGCAGCGACAGCGACCGCCGGCCCCAGCCGGTGGAACCGGAAGAACACCCAGCTCCAGCTGGCGTTCAGCACCAGGTTGGCGGCCAGCGCCCGTTCGTACGTGGCGCGATCGTGCTCCTGCAGCCGGTCGATCGCGATCGCCGACGTGACAGCGATGTCGGCGTAGAGCGCGGTCCAGACCGGTCCAAACACAACACCGGGCGGCTGGATGACCGGCTTCTCGAGGCGCGCGTACCACCGGCTCCGGACTTCGCCGCTCGCGATCGAGCCGAGCGCCGCGCACGCGGCGACCGCACCGGCGGTGAACGGCAGGACCCGGCCTAGCACGTGCCCAGTCTCGCACGTCGTTGCTGGGACACCCATGGGCAATAGACCATGCGTGTCGTCGTCCTCTCCGATACGCATGCGCCGCTTCTGGAGAGGCGACCGGTCCCGGTGGCGACCCACCTGCGGACCGCAGACCTGATCACGCCGGTAACGTCTGCACGGCAGACGTCCTCGACGAGCTCTCAGCCAACGCATCTATAAGGTTCCAAACAGGCCATCCACCACCACCGCACCGGCCCGGACCACCGGGCGGATCTGCTGGCGGTAGACCTGCTCTGTAACGGCCGTGCTGTTGTGCCCCAGGGACAGCTCACCGGGTTCGCGACGGCTGCGCCTGACATGCAGGGCTGGACGATCTGGGAGACGCTTGCCAACACCATCGCCGCCTACGACATCACGCTGTACCTCGTGCTGGACGAAGCACACCGCGGATTCAACGTCAGAACCACCTCTGACAAACCCACCATCGTCCGCCGTCTCGTGAACGGCACCAAGGCTCGCCCGCCCATCCCAATCGCTGGCTGTGCGCACCGCCGACGATCCGTGCGGAGCGCGCGGCGGGCCGGATGCCGGTCGGCGCCGCGACCACAGTTGCTGCCCGGGTGCTGCACTTGCGGGGCCCGGGCTCCCCGATCAAGGATCCGGGAGCCGCATCAGCCCAACAGGCGGCCAATTCTGGTGGACTGCCGGTCTGCGCGGGTATGAGGGATTTCGTACGGGCTGTGCCTACGCAGGCTAAGGCCATCACAACGTCCGAGCCATGAACTCCAGCCAGCCTGCCTAGGCAAGCGGGCGATTGGGTGTACGGTAAGCCGGTCTTGGCGGGTGAGCGAAGGGGCTTCAAGTCATGGCGCAATCGATTTCCGACGTACGAGTGATCGGCCTGGGCAAGATTGGCGAGCTCGTCGCCACGCTGCTCATGGACTTAGGCTTCGCCGTCACCGCGTACGACTTCCGCGAGCGGCGTGACGTGGCATTCCGATCCCGAATGCTCGACGTCCGCGACAAGGCGGCGCTGACAGCCGCCCTGCTGGGGAGCGACGCGGTCGTGTCTTGCGTGCCGTACGACCTGACTCTGCCCGTCGCGGAGGCCGCGCATGCCGCCGGGGTGCACTACTTCGACTTGACTGAGGATGTTCCGACCACGAACCGGGTTCTCGAACTCGCTTCCAACGATCCCAAGATCGTCTACGTGCCGCAGTGCGGGCTGGCGCCGGGCCTGATCGGCATCGTTGGGTCGTGGCTGGCCAAAGACTTCGAGTCGATCCGTTCGATCGAGCTCAAAGTCGGGCGCTGCCGAGGCACCCCGCGGGCCTTCTGGGCTATGCCTTCAATTGGTCACCTGAGGGGGTGGTCAATGAGTACCTCAATGATTGCGAGGTGTTGCGCTCCGGCCGACGCCAGACGGTGCCGGCGATGTCAGAGTTGGAGCGGGTCGTCATCGGTGGGGTGGACCTCGAGGCGGCGCATACCTCTGGCGGCTTGGGGACGATGTGTCAGACGTATGAGGGTCGGGTTCAGCGGCTGGACTACAAGACGATGCGCTATCCCGGCCATTTCTCGCTGATGCGGTTCTTCTTCGATGAGCTGGACATGCGCAGCCAGCCGGAGGTGGCCGGCGAGATCTTGGTCGAGGCGAAGCCACCGGTCGACGATGATGTCGTCTATCTGTACGCCGCCGTGGAGGGGCGAGTGGGCGGCTCAGTCGCGGGTCTGTACCGCAAGCAGTACGTACGCGCCTATCAGCCGCTGGAGATCAACGGACGTCCTTGGCGGGCGATCTCTTGGACCACCGCAGCTTCGACAGCAGCGGTCATTGAACTGGTCGCCGACGGCCGGCTACCCGGCACCGGGTTCATCCGGCAGGAGGACATCCCCTTCGACGAGGTGTTGTCAACCAAGCACGGCGCCCTGTTCGGCACTCTCGGAAACGTGTAACCCTGCGCATTTCATCGATCGGTCGATCGTCTAGAAAAGTTCGACCGGAACCACCCGGTCTTCTGCAACTGCTGCTGCGAGGGGGACACGAATGTTCGTGGCCTATCCCGTGCGGGAGGCGTGACCCGGTCACCGAGCCTGGGCTTTAAGTCACTCACCGTGGCTTTCGGCGGAAGTCTGATGTCCATGATCGGGGTGAATGTCTCCCTCCTCTTGCTCACCATGGCCTGAAAGATCAGCGCATCTCAAGGGCGAAGGCTCCAATTGGCGAGGCCGAATGGGCGGTCATTGAGTCGGCTGATGCACATCTGGGCTAGGCAGACTCCGGGCGTAAGCATCTGGTTCATCTTCGGCGGGCGCTAACTTGATCTTGATGTCCAGAGCCGCAACCCCGGAAGGGACCGCGACCACCGGATTCAGGTCAAGCTCTGACACTTCTGGGAAGTCCTTCGCGAGCTCGGCAACCCTGAGGATGAGCTGCTCGAGCGCATCGGTGTCCATGGCTGGCGCGCCGCGATAGCCCGTAAGCAGCGGGGCCGCGCGTAGCTCGCGCCACATCGCCGCAGCATCCTGATCAGTGAGTGGCAGCGATCGGAAGGATCGATCGCCGAGCACGTCGGTCGGTGTATACGCCGCCCAGGCCCACCATGACAAGGGACCCAAAGAGCGCATCGTGCGCCACGCCAACGACCAATTCCACGCCGGTCTGCACCATCGGCTGCAGGGCAACTTCGGGCTCTGCTTCGTCGAGGGAGCCTGCAATGCTCAGGTACGCCGCGCGTACGGCCGCATCGTCGGAGAGTCCGAGGCGGACGACGCGGGCCTCAGTTTTATGCACAAGCCCAGGCCGAGCCGCCTTCGACCGGAAAGCCCAAATCTCGAGCCACATTCTCAGCCTGCTCAGTGTTCGTCGCGAGCTGCGTGTCCAGGAGCGTGACGCCGTAGCAGGCCATCAGCGCATGGGTAACGGCAACGGGTTGCCACCCGGCGCCCTCGGCCAGTGCCGCTGCAACGATTCGATGAGCAGCATTACGGTCGATTTCAGGCAAAGCCGGCTGGCTGCCGGCGGGCTCCCGTCGCCAGCGCGCGTACCGGCACGCGTGTCCCAGCGAGCGAACTGCATCTTCCGGCAGCTCGTAGACAGGGAGATTTCCTCGACCAAGTTTGAGCGGCGACTCGGCACCAACAACGACGGCGACGATCGGCAGACGGGGCTGGTCATCGGCCGCTTCGGTCAGCGCTGCCAATGCTCCCGGCAGATCGTTGGTACGAGTTGCAGCCAGCGTGACTACCAGCGCGTCCGCCTCGCCCGATGAGGCAAGTGCCCGGATCGCCCGGCCGATCGTCCCGGGTGGTGCATCAGCGCCAAGATCCACCGGATTGGAGACACCGGCCAAGCACGGCGTCGATATCGTCGCTCTTCACCCCGCCACGACGTGGCGGCCGCTGGGGACGGTCGACCTCAACGATCCGCGCACACCGCGCGAGCAACGCCGTGGTCAATCCGGCACCGAAGCTGCCGGTGCCTTCGATGGCCCACAACGTCACATCGTGGCGCTGCCCGAAGGCAATCAGCTGGCGGTACCCAGCCGGATCGGCCGAAACCGTCAGGTGCTCCAGGACCGCGCCCGTCGAGCCGACGGCCGCCGCGGTGTGGGTGTCCTTATGGGTGTCGACGCCGATGACGACGTCAAGGTCTGGATGGAGAGCCAGCATGCAGTTCGCTCCTTAGCTGAGATGAAGGACATCAATCCCCGGCCCGAGCGACGTTGCGGCAAGACTGTGATGAGTCACACCCGGAGGGGGGCGGACAAGCTTCTGATCAGGCCAACGCACGACAGCCCGGGTCCGGCGCCGGAGCAAGGACGGACAAGTCCCATTGAGGGCACCGTCAGCGGGCCGATCAGTTTTTGGGTCACCTCCTTGCCACCGGCACCAGTCTCAGATAACGCGTCGCGGAACCGGCGGAACCCAGACTCACAGTCAGTTTTCGGCTGCCATTGACAGCCTGCCGCGCTGGAGAGTTAGCAGGCGGTACATTAATTCGGCAATCTTGTTCTTTATCAGTTGACTCGAAAATCGATATCCATTGAAATTGATTCTAGCCAAGATGCGACACCACCACGGTGTGGGCACGTGCCTCTTCGCGACTGTATTAGTTGAGCTCTTCAGCGATTGATGAAAAAGGTCCGAGGCTTCTCAAGCGAAGTATTTCCTCCGACATTCCCATTGTTTAACGAGAGAGCAAATCAGGTGAATACAAGCCAACTCTGCCGTTTCGCCGGCTGGTCGGCATACGTGACTGCCGTGGCAGATATCATTGGCTTCGTATCTCTGTCTGTCTTTTACGCGGTCGGCGGGCCTGCTGGATAATCACGATGGAGACGGCGCGGTGTCGGTGCCCAGCTGGTCGACCATTCAAGCGGCGGCGGCTCGTCCAGCATCGACAGCTCGCACCGGAAGATGGCGGCGATCCTCTAGCGGCCGGGTGGTCACCCCGCACGAGGGCCGGCTTCCGGTCCTCGTGATCGAGCCGCGGCATCTCGGAGTGTCGTACTTGAGGACGGCCGAGGCCTACGCGTTGAACCGGTGAGCCACTGTTACGCGGTAACAGCCTCCTCCGCGAGCCAGCGCAGCGCTCTACGGCGCGCGGCGGTCTCGTCGGGAGACACATCGAGCCACCGGCGCACGTAGCTGAAGAATGCGAGCAGGTCCGCACACCAAACCGATGGGTTGTCGAAGCCACGCTCGCGCGAATGGCGGTGTGGGAGGTACCCGCCGCCGCAGCTGTCGCGCTCTGGACAGCTCCGACACCCCTCCGGCAAGGCGGTGCCTTCGAAGATCGTCGTGCGGTGAAAGTTGCTGACCCTCGCGATTGCGGCAAAGTCGTCCGTGAGCACATTCAGCCCTGTGGCGGCGACGTCCGCCCCGCAAACGCCGAGGACGTCGAGTGCCTCGATCGCGCCATCGGCGTGGACGAACGCGAACGGCAGGCGGTCGTTGCCGAGAACGTCGAGGGTACTGTCCGCCCCCATCACCAGGCGGATCACGTTCCAAAACAGCGGAACCTCGACGGCGGGCGGCCACGACGCCGCCCAGTCGTCGAAGATCGGCCGCAGCACATCCCAGCACGGGGTGGCGCCATAGCCGCGCCGCACCGCCGCGAACGTGTCGTGCGTGTAGTCGGGGAAGAGGTAGTTGATCCCTGCCGGCTCGAGGCCGAGCAGGTGCCGGTGGACAGCGAGGCCGTCGGTGCCGAGCTGGATGACCGACAGGATGCTGAACGGCACCTTTGCCTCGGCCAGCGCCGCAAGACCCTGGCGGACGCGCAGGTACGAGCCCCGGCCGCCGTGGTCGACGCGGTGGGCGTCGTGGACCTCCTGCGTCCCGTCGACGCTGACTCCGACCTCCACCTTGTAGGTCCTGAGGACCTCCGCCCACTCGGAGTCGAGCAGCGTTCCATTGGTCTGGAGCACCAAGCGGAGCGTATCGGAGTCGCCGAACTCGCGGCGCAGGCGGGCGCACCGCTGCGCAAATCGCTCGGACCCGATCATGCACGGCTCGCCGCCGTGGAACGAGACGCTCACCGTGGGTTGGCTCGAGTGCTCACAGTAGCGGCGGATCCGCTCGACGCTCGCGTCGAAGACACGGTCGGGCATGAGGGCGGGTCGGCCGCGCCAGCTGTCATTGCCCTTGTTGTAGACGTAGCAGTACGAGCAGTTGAGATTGCAGCGCGACGCCGTCTTCAGCACAAAGTGCAGCGGCGTCATAGCGAGGTGTGCCTAGTCTGCCTCGGGCGGCCCCGGCAATCCCATCTCCTGCAGCACCCGCAGCCGCTCGGTGAACCGCCTGAACGCGTCCTCGTCCAGCGACGACAAATCCCGCATGGTGAGCTTGTCCAGCCCCGCTCCCCCGCGGGAGAAGATACGGGAGAACGTGTCTCCCTCGCGATTAAAGATCCGGCTGAAACCCATCGCGAACTCAGGGCTGCGGATGACATCTAAAACCAGCGCTCGCTCGATCGCCGTCCTGACCTCTGCAGGCGTTGCTTCCTCGGCCATCCGCGGATCCACTCCCTCGAGAGACTGAGTCGATTCTCAGTGACCGTCTCCATACGTGTCAACCCGAACGCCCATACACTCGCGCCAAGCAACCATGGGGGCGACGGCGTGTATCGCATAAGCGACTCCGGCCGCTCAAAGCCGACACGCTCATGGGTCTGATTTGCCGCCACGCGAGATGGTCGTGATGACAGATCAAGGGTGCGCAGGCGACGTCAGTGCGCGAGCAGAGAGATCGTGTCCAGCGCTCGCGTGCAATGCCCTGGCCGCGAAGCCCCTCCCCTACCCGCGACATCGTCGAGGTCTCCGCGGATACCGGACGGTCGCGGGTACGTCACGAGTGCGGCCATGCCGACGATGCCGCCATTGAGGCGAGCGACGAGCAGATCGGTGGCCGCGTGCTCGGTGATCGCCTAGATGCGCCCACGATCGACGGCTCCCAAGGAAGAGGGTTGTGGCAGCAGCCGCCTGATCGCTGCTGCGGCCCGTCGGTGAGGTGGTCAGAACTTCGATCATGACGTCGTCGGCCATTCCCGAAGAGTAGTGGCGACCACGAGACGTTCACCTACGAGCTCGGGAGTCGGCGGAGTTTCGCACGGCGACCGTTAGCCGGGCGTCCGAGGGCGGAACGGGAAGCCAGACCGGTGGTAACCGGCCCGACCCGGCACCGGCAAGACCCCACGTTGGCCGTCGTTCTTGCCTTTCTAAACGACACGAGCCGCGAGCTCCTGACGATCGAGGACCCGGTCGAATACCAGGGGGTGTTATCAGCCGCAGGTCGAGAGGCTTTCAAGAAATTCTGCACCGGTAGTCCAGCCAGGCGTGTCAGCGGATTCGCGCCGCGGCATCAGCAAAGATGCATCAGTGCGATTGACAATGGTGGCGGCACCGATGTGTCCGACGGCTGCTTTCCCCATTTAGCCGCAGACATTTCTGATCTTCCTGATACGTGGACTGGGCTCTCAACTTGACTGATCCCGATAATGATGATGGCCAACGCGAGGTAGTCATTCATCGCGCGTTCTTCTTCAACCCGATCTCGACAAGATGCTGGATTGCTTCGAAGTGTGATTACAACTTCCGCCTTGGATCCCTTGTCAACTTGGGCATGCGCTTCCGGCGTGAAAGGGCCGGGCCGTCGCCAGGAGTCGATCCGGCGTGAAGGGGCCGGATCGTCGCCAGGAGTCGCCTTATTACAAAGGCTAGGCCGTGATAAGTTCCAAGCTGAGGCGCCGTGGGGCGCTAGGGAGGAATGTCATGGACGACAAGCTTGAGCCGAAATTTGTTGAAAGGCTGCAGGATGAGAATTTCCCCGGTCCATTTTCGTGCAACTGCGAGACCGACTGTGCAGGTTATTCTCAATGCGCGTGCATTCGCGATTACGAAACAAAACGATGCAGGTGTATTTGTGGCAACCCACACGTGACGCTAAAAGCAGACGAGGGCCGGCAAATCAAACCAGATGGGATGGTTGATCTCTTTGTGAAAAACACATCCTTGGACGTCTTGGCCGAGTTTCTCAGTAAGCTGAGCTATGATGAGCTTTTTATCCCGGCGAAGGATTTGAAAAGGGAAGTGTCATTGTCGTTGAAAGAAGTGCCTCTGAGTCAAGCTCTCAAGGAGGTTGGGCTGATTTCACGACCAAGCGGAAGCAAATAGACGACATTGCGCGGTCCTCGTTGACGTTGCCGACCCGGGCGCTCACCTAACGGGGGGCGCCGAAGTAGGTAAGGCCGTCGAACAGCTGGGCGCTGTGGGTGGCAAGCAGGTAGCGCTCTCGCTGAACCTTGAAGGTGTTCTCGAACGTTGCGGACCTCGGGATCGACGTCTACAGGGACGCACCCTTCAGACGCTCAGGCGGCCGAGTCAACCTCCAGGATTAGTCGGTGAAGCCAAGGCTGCGCAACAGCTCCCTAACGAGCGGATTGTTCCGGTCAACGACGGCGAGCGGCGTTTTTCCCGCATTGTTGACGGCATTGCGGTCGGCTCCCGCATTAATAAGGACCTGGATACATCGCCGACCATTCTCCAGGTCCAAGACGTTGTCTATGTATCGCACGAGGCCGAACATGGCAGTTTCACCGCTAGGGTCGGTGGCACTCACATCAACGCCGTGCTTGACCAGCTTGGCAAGGACCGTGGGCCGAACATCGAACGAGTCCAGGCCCATGACCGCCCACATGAGGACGGTTCGCCCGGCCGCGTCCCGGTCATTGATCCGTGCCCCAGCCTCCACCAAGGGCGCAACGGATCCCGAGGTGTCCACCCCGCGATGGAACTGCGTGTCCACCATCCACATCAACGGTGTCTTCTTCTCGCGGTCGGCGAGGTTCGGGTCCGCGCCACGTGCCAGCAGTAGCTTGATTGATTCCCCGCCCCGGCCGCTGGCAGCCAGAATCAAGGCCGTCTCGCCGAGCAGTGCCTGAAGATTCACCCTTGCTCCGGCCTCCAGCAACGCCCGCATGATTGGAATCGCACTGTGCATTGATGCCGTCATCAAGGCGGTCCGCCCAGAGCCGGCGTCGCGAGCATCAACGTTGGCACCGTTCTCGAGCGCAGCCGTCACCGCCACCAAATTGCCGGTCTTGGCCGCCTCCAGCAGCCCGTCGTCGAGATCGACCACGCGTCTCCTCCTGATGGGATGAAGTACGGTACCGCAGGCTGACCCTGCCAGACCCTGAAAGGGGTTTCGCAGATAGGGCATTCCGCAGGTCGCAGCTGTTACCCACGTGATCCACTAGCGACCGCCATCCATGACGGCCCCGAGGCGGTCGCTGTGCTCGACGCGTTCCATGTGGTGCGCCTCGGCACCCAAGTGGTCGACGAGATGCGACGTCGGGTGCAGCAAGACACCTTGGCCGCCGCGGCCACAACAGAACTCAGGGTCAGTTGGGCCGCCCGGCATCATCAAGCTTCTTCGCTTCCACACTTCACAACCAGCCGGTTGCTCGGCCCGACGGCTGCGTCGAATGCGTTGTAGAAGACAGGGCAGGAGCGCGACGCGAGTATCAGCACACCAGGTCTTGGAGATCCGAAGTAAGTCGCTGCAGGAAGGATGTCGCTCGGATCGGGCCCAAAGCTCCTGGTCCATAAAACACCACACCCAGTTCATACCTCGCTCCTTATCGGGCCTGGTCAAGGGATGGCCGCCTTGGCGGAAATGCTGTTGGGCGCGCTTGTCTCTTGTGTGTCGTAAAGCCGACGTGACCACACCGCGGGCACATCCGACGCGTCGGCCGAGCTCATCCTGCGTAAGACTCGGACTCGAGGACGGCGGGCGCAGCATGAGGCTCCTTAACAGCTTTGGCGTACCGCTGAGCGAGTGTTGCCAGATGGTCGACGAGCTCGGGCGGCTTGGTTGCGGTGAAGTCGAATCCGAGCATGCCGATGTAGACCGCAACGGTCTCGACGGTGTCGGCTCCAGTGACTAGGACGCAGGTGTTGTCGTCGACGGCTTCGACGACGCCGACGGTGGGGTTGATCCGATTGAGGACCTCCGCGGCTGGCGCGTGCACGGTGATTCTGACATGCACGTGCCAGCCTGCAAAGGCCGTAGTGCGGAGCACGAAGGCTGTGTAGTAGTGCGGAGCACGAAGGCTGTGTAGTCGCCGCCGGGCATCTCGACGGGTGTGAATCTGCGCCCGCCTGGGATTCGTAGCTGTATCCAGTCAAGTCGGAAGCTAGACCAGATGTCGGTCGAGGCGTCGCGGGCCACCAAATACCAACGTCGCTGCCAGCTGACGAGTCGGTACGGCTCGACTTGTAGCCTCTGGTCGCCCCGGTAGTGGAAACGGATCTCTTGGTGATCACGGATGGCGGCCGCGATGGCCATCAAGAGTCCTGCGTCGACGGCTGGCTCCGGCGCGTTGGTGCCGGTGTTCTCAGGGCCGGTCTCCACGGCGTCTCGCACTGCATTGACCCGTAGCGTGAGCCGGTGCGGCAGCATGGCCTCCAGCTTGGCGAGAGCGCGGGCGCTGGTGTCTTGTATGCCGCCAACTCCGGTGACCGCGCGCAGACCCACCGCGACGGCCACCGCCTCGTCGTCGTCGAGGAGCAGCGGGGGCAGTTTCGCGCCGACCCCCAGCCGGTAGTAACCGCCGGGTCCGCGCACCGCCTCGACGGGGTAATCGAGCTGTCGGAGACGTTCGATGTCGTTACGGACGGTTCGCCCGCTCACCTCTAACTGCGTGGCCAGCTCGGCACCGCTCCACATGGTGCGGGACTGCAGAAGCCCGAGCAGAGCGAGTAGTCGACCGGAAGTCTTGTACATCTTGTGTGAATTTTCCTGCTAGAAGCGGAACGAAGCTGTCCTAAACACACCCTACGTTCTAGGCATGACCACAACATCAGCCGCCGGCGAGACCGGCACAATCCGTCCTTTCACCATCGCCATCCCGACTGAGGCGCTCGACGACTTGCAGCGCCGCCTCGCCAATACCCGCTACCCCGTCGCAGCACCCGATGACAGCTGGGATTACGGGACGCCGGTCGCGTACCTGCAGAAGATGGTCGCCGCCTGGCAGCAGTTCGACTGGCGTGCGCAGGAAGCCCGGATGAACGCCGTACCGAACTTCGTCACCGAGGTCGACGGCCAGACCGTGCACTTCGTCCACGTCCGGTCCAAAGAGTCCGGCGCCACCCCGCTTCTGCTCGCACACACCTATCCTGGGTCGTTCTCGGAGTTTCTCGACATGATCGGTCCGCTCACTGACCCGATCGCGTACGGCGGACGGCCCGAGGACGCGTTCGATGTGGTCATTCCGTCAATACCCGGCTTCGGCTTCAGCACCCCGCTGGTCGGGGAGGGATGGACCATGGCCCGAGTCGCCCAAACGTACGACACACTGATGCGCAGCCTTGGCTATCAGTCCTACGGCGCACACGGGAGCGACGGAGGCGCGATGATCTCACGCGAACTTGCGGTGATTGACCCGCCCGGCTTCCTGGGCGCCCACGTGCTGCAGCTGTTCTCCTTTCCCTCTGGCGACCCGAGTGACTTTGAGAACTTCGGTCCCAAGGATTACGCGGCGCTGGAGTTTCTCGGTTGGTTCCAGTCAGTGGGCGGGTACAACCAGATGAACGGCACTCGCCCGCAAACCATTGCTGCCGGGCTCTCGGACTCCCCCGTGGGCCAGCTCGCCTACAACGAGTTGTTTGAGAACTTCGGCAACGGAACGAGCCTGGTAACGGTGGAGCAGGTTCTCACCCAGGTTTCGCTCTACTGGCTTACTAACACCTCCGCTACCGCAGTGCGTTACCACTACAGCGAAGGCCACTCCGGTGCCAAGCCGACCGTGAGTCACGGACGCATCGGTGTCGCGGTGTTCGCCCACGACTTCCAAACCATCCGACCGCTCGCCGAGCGCGACAACACCAACATCGTGCACTGGTCTGAGTTCGACGCTGGTGGGCATTACGCGGCCCTCGAGGTACCAGACCTCGTCGTAGGTGACCTCCGCACATTCTTCACCGACAGCAGGGTTCGCGAGTGATCTTGGTTGCGGCGGTCAGTCCTGCGGGGAGGCTCAGATTCGGTCCCTGGTGATCTCGTCCAGACGGTTCAAACCGGGAGTAGGCGTTCCGCCGACCGGTCGGGAAGTGAAACTCGGACACGGCCAGAACGACCGAAAGTCAGCAGACGTCATGCCGGACTGCCATGCCAGACAATTCGGTGCCGCAGTTGCAGGCGATCCAATCGCGGCGGCACCGACCCAAGGCGTCACTGGCGCTGCACTCCAGCCTCCAGAGGCCATGCGCCGCCACGCGACTCACAAATCCGTTCAGATAAGACCGCCAGGAGCGACAACGACACCGATGCCAACCCCCCGCGCGCCGGGTGCGACAATTCGGCTCGATGGAGATCGAACAGCTCGATGGTTCCGCCGACCTCGCAGCGGCTCGTGACGCGCTCGAGGGGCACCGGTGGCAGGAGGCCTTCGACCTCCTGATCCGAGCCGACCGCGAGGGAAGACTCGGCGCGTCAGACCTTCAGGCGCTTGCCCAGGCGGCCTGGTTCACCGCCCAGCCCGATTTGGCACTGGAGGCAAGGGAGCGTGCGTTCAAGGCCTACATCGTGGACGGGAACACAGCCCGCGCCGCCGCAATCGCCTTCGAGCTCAGCCGTGAATATGACAACAAGCGGAAGTTCTCGATTGCTTCGGCATGGGCGGCCCGTGGCGAGCGTCTCTTAGAGGGTGAGCCGGAAGGTTTCGCCCACGCATACCAGGCCCTGTCGAAGAGCCTTGCTGCGGAGCACGCCGGT
>DASUYM010000127.1:0-2547 GCA_036377435.1 Propionibacteriaceae bacterium
CGGTCCGCCAGGAATCCCATGTGATCTTGAGAATGACGAGGGTGATCCCGAGGCCGATCAGGGGATCAGCAACCGATGCACCGAGCGCAACGGCAGCCGCACTTGCGACCACGGCGAGGCTCACGTACGCGTCGGCGCGAGCGTGATTGCCGTCAGCGACCAGCGCGGGGCTCGAGAGCCGCTTTCCAGCCCGTGTCCGGACGCCGGCAGCCAGCCAGTTGCCCCCGTAGCCGATCGCACCGCCAAGAGCGAGGGCGACGAGGTGGTCGGGCGTCTCTGGATTGACCAGGCGGCGGACGGCTTCGAAGCCGGCGACGCAGGCCGAGACGAAGATCGCCGCGACCACGAACAAACCGGCCCCACGCTCGGCGCGATGGGACCGCACCGCGAACGCGATCCCAAGCGGTATCGCGGTAGCAGCGTCGCCGAAGTTGTGGATCAGGTCAGCAAGTAGCGCGATACTGCCGGTGAGGACGAATACGAGCGTTTGCGCGAGTGCGGTCGCGCCGAGCACGGCGAGAGAGATGCCGACAGCCTTAAGGCCTTCCTGCGAACGCTTGATGCTGTCGTGGACGAGCCCGTGGGAGTGCCCGTGGCCGCCATGCTCGTGCGGCTCGACAAGGTGCTCGCCTTGGTGGATGTGCGGTCCTGCGTGCGGGTGGTTGTGGATCCGCAAGCCGTGACGATGGAGGTCGCCGGAGAGGGGCCTGTAAGCCGTGAGCTCGATAACGACCGACGGTAGCGATCACGCTGCACCACGGCGCCGCACGGCAAGTTCCGCTTTGGACGAAAAGCGCTAGCCGCCAAGAGCTGCCGCCGCCGGAATGACAGGAGGCCGCTGGCCGCGCACCGTCTCGATGATCTCGCCGCTGTCGATGCCCTGCAGGTAGATGGAGGTACCCCGAGGTTCGCGTGTCCAAGCTGCCGCTGGATGACGTTGAGAGGTATGCCCTCCCTCGCCATCTCGACCGCATGGGCATGACGGAGCTGATGCGGGGCAAACCGGCGGCGAACGCCAGCCCTGGAGGCGGTTTGGTGAAGTGCGATACGAGCCTGCGAGCTCGACCAGGGTCGGCGTGGGTGGGCCGCTGATCAAGCAGAACAGCGGACCGACCGGGAGCGAGACCCGGATCTCAAGCCAGGGACGCAGCTGTCCCCAGGCCCAGTCGTCCATCCCGACCTCCCGGCGACGACCGCCCTTACCGCGACGGACGACCACTGAGCCGCGGGCAGTCTCGAGGTCGCCCTGGGCGAGGGCGAGCGCTTCAGAGATCCGCAGCCCCGGCGCGCCACAGCACGATGATCAGCCCGCGAAGCCGGCGGCCGAATGGGCTGTCGCCGGCTTGCCTCATCACCGCGACTATCTCCTCGACGCGTGGCGGATCGGCTGGGTACCGCCGCCCCTTGTTGCCAGGTCTCGACGTGAGCATGGTCCCTCCGTTCCTCGTGGACGGAGGGATGCTCTCGTCCAAAGCAGTAGTCCCGCGGGTCGTCTCGGGACTGCTTGCGCGCCCAGTTTCACGCGGAAGCGACAGCTGACAGCGTCGTTTCTAAGTCAATCCGGCTGAGCGTCACATGCATCGCCAGCCGCCACTCGACCCCGTCTTCCGTGTGTCGGCCGTCTGGGTCTCAAGGATCCGCGTGGATTGGGACCGACTGGAGGTGGGACGGAATCATCTTCGATGCTCAGGTGACCTCGTCGAGCCGACCGGTCTTCACGTCGTAGACGAAACCCCGAACCTCATCCCTCTTGGGGATGAACGGGCTTTCCTTGATCCGCTGGATGGAATCACGGACGTCAGTTTCTAGGTCAGGAAATGATCGTGCGCGCCACTCTGGCCGCCGGCCGGTCTCCTCCTCGAGCTTCTGCTCGAACTCGGCGTCGTTGAAGGTCAGCATCCCGCAGTCGGTGTGATGAATCAGCATGATCTCCTCCGTGCCAAGCAGGTGCTGCGAGATCGCAAGGGAGCGGATCTCGTCATCGGTGATCACCCCGCCCGCGTTGCGGATTACGTGCGCGTCTCCGATCGAAAGCCCGAGGATCGGATATGGATTCAGCCGCGCGTCCATGCAGGCAACGATCGCGACCTTCTTGGCGGGCGGCAGTGGCAGGTCACCCTTGTCGAAGCCCTCAGCAAAGGACTCGTTGTTCTTCAGGAACTCGTCGATGGCACTCATTTCGGCCCCCTTCGGATTCGGTTCGTCCAAGCATGACAAGGGCCATCAAGTGGGTCTTTGCGCACGAAAGATCCGAGCGCGGTGCTCGCCGTCCAGGAAGGCCGCGAGGCCTGGGAGGGTGAGGCGTGCGAGTGTTGAGAGCGGCGATTGGTGCAGGTCTGCTCCTGGATTGCGCGAAAGGCGAGCGCCAGTTCGAAAGCGCTCCTTTCCATGCAAAGCGGAAATAGCCGCTTTGGACTGACATGAAGAAGGACCTCCCCGGTTGCCACGCTTGACGTGCAACCGAAAAACGAGCACCAAGGAGGCCCCAACACATGTTGCACGCTGGGCTGGATCTCAGCCGCAAGAGGATCGACGTCTGCCTGCTCT